>JANQDY010000038.1 GCA_028278625.1 Thermodesulfobacteriota bacterium
GATTCTTCTACTTTTATTTTCCCTGACTATTTCCGGGTAGGTAGACTATCTTGGGATTTTGGATAGGACTTAGGGGAAATTTGCGCGCTTATCTACACCAAGGGGAGGGATGGCAACGGATCGGATGCCCCTTCGACGTACCTCCGAAACCAGAGCCTTAAGTCCCGCCTCGATTTCCTCCATGCGGCTCTTGCCTTTCCAGTGGCGTTTGGTGGGGAAATTAATGATATAACGGGGATTCAGAAAGCGGTTGAGATCATGAATGAACATTTTCCCAGGGCTTAGTTCCCTTTTGTCGCATACTGCCTTATAGCGCTTGAAATTTTCAGGAAATGCCTTCTTGAACTGAAGGGCAATTCCCCGGCCCATGACGCCGACACAATTCACGGCATTCACCAGTGCCTCGACATCTGCATGAAATATGTCGCCTTGCTTCAATTCAATCATGATTTGTTTTTTTCGTGGCAATAGCATACCCTTACGATTTCCATCTGGAGTTCTATTCTGAATATATGCATTGCAATGGTGTCTCGTAGTTGATCTGTTCCATCGAACAGTCTGAGCATAAACATCATCCTTCCAATCTTTCTGGAAGAACTTCCTGTCAATCAGCAACACTGTGGCGTGGAAAAAAATGTTTTGATAATTTGATCTTCATGAAATTCAATACTCGGCTGAAGAATTTCAACCGAATTCCCGAGTTCGATTATAATTGTTCCCGCACATGGACACCCTTTTTGCTCGGCAAAAAATGCGTCAGTTTCACTACAGTATTGTTCATGCTGCCTGATTAAATTTTCACGTTTCAGTTCGATTTCATTTTCACATTGGTTGGTAACCTGAGTACATAGAACACGAATGTCGGGGTGATTGGTCAGAGAATCCAAAACATGCGGATTTGGATGATTGTATCTTACTCCATCAGTCCCGACTGAAATAACAACCACGGACGGAGTTATAGCTTGCAATAACTCCTCGGGATCACTATCTTTCCACGCGCCGTGGTGGGGGAACTTCAACACATCGCCGGACATATCGCTTTCTGCTCTCTTCAAGCAATCCCAACCGGTGGGCTCCAAATCGCCGGTTAAAATTGCACTCGTTCCATTTCCTTTAATTTTCAGAACACCGGAAATGTCATTCAAGCTTTTCCCTATAAGCGTGGGGATATCCACTCTCCATGGATGGATAAGCTCAATGATTCCTGGAAGAGGTAGAACTTTTTCCGGTTCTTTAGCCAAGCTTTTAAAACGATCTCGATGCAGGTCGGCAAACCTAAGCATTTCGGTAAGAAGATTCTTGGATTGCCGCTTTTTGAAAGTCTCGTTCTTCGAATCATCGGAGTGTCCGTCTGCATCATCACGAATTCGTTCCCATAATCTTGCGTTTGGGAGATAGTAAAAAATTCGTTCACAACTTAGATTGAGTTCTCTTTTGATATTGGCAATCAGCCCTGTAATTCCTTTACAATGATCACGGTGCAGATGCGTTATAATCAATCCTCGAATATGCCGGATTTCATATTTTTCAAGATAACATATCACTGCCTCAGCGTCGAAACAATCGACGATTACCGCTTCATGGGTTTCGGAAACTGATACGACAATGGTATCTCCTTGTCCGACATCAATAAAAGCGACTCTGACCGTTGTTTTTTTCGTCATGAATTTGATACTTCTTTTACGAAAGAGCCTTTTCCAGCTTCCCGAATATCTCTTTTTCGTTCAAATATGTATAATCCTGGGGTCTGAATCTTCCCAAATAGATATTCCCAAGACAACGTTTTCTAACACTTTCCCTTGGAATGCATGTTCGAAAAGCAGCGTCTGGCCGCAAAAGCCATCCCGGCATGGATGGTGAAATGGGCACGGTCTGCAACTCATCAAAATCACTTATCCAGAGAGTTATTGTACTGTTTTGGGCATCGATACTATCCACCACGCCGGTCGTTTTCCACTTCGCGTCCATGTCGGGCAATTTATCTATAGTAGTCAATGGCTTCGCGTCCCATTCATAGATAGACTTTACCCGATCATATTCTTCACCACTGAGTCCATAGGCATCCTTTAATACTTCATCTATTTTTAAGTAAGCATCGTCGGATGGTTTTCCTTTTTTTTCTATGGACTCTTCAATATTCAGAACCGTTTCAGTCAAGACCTCACAATCGCTTTTTTTCAATGTCGGGAAAGGGATACTTCTCAATGCGGGCACAGGTATCCAAGAATATTTCAGATGCTCCACAATCCAGGCATTGCTGACCTTCCAATTAAGTACAGCAGCAATTACCTCATGAGTAATACCACTCTTTTCAACCTCTGATTTTGGAACAACAATTAAAAAGCTTGCCGAAACATAGTACCCCTTCTTTTCAATTGCCACTTTTACGCGTTTTCCCCAACTCGGATCAGTATTGGAAGTGAGCAGTATTTTCTTTCCTTTAAAAAGATGTTCTTTATCTCTTTTCGGGTTCTTATTCTTTCGTGGCTTCTCCAAATCATTTGGATAGATTATGGTAGATGCTGAATCATAAACAAGATGAAAAGAGTCCTTTATGACTCTTTTTGCTCCAGAAAGCCAATTCACTTCCTTCGGATGCGGATAGTCTTGCCAGCGTTTATTCTTCGGGCTTTTGCCAACTATAGCCCCAGGAGTTATTTCAGCAATATTTTCGAGCTTAGTACAACATGATTTTATTCTATCCCAGGATGATTCCGGCAGGATGAATTTGAAATCCATTATATGTGTATTCACGGAGCCTGATGAGTTACGAGAATTTTCGTCCCAACGCGCCTGATCGAAAGCATGCACGGACCCTGTAAAAGGTCCACCTTCCTCAAACCGGTCAAGCATGTTCTTCTGTAATGTTCGAATTCTTACGGGAATAGCATCTTGAGATGCATTCAGCTTCTTTTGGGCAAAAATAACTACCGTTCTGACTGTTGCACCAGTAAATACTCCAACCGGCAATTCCCACATTTCCTGCACATGACAATTCTGCAAAAGCTGTTTGCGAAGGCTCGGAGAAGCCTGGGTAATAGTAAAGGACTGCGGCATTATCATGGCCAAATATCCACCAGGTGCAAGATATCTGATTGCGCTTTCCATGAATTTGTCTGCCTTTTGATGTCTATGCTCCTTTCCTTTTATTGTTTTTCGATCTCCTGCGAAAGGAGGATTTCCCACGATGATATCAGGGCCTGTTTGACCATATTTCTTTGCCATCCATTCTTCCGAATACCGGCTTTCTATATCCCAACTGTCTTCAGATGTTGAAATGAGCAGACCCAAACCGGCTAACCGCGCCGTGAAATTATCCTTGTCATTTCCGGTTATTAAATCCCGAAGTGATTTGCCCTTCATGTCAATTACGCGTGATATTCGCTCGTATCCAGCAATCAGGAAACTGCCCCAACCACAAGTCATATCCGCAACCACCCTTTTTTCGGGGGGCAAAAATTCCACAGGGATGTTGTTCCAGATACGGCGGGTAAGGTGAAGCGGGGTGTCATAGCGGCCTAATTCTTTTCTGTCTTTCTTATCAGGATAAGCCTCTCTGTAGAGATTTGTAAGCATTTCCGGGGAAAAACCGGAGTAACACAATTCCGTCAAAGTATGATAGGCTAAATCAGCCGCTGCTCTCCAGTGTCTAAGAAGTTGTGTATTGAAATAATGCGGAAACTTGTTGCTGGCTACGGCAATAAGCTTTTCAATTTCGGGTTTTTCTTTTTGTATGTCCCCGCCCAACGTTCCGGTGTCCGCGAGAATAACAGCTCCCAATAGCTGTATGGCAATATCGGTTACATCTTTCTTGGATATGGCTCTCCCGGTGTTTGAATCCCTATACGCAGCTATGTTACTGACCGCGCGCCCAAAATGTTTCACTAATGATTCTCCGGTTACATCAATCGCCCATAGTGATAGTTGAAATGGACCGGATTCATTGAAGAACGGGTGTGTAAAGTGCTCAAAACCCTGTTTAACATCAATAATTTGTTGGCGTTTCAGATCCTCAGAATACTCCTTTAGTGCCATCGATAGATTGTCGTAGCTGACATCGGATTCGATTTTTCTCGACTTTAATTCTCTTGTTTTTCTGTCCTTGAGGTTGCTGAACCAGAACGAAAAGTTCTTCTTCTTGTCCCTATGAATAAAGTGAAAAGGTGCGGCGGAACAAGCGAGATTCCCAATAAGCGTATTTTCATCTCCTTCATCCGTGGTATTGAAAATACAAAAACCAGTATAATCAGGCGTTCGATGTGTCTCATGCGTAAAAGCTATTGCATTGGTTGTGAATTTCCGGCCGTCGATACCGAGAACTGGATATCCCTCCTTTATCATCGTGTCCGGCACAAAATCGTATTCTTTCAGGACATCAAAAACCGCCATGCGGGCATTTTGATTCAGCGGCTTAAATGAAGATTCTGGCATTTGAAAGTCGGAAAAAGACATTTCAGATTCCTTCTCAATTCAAACTTCAAAGGACTCACGAACCTTTTTTTCCAGGTCGCCGATATTCTCACCAGTTGGATAATCGTGTCCCATTTTTTCCAGTTTGATCATTTCGGATTCGATCTTGCCGGTGTCAAACGTGAAGTACTGCTGCCTTGTAATCGCGTTGTAATAATTGCCCTTTTCGACAACGATCATGTCAATGCCGTCTGTGTGAATCATCAAGCGTGTCATGGGATCTTCGGCATCCGGCAGCATTCGAGACAAATTATCGATACCTTTTCTTACTTTCTGGAGGCTTAATCCATTTTGCCGTAATTGGACCAAAACCCTTAGCCTCACAATGTCCTTAAACGAATAATAATGGGTTTTCCCGATGCGTATAGGTGCAATAACACCTATTTTTACCCAATATTTCATTTGGTTCTCCGTGGCACCGGTCAGTTTGCGTACAAAGCTTGTTGAGTAACTGTTTTCCATAAATTGGTTGAAAAAAATAGAATAACGGCGTTTTTTAAACCGATATACTAAATAGACTTTCCCGTCAACAGAAAACTGCTGAAGTCTGCACAAAAGAAGTAATTGTTTGATTTGTTTCTGGAGATCTCCAGGGGGTAGCTGACGAAAGGAGGCTCAACTCACGGCCAGTTTTTTGATTGATGTGAACAAAACTAGTTTTTCATTCAACATAGAATAGTTCTGTCATAGCACCCTAAGCTGTGAAGCCAACCTTTTTTCAGCAGCCTCAGGGTGCTGAAACGGACTTTGTAGCAGGGGAGATGCCGGGAGGAGACCCACCTGGGACCAAGGGCGTCGCCGGCCTGCACCGTGCCTGACCGGTAATCGCCCTTAAAATCCACGATCACATAAAAAGAGCGGGTTTTCTCGTTCGCATCCGTCTCAACGAGATGAAAGATATCGAACGGTTCCCGAGACCGAACCAAGATTCCAGGTTCCTCCAGGACCTCGCACGCGACCGCCCTTTTTAAGGGTTCATCCTGCCGAACACTACCACCGAGCATGGTCCATTCCCCGAAGAAAGGCGGTTTTCACTGCTGAAACAGCAGAATTGCACTCTCCTCGAGCACCACGCACCCCACGCAGTCCCGCAACACATCAGCGTATCCATTGGAGTTCTCTTGGCTTTGAGACCGCTTTTCGCACATTTTCAGATGAATCGGTTTCAGTGGCTACGCTACTTCAAAAAAACCGGCGGGCGTACTGAACCCTCTATCCCTTGAAACAGTCGTCTCTCGCTTTTTTGATCTGAAGCAGGTTCTCGAGGGGGGAAAGGGGCGCAATGCCGCAGCCGGGACAGAGGAAATCGGTGCCGTTTCGAAGGGCCTGGATTGCCTCATTGTAAACGTCTTCAGGGGTTCCGCTGAAAATGGTGGTGGCGGTTGCCACATTGCCGAAGACCTTAACGTTCTTTTTATGGGCGACCTCAACCGCCGCTTTCATGTCCGCCTTCTCTTCAATACTGATGCCCGCCACGCCGGTATCGCACATCATGTCGATAATGCTGTCCGTATTGGCGCAGATATGGAGGACCACGGGTCCTTTTGCCCGTTCCACCACCTTTTTGAGAGCCGGCTGCGCCAGTTTTTGAAAAAATTTGGGACGGATCAAGGCCGGTCCCGCCGTGGGTTCGGCAAACACGTAATAGTCGGCGCCATTGTCAAAGGCAAAGTTCACCGCCGCCACCGCCGCCTCGGTGGTCACTTCCAGTACCTTGTTCACCATATCCGGCTTTTTGTAAATCCATTTCATGAATTGTTCGGTTCCCACCAGGTTTGCGGCACAGGTAAAGGGCCCTTCGGTTTCGCCATAAATGATCAATTCATCTCCCACCTTCTCCCTGAGCAGCCGAAAGTGCTCCCTGAAAACGGGGAACCGCCCGCGCTCCAGAAAATCGGACGGAAAGTCAATATCCTCGATACCGTCTTTGTATGGGTGGCCCTTTATAGAGTACTGGATGTCTTTCGTTGGCGTTCCCAGTCGGCACCCGAATGCTTCGCTGAGCCCCACAATATCCCAACCCATGGCCTTTACCCATTCAAAACCGGCGTATTTGTGGGCCGCGTAGGAGAGTTCGGTCATGGCCACGGGATCGGTATCGGCCAGGGGCCTTGCGTATCCGCATTGATCCATGAGCGCCACCACCCCATAGGTGGTGGTGCAGCCCGCGGGGGTCATGTCAACATCCTTTCCGTTGAACCGGTTCCAGAATCGCTCCCTTAGACTCATCGATGCCATGTTACACCTCCTGTTCCATCATCTTGGTTATTAGACGGAAAGATGCTGTTTGATGATTTCCCCGTCCGCCAGCAGTTCCCCTGAGGTGGCCGTCCCGCTGATCAAGCCCTTGATGCCCATGAGATAGTGCCGGGAAGCCACCTTGAGTGCCATGCGGTAGTTCTGTTCCACCAGAAGGAGTGTCAGCCCTTCTTCCACACATACCAGCAGGATGGGCTGTATAACATCGTACACCAATAGCGGTGCCAGACCCTGGCTCGGCTCATCCAGCAGCATGAGGAGTGGATTTCCCATGAGGGCCCGGCCGATGGCCAGCATCTGCTGTTCCCCGCCGCTGAGCGTCGATCCGTCCTGCCTGCTTCTGGCCCTGAGCACCGGAAAATGCTCAAAGACCTTTTCCATATTCCACACATCATCCTTGTCCTTTGGCTTTTCCGCCAGCCTGAGATTCTCCAGCACGCTTAGCCCCGGAAATATGTGCCGCTCCGCCGGAACATAGCCGATCCCCTGTCGAACAACCCGGTGCGGCGGCCAGCGGGTGGTCTCCCGGCCGTCAATGGTGATCTTCCCGGACCGGGCTTGCGTAAGTCCCAGAATGGAACGGAGGGTGGTGGTCTTCCCCACCCCGTTTCGTCCCAGAATGGATACCGCCTCATGGCGGTTGATATGCATGCTGAGACCCTGGATAATATGGCTCCTTCCGTAATAGGTCTGGAGGTCCTCTATTTCAAGGATTTTTTTCGCCCTCTCATCACTCATCCCCAAGATACGCCTCCTTCACCACCTGGTTGTTTTGAATCTCTTCCGGGGGGCCTTCGGCAATGACGGTCCCCTGGTGCAGAACGCTGATGTCATCGGAAATGGTCATCACCACATCCATGTCGTGCTCCACCAGAACCACGGAGATCTTCTCACTGAGCCCCTTGATAAGCTGCGCGATGTGCTCCGTTTCCGCCGGTGACATGCCGGCCGTCGGTTCATCCAGAAAAAGGATTCTGGGCTCACTGGCCAAGGCCATGGCCACCTCCAGCAGCCGCTGATCGCCATGGGCCAGGTTGCTGGAAGGGACGTGGGCCTTCTCTTTGAGATCCAACCGTTCCAGTATGTCCCAGGTTTCCGCATTCACCTTTTTGAGGTTCTTTTTCCTGGAAAAGATCTTAAGGGAACCGCCCCGTTTCATCTGTTTTGAAATGCGGACATTTTCAAACACCGTCAACCCCATGAAGATGCTGGTAATCTGAAAAGTACGGCATATCCCCAGCCGGGCGAGTTGATGGGCCGGCAGGTCCGTAACGTTCTTTCCCTGAAACACAATGGCCCCTGAACTGGCGGGTATGCGCCCGGTGATGACGTTGATAAGGGTGGTCTTCCCGGCACCATTGGGCCCGATGATGGACTTGAGCCGGTTTTCCCTGAATTCAATGTTCACCTGATTGGTGGCCAGCACGCCTCCAAAACGCCGGTAAAGCTCTTCCGTGTGCAGGATCACCCCTTGATCCATGAATTCCCCCTATTCCTTTCTGAACCGCAACAGATGGTCGCCCAAGCCCACAAAACCCCGGGGCATGAACAGTACCAGAAGAATCACCACAAGCCCCACAAAAAGCTCCCAATGCTCCGTCATGGTACTGATATAATCCTGCATCAGGATAAAAATCCCCGCTCCCACAATGGGCCCCCACAAACTCCCCATACCTCCCAGAAGCACCATCATCAGAACAGCGGCCCCGGCAAAGGCATGCATGGTGGTGGGTCCGATATATCCCCTGTAAAGGATGTAAAGCCCTCCGCTCAAGCTTGCCAGCAAACAGGCGAATATCCAGCCCAAGAGTTTGAATTTTCGGACATTGATTCCCACAAACGCGGCTCGGTCCTCGTTTTCCCGAATGGCTTCCAGAACCGATCCGAAAGGGGAATGGATAATCCGCCAGGTGACCAGCAGACAGATGAGGACAATGGCAAGGGTGAGCAAATACATGACCGTGGGATCACCGGAATTCCCCAGGACCCATCCTCCCAGGTGCACATCCGGGTGAGGCACACCCATTAATCCGTCGTCGCCGCCGGTGAGATCGTACCATTTCCAGGCCACCGTGAAGAACATCATTCCGAAAGCGAGGGTTAAGAGTGCGAATGCCAGTCCTCCGGTCCTGACCTGAACCCAGCCAACGGGCACCGCAATCAGGGTGGTTCCCATAACGCCCACCAAAAGCGCCAGCCAGATGGACGAGGGTGCCACATGGATCAGGAAGAGCCCCACAATGTAGGCGCCGATGCCCAAGTAGGCGTTATGCATGAAGGACAGAAGCCCTGTATATCCCAGCAAAACATCGAGGCTCATGGCCAATAGTCCGTAAATCATCATTTCATTGACCAGGCTGATATAGAATCGGTTTTGCACCACAAAGGGAAAGAGCGCCAGACAAACGACGATAATCACCAGTGCCAATACCCGAATCGCCGGCCCTGCCCCACTTTTTTTATGAGCGCCATTCATCTCTTCCATTTATTCAAACCTTCCTTCTCCCAGAAGTCCGCGGGGCATGAATGCCAGTATCACCGCCATCATCATATAGACGATCACCATGGCCAGATCCGTCACAAAAAACTCCGCAAGGGTTTGCACGACGCCAATGAGCAACGCCGCCACAACAGCCCCCCGGAGACTCCCCAAACCGCCGATGACAATCACCACAAAGGAACTCAGCAGCATTTCATGCCCCATGATGGGATCGATGGTATAAAGGGGCCCGGCGATCACTCCCGCGATTCCCGCGAGAATACACCCCAGGGCAAAGGCCCCAACATGCACAAAGGTCATATTGATTCCCATGCAGGAGACCATTTCGGGGATGTGACTGGCGGCCCGAAGGATCAGGCCGATCTTGGTTTTTCCCAAGAAAACCATCAACCCCCCCATGGCGGCCGCGGTGACCAGCAGGGTTACGATTCTGAAGACCGGATAGTGGGTCCCCAAAATGGGAAGGGTCTGTTTCATGAAGGCCGGCAGTTCAATAAACCGCGGCTCATTCCCCCAGAAGTACTTGATGAGACCGTCCAGGAAGAACATGAGTCCATAGGTCAGAATGAGGGTATAGATGATGGACCGTTTCCGCATGGGTGCAATCACTGCCCGTTCGATGATAAGCCCCAGAACGGCGATGATAATGGGCGCAACAATGAGGGCCACGAAAAAATTGAGCCCCACGGAAACAAGGGTATATCCGGCATAGGCACCCAAAGCATACAGGGACCCGTGGGCCAGGTTCATGACCCGGCTCAAACCGTATATGATGTTAAGACCGATGGCGACAATCAGAAACACACCACTCAAAACAAGACTGTTCAACACGATGTCCACGGAAGTGGCAAGAACACTCATGATTCCCCCTCATTGGCTCATGGCTGACGGTTTTTGGGCGGTTATGGTGCGCCAAACCGTCAGCCGTGATACGAAATGCGGCTGGCGGAAGTATCTTGTCCGCCTGCAATCATTTTTGTCGTTTATTCAGGAGGTCCCAGTTCTTTCGCGCTGAAAGTATGGATGACCTTCATGTAGATTTTGGCTCCGTACGGGTTCCCCGGTGCGCGAGCGGTTTCGGTGAGAACTGCATCATTTCGCATGCAGTTGTCTTTGGGCGATATGCGAACCACGCCGTAGGGACCGTCAAAGCTGATCCCGCGCAACGCATCCGCGATCTTTTGGGGATCGGTTGAACCCGCCTTTTCAATGGCATTGAACAGGTTCATGGCGCCCACATAGCTGTGGCATGCGGCATCCGAAGGAATCGTGTTGAATTTCTTCCAGAAAGCGCCCTCCCATGCATCCGACTTTGGATTGTTCACATCCCAGCACCAGTCTGATGCTCCGAAAATACCGATGCAGGCATCGCCGCCGGCTTCCAGTTCCAAGGGACCGGGTGCCGCACCGGACACGATTCGGGCGTATTTTTGAATACCGAAATCATAGGCTTGTTTGGCAAAAACCGGAATGACATTGGTGATCAGGGCAATATAGATACCATCCGCGCCGGAAGCCTTGATCTTACTGATGTAGCTGGACCAGTCTTTTGTCTTGATGGGCGCCCGATCGAACTTCTCGTTGTAGATCTTGATGCCGTTCTCTTTGGCCAGTTTGATAAATCGCTGGGCCGCATCGTGGCCCCAGGCATAATCGTGGACCAGCACATAATAGGTTCTTTTTTTAAGATCTGGTGTCGCGAGAATTCCTTTGACATTCCCCACCGCGGTCTGGTCGTTGGCCAGCTGGCCGCAGCGAAATACCAGGGGATTGAGTCCGTAGAACTTGGTTGTCATGACATGGGTGGATAGGAACGGCACATTCAGTTTGTTGATGTTTTTGGCAAGCGCCAGGCCCACGCCGCTGGAAAAGACGCCGATGAGGGCCTTGCAGTCATCCTTGAATACCAGTTTTTCCGCCTTGCTCACGGCAATGGGCGGTTTTACGCGGGTGTCTTCAACAATCAGGTTGATGGGACGGCCCAGAACGGTCTTTTTTTCGTCGGCTGCCATCTGGATGCCCATTTTCATTTCTTCACCACCCTGTGCCACAATACCCGACAGAGGAACCAGCACACCGATGTTAACCGGTTTTTCGGCCATTGCAGTCATCGGCAACACAAAGAGTATTCCTGCTAACACACAAAAGAGAGATGCTCGGTACCACGCTTTCATATTCTCCTCCTTAAAAGTTAGACCCAAAACTCCGATTCTTACCGCGTTGTTCATTGTTTCAGTTTTCGCTATCACCCCCTCTTATCCTTCAATCACCTGATCCAGCAATTCCACCAGATCCACCACCCGCAGATCACTGTTGATCCGTTTGGCACCTTCATTCAGGTTGTAATGGCAGAAAGGACAGATGGAAACCATTTTTTCAGCGCCGGTCCGCATCCCCTCCTCAATTCTTCCGGAGGCATTCTTGGCGGACCAGTCACCATATCCGGTCATGACACCGCCACCGCCGCCGCAGCAATAGGAATTATCCCTGATCCGTTCCATTTCCATCAGTTCCACCCCCGGAATGGCGGTCAAAAGTTCCCTGGGAATGTCATACAGGCACTCTTCCTCGTTCATACCAACATACGCGCCCTCCCAGAGCTTGGATCCGTCCTCATCCACCTCGAACTTGTTGAGATGTCGTCCCGTATGGCAGGGATCGTGGTAGGTCACTTTGAGCGGCAGTTCCCCGGTGAATTTCAGCTGACCCTCCTTAAAAAGACCGTAGAGAAAATCGGTGGTATGGATGACCTGAATGCCGTCCATCAGATTGTCGTAATCGGAACTCAGAATATAGTCTTTCTTGATGGCCCGGTAACAGCCAGCGCAGGATGTCACGATGGTATTGACGCCTTTTTCCTGGTGGAGTTGGTGGAATGTCTCAAGGTTGGCTTCGGCCACCCGTTTGAATTCCGCTGCATCGCCGATGCGCATGGCTGTTGAACCGCAGCAGATTTCGTTCTCCCCCAAAATGCCGAAATCGAGGCCCAGTTTCTGGAAAATGGAGGCCGTGGCCGTGGGAACCCCTCTGGCCGGCAGGTTAAAAGCACCCGTACATCCCACGTAATAGAGGATTTCAGCAGGCTGTTTGTTAATATTTTTAATGGGTTTCTTGGCTTTTTTAAAGGGTCTTGTCCAATCGGTTCGAACCCTTCTGGGCCCCTGATAGGGATTGTTATAAGCGCTCAAGGATTGAACGATTTTTTTCTGGCTCGGCATGGGCCCCACACCGTCTTCCACGGCTTTCCGCCGCATGGCCTCCATGATTTCCGGTATGAAGGGCTTGTGGTCCAGTTCACACTGGTTCTGGCAACCGCCGCAAATGGTGCATTTGTACATGGCGTCCAGAAAACTCTCCGTCCATTCCAACTGGCCGTCCAGAATCCCCCTGGCAAAGGCGATTTTTCCCTTTGACGCCATCATACCGTCAAAACCGAATTCCACGCCTGCCGGGCAGATCTCCCCAAACTGCGGCGGGGGACCGTACTTGTAGGCGGTCTTGCAGTTCCCGCAGGCCGTGCATCTCCAAATCTTGTCTTCCAACTCCTCAAGGGTGGATATGTCCCATTCCATACTGACCTCCATGATTCATTTCAAAAAGGACCGGCAACATTGCTTTTCAGAATCCCAGTTTTCCCGTATTCATGATATCATTCGGATCGAGCAACTCCTTTACCCGCTTTAGCAGCATCAGATACCCCGGGTGGGCCCGCTTGTTGATCTCCCTCGCAAAGTCCACCGGCGGTTTATAAGGAATGCCGCCGGCATCCAGATCCACTTTCAGGCATTCGATGATCGCTTTCCGTGCATTTTCCGTTGCCTCGGCACTCTTCTTGTTAAAAGGGACCATGGCCCTCAGCATGCCGTAATGGACGCCCCGATAATTGGTGGCCCGAACGGAGGGGGAAAGGTTGTGATCGATGAGTATCTTCTTCCACGCATTGTACACGGGCGCCCACTTGTTCACGGGGGTAAAGGTCCCCGGCCAGGAAATGCCGCCACCGGCCATTTTCGTGTAGTTCTTTGTGGATCCCACAATCTGGCTGGGAAGTTGGGTCCTTGCCCGAAGGGCTTCCTCGGGATATTCCGCATATTGAATGGAGGTTCCCTTTTTCTGCTCTTCCGTTAACACGGTCTGCCAGATCTCTTCCCGGGCTTCTTTCTCCTTTTCCGTCCAGGAAAAGGTGGTGCCGAAATTGAACCATTCGGGTGCGTCATCCGGTTTCGGAATGTAGGGGGAAGGGATGGGAACCTGCGCCAGCCACCAGGAGACAGCCGTCAGATCGTCACAGATTTCGTAGTTGCCCAGATTGACCATGTAGGAGACCATGTCTTCGATGTTCTGGGTGGAAACGGTAAAGACCTTCAATACCGGCGGAATGGGATGTACGCGCAGCCCTACCTTTGTCACCACCCCGCTGGTCCCGAGCCATCCCTTGAAAAGCCCGTCCAATTGGGGAAGGGGGAGCACACTGTGCCAGGCGTGTTCCTGGATGGCACAGGAGCCGACCCTCACCAGTTCCCCGGTGGGCAACACCACCTCCATGCTGGTAATCTCTTCGCTGTTGAGACCGTAACGCCCGCTTAAGCCCCCGATGCCGTGGTTGAGGGCGCAGGAAGAGGATGAAGCGGAAGGGGGCCCCACGGGCCAACTCCACCGCAGGTTGTGCTTGTACAGCTCCGTCGCGAGCTGTGCGTGGCTGACGCCCGGTTCGACAATGGCGTAGTGGGACTCGGTATCGATCCTGATGATCCTGTTCATGCGTTTTAAATCCAGCAGGATGCCCCCTTCTTCAGGGATACACAGCCCGCCGATATTGCTCCCGGCCGTGTAGGGGATTACCGGAATTTTTTCCTGGTTGGCAAATTTCATGAGCGCTTGGATCTGTTCCACGGTCGTGGCCATCACCACATAATCGGGCAATTTCGGCGCCACGAAGGTAAGGTCGTAGGAATAGGCATAGCGGATATGCTTTTCCGCGGTGGCGTTCTCCTTTCCAACAATGGATATAAGTTCTTCCAGGATTTTGTCTTCCGACTTTGTAACGGCAACCATTTTTCTCACCCTCCGTAAATAGTGTGAAGGTTATTTAGAATCCGTCGGCATGGAACTGATGGTGCCATCCCATGTGTCCACCTTGCCACTTACTTCCATGTCCTCGGGGAACCAGGTGGCGGTCACATTTTTCTGTTCCGTATAGAAGCGAATCCCGTCCATGCCCATCACGTGCAGGTCACCGAAGAAAGAATCCTTGTGGCCGGTAAATCCGAAGATTCCCAGGGGTACCGGAATCCCCACATTGATCCCCACCATCCCCGCATGGGTTTTCTTGGCAAACTCCCGCGCATAATAGCCGTTTTGGGTGTAGATCACCGAACCGTTGGCAAACCGGCTGGCGTTCATGATGGCCAGGCCCTCTTCAAAACCGTTGACCCGCTTGATGCAAAGGACCGGGCCGAAGATTTCCTCGCGTCCCACGGACATCTCCTCGGTGACCTTGTCAAAGATGGATGGCGCAAGAAAAAACCCGTTTTCATATCCCGGCACCACGGGATTCCTGCCGTCCACGACCAATTCGGCCCCTTCGTCAATGCCCGTCTGAATCCAGTCGGTGATAAACTTTAAGTGCCCCTCGTTCATGATGGGGCCCATGCCGGTATTGGGATCGTAGGCAGGTCCCAAATTGAGTTCCCCGATGAATTTCTTTAAGAGCCCAATCAAATCGTCGGCAATGCAATCCTCCACCACAACCACCGGACAGGCCATGCACCGGGCACCGGCACACCCGCAATAGGCATTGATAATCCCCCGGGCCGTCCGTTCCAGTTTACAGTCGCGAAGGACCAATGCGTGGTTCTTGGCTTCGGTCAACGCCTGAACCCTTTTGCCATTGGCGGCCGCGGTGGCATAAATATGACGTCCCACCTTGGTGGATCCCACAAAAGTGACCCCCTTCACATCCGGATGTCTTAGAAGTATCTCTGCTTCATTTCGGCTGGTGGTCACCAGATTCACGACGCCATCGGGCAGGCCCGCTTCCTGCCACAGCTCCAGCAGGCGCATGGAGGATTGGGGCACAAAGCTGGCGGCTTTCAGCACAATGGTATTCCCCGTGGCAATGCACAAGGGCGTCATCCACCCGTGGGGGATCATGGCCGGGAAGTTCCAGGGAGCGATGCCCGCAAAGACACCCAAGGGCTCGTTGTACATGACCGTGTCATATCCCACACTCACGTTCATGCCCGAGACCCCCTTCATGAGATGGGGAATCCCGCAGGCAAACTCCACCACCTCATTGACTTTCAGGACGTCCCCCATGGACTCGGTCCAGTTCTTCCCCTCTTCACTGCACAGAAGATGGGTCAGTTCTTCCAGATGCTCGTCCACCAATGCTTTCATTCGATACAAGACCTGAACCCGTTTGGATGCAGGGGTATCGGCCCACTCGGGGAATGCCGCTTTGGCGGCGGCAATGGCTGACTCAACCTCATCGGCGGTACAACAGGGAGCCTTTGCAATGATCTCCCCCGTGGAAGGGTTGTAGCAATCCATGTACTTATCCGTTTTGGACTCCAGCCATTGGCCGCCAACGCAATATTTTAATTTTTTCGGTTCGTTAGACATTTTCATCTCCTTCATGAAAAGTTGTTTGGTTAGTAAATACCAGTTCCTTGGGATCAAAGGGGACGCTCTCATCCACACTGCAGAGGGCCTTTCCAACCTCCAGCAGATCGTGGGTCATGGCAATCCCAGCCGCAAGAGAATCCTTCTCTATGAGACATTCCAGAATCTTCTCATGGGCCTGGCGCACTTCCGCGTAGAAATCGCGTCCCAGATTCAACTGTTTCTTGATGTCTTCCAGCAGATTATCCACAAAATCGATGAGCAGCGTAAGCAGGGTGTTGCCCGCCATTCTGGCCAGATACCGATGAAATCCGATCTCTTTTGAAAGTTCGCTTCTCGGGGGTTCGATGGTTCCCCCGATAATTTTTTTCAGGTTTGATACATCCTCTGGTGTGGCTTTGGAAGCGGCAATGCGCGCAACCGACGGCTCAATGAGGTACCGCAGCATGGTGATTTCCCGAACCGAGACCTGTTGAAAATGAACAAAATTGATGAGGCTGTGAATGGTGGTTTTCATATCCACTTCCGCAACAAAGGTGCCACCACCCGTCCCTTTTCGAATTTCGATAAGCCCCAGCACTTCCAAAACCCTCAAAGCCTCCCGCATGGTGGCTTTGCTGACTTCAAACTGCTCCATCAGTTCCTTTTCGGAAGCCAGCCTGTCGCCGGGTTTCAATTGCCCCGAAAGGATGGCATCCCTTATCTGCCCGATGATTTTGTCTGAAACCTTTTCTGATTTGGTGGCGGTTTTAAATATCATGGAGTTTCATTTGTGAGGTTTTCATTTTTTGCATGGGTACAGAAATACAGAAGCAAACGGGTTGTGTCAAGGAAAATATTATAATATTATAAATGTTATAAATATTATTTGACATTCTCTCCACACCCATATATGAATGGTGGTACTGAGACATCCGGCTTATTCAGATAGCACAACCATCAGCAAAGAACCTTAATATCCAGGGAGGTTTTACAATGGGAATAGAGATTGATGCGCTCAAATGCACCGCCTGCATGGCCTGTGAACTTGCCTGCGGATACCATCGGGACGACGCCTTTGCCCTTCTTTCATCGTGCATTGTGCCCTACCGGGGGCGCGAGAAGAAAAACTACGTCGGGGTCATTTTGAAGGAGGAAGACAGCCTGGTGGCCGCCCGCCCGGAAGGCGTTGAGATCAACCGGATCGGTGAAGAACAGGATCCGGACAAGGAAGCCGATGCCTCCGCCAAACCGATGCTGCTTCGCGAATCCTGCGACCTGTGCGAGGATATGGACGAAGGCCCCCTCTGCCTGGCATTCTGTCCCACAGGGGCAATTTCCATGGCCTAAAAAAAGATGACAAGGAGATAACATTATGGAATATCTGGCATCCGACAAAATCGCCATCGTGGACCTGGAAACCCGTGACATCACCGAAGAGGAACTGGACGAGGATCTGGTACTGGACAAAATCGGCGGGGCCGGCATCACAAGATATCTTTATGACCAGCATGCATCCGCTCAATCCAATGACGGCGGTCCTCTGATCTTGGGTACGGGACTTCTGACCGGCACCCTGGTCCCCGGCGCGGCTCTGGGAATCATTACCGCCAAAAGCCCGCTGACCGGAAACATCTCCCACGTACCCCTTAATCTCGACGCGGGCATGGAGCTGAAATACTCGGGGTTCGATTACATCGTCATCAAAGGAAAGGCTGACAAGCCCGTTTATCTCTGGATTCATGACGGCATTCTGGATATCAATGATGCGGATGATCTCTGGGGGAAAGATACATGGTTTGCCACCGATCATATCCGCGGTGAAATGGGTGACGACCTGATACAGGTGCTGGGCATCGGTGAGGCCGGTGAAAACGGTTCGGATCTGGCGCAGATCGGCATCAACTACTGGCAGAGTGGGGACCGTCTCGGCTTCGGCAAACTGCTGGGAGAAAAGAACATCAAACTGATTGCCATTCGGGGCATGGGCCTCTTGGAAATATCCGAACCCGAGGAATTTGTGGCGGACTGCGCGGAACTCATTTCCGCCATTCGCTCAAATCCCGCCATGGAAAAGCAGGGCATTGCCGCGGCAGCCACGGCCTTAGGTGCCGAGGATCTGGGTGACTGGCTCGGCCCCCTGACCCACCGTCAGATGGCCTGTTTTAATACCCCGGTTGCCACCAACTCATTTCTTTTTCTGGACGATGATCCGACGCTCCTAAAAGAGAGCGGTGCCGCGGAACCGGGCTTCCTGGTCACCGATATCCTGCCGTTGATGACCTTTAAAAAGGCAGGGCTTTCCGCGGAGGAGGCAGGGCGCGCCCTCAGGGCCTGCGCCAAATACGGCATTGACGGGGCCGCCGTGGCTGAACTCACGGCAAAAGCGGGGCTTAAAAGCTCAGGGGAAATCGAGACGTCTTTTCCTGATTTAAAGGCACCGGTGGAAAGTTGCGGCGATTCTGTTTTCAGCCCTTGGGCAGCGCTTACATCCCATACCGATGCAAACTGGGAGAGGCGCCAGGCCCTCTGTTATATCCTGGGGCTTCACCCCATATGGTTACAGATGGCCAAGGAACTGACCGAAGAAAAGCTACTGGATCTGGCCGGGCTGGGTACGGAAATGGAATTCACCGGAGATACGCTGGATGAGGTGATCGGCGACATTCTGGCGTGATTGGCGAATGGCCCAATCAGACACCAAAAATCAAAAAATCGGCATCTACACCGGAAGGGGCGCATCCCATTCCTGGCTGTGGTTCGTTGATGTCTTTGAACGGCTCGGATTCTATCACTTGGCGTTTTTGACGGAAACGGACCTCATCCGTAACGGCCTGGGCAGTCTGGACGTTCTGGCCGTATCGGGCGGCGACACATTCGCCATTGCGGAGGCATTGGGATCAAAAGGCGCGGACCGGCTCAGCACATTCATCAACAATGGCGGCCTGTACCTGGGGTCCTGCGCCGGCGCCTATCTGCCGCTACGCTCCTCCAAAGAGCATTTGAACCATTTCAACTTCGTTTCCGCCAAGATCACCAATCTGACGAAGAGACTCCCGGAAGCGAACCGTATGCGGGAGAAATTCTGCACCTGTTACGGCTGCTCCTTCATTTACCATCCCGTGAGAGAGGCGGTCCGGGTGACCACCCGACCCGGTTCTCTCGTAAAGGAACCCGCAACCTTTGAAGCCCCCCTTTATGGGGGTCCCCCCATGACCATGGACAACCCGGCATCGATCCTGGCCACCTACACCGGCTTCACCCGCAAAACGGTTTTTCTGGTGGATCGGTCCCTGGCTGAGAAAACCCTCATGGGGAACGCGGCGGTGATTCGGGAAAAAATGGGTCGCGGATATCTCCATCTGTACGGTCCCCATTTCGAGCACCCCCACTTCGGGACCGCCAACAATTTCCTGATCAACCAAATGACCCATGATTTGTTGCCTAAAAAAGCATCGGATGCGGCTTTTGCGGACCATACAGAGATGCTTCGGGATTCCCACAAAAAGGGATTCATCAGAGATCTCAAACGGGAACTGAGCAATTCGAGAATCGTGGCGGCGGGCCTTGAAATGATGCCGCTCAAATGGACCATCGGCAACAAAATTTACGAAACCGGCAAGATTCGCGTATATCTGGAAGCCCTTTGGCAGCGCCTCCGCTTTTTTGAGAAGGAAGAATCCATTTTGGTGCGAAAAGGCGAGGAAGATCTGCTGGCCGAGGCATCGGTCCGGGTCACCCGAAACGTCCGCCGGATCAAGAAAGGATGGGATCAGAAAACCGATACCCTATACGCCGCAACAACCTTATTCAGCCTTTTAAACAAGACCAGCGCACTCTTTCTGGATATCTATTTCAGAAGCAAACTCTTTCATTCCATTCGGGAAAATCGAATATGAAAGCCTCTATGCCGCCATCAAAAAAACAATCGGGCAACAATAAAATCCTACGGCAGGCCCTATCCCTCATGCTGTTTGTCTCACTCACCGCCCTAACCTCTTTTTCAAACGCCGCCAATATTCCCGGCCCGCAATCGGGCTGGTTCATCAATATGACGCTTTTCGCCCAATCGGCCCACGGCACCTTTACCTGCCAAAAATGTCACGGAGACATGGTTCAGGGGAACATCATGCATCCCGATTCCAATAACCCCGCCTTTCTTAGGGAAAATGCCAACCGTCAATACGACTACGGCCGATGCAGCGCCTGCCACAAGCCTTCTTACCAGCAGTATCTCAAAGGGTCACACGCAAAAGCCCTGAAAAAGCAGCTTTCGGAATCCACCACCCGGTACAATCAACTGGCCCTGGACAAGCGGGCCCCCACATGCGGCGACTGTCACTCGAGCCACTATGCAAAGGCCCATTTATCAAGGGTGGAGATCGGCCGACACATGGTGTCTGTCTGCGGTTCCTGCCATCCGGCCCAGACCGCCACTTACCTTCGGGACTATCACGGCAAGGCCGCCGTCAATCTGGGAGACAAGAACGCGGCCTTTTGCACCGATTGCCACGGCGCCCACCAATGCCGCTCCCTGAAAGAGAAAAAAGAAGCCCTTGCCGCCTGCCGGAGATGCCACCCGGAGGCCAAGGAATCGTTTGCCCAGGTGGTCATCCATCCCACGGTTGAGGGTGTGCCCCAGGATGACAAAGAGAAAAGAGCCCGGGTTGCGCTCATCCGCGTGGTCACCGTTTTAATGAGCATCCTGGTGATCCTGGTGGTCGCTTTCTTCTACGGCCACAGTTTCGTATGGATGCTGAGGGAACTGCATGAAAAACTGAGGAAGCATAAACCATGAGACAACAAAAGGAACCTGAAGAGACGTTTGTCCGCTTTTCGCCCCTTCAGCGATTGATGCACCTGGCGGTGATGATCGGCTTTACGGGTCTCGCCATCACCGGCTTTTCGCTCAAATTCAGCCACCAATGGTGGGCCCAGGGGTTTGTATGGTTGGTGGGTGGCGCCCCGCATCTGGCCTGGCTGCATCGGTTTTTTGCGGTGGTGACCTACGGTTGCGTGGTGGTGCATATCCTCTGGCTGGTTTATTTCAAGCTGGTGCTGAAAGGAAGCCTTACAGGCCCTCAGTCCCTCTTCCCCAAAGTCCGGGATATCAAGGATCTGTTTCAGCACGTGGGCTATTTCTTCGGCAAAGGGCCCCTTCCCAAATTCAACCGTTTCACCTACTGGGAGAAATTCGATTATCTGGCGCTCTTTTTGGGCATGAACACCATGGGTCTGACGGGATTGTTTTTGTGGTTCCCAGGGTTTTTCACCTCTTTTCTGCCCGGCTATTTCATCAATCTGGCCCAGGTGCTCCACCTCTATGAGGCCATCATGGCGGTGGCCCTTAAATTCGTGGTTCACATTTTGACAACCCACTTAAGACCGGAGACATTTCCGGTGGACAAAAGCATCTTCAACGGCGAAACCACAAAGGAAAGGATGATGCGTGAACATCCGGGGGAATGGGAAAACCTTTGATATTACGGAATGGGGAACGCGGATTGCGGAATGAAAACACAGGAATAAAATGGCAAAACAATTGAAGGGACGTTTCATTAAGAGGGTCTTTTTCTTAAGCATTTGCATGCTGATGTTCCTCTTCGGGATTCAGGCAAATGCCGCTCAACATAATCCGATGATGCCATCCAATTCCGATGGCAGAACCCGGGACTGCCTGGACTGCCACAGGACCCCCAATGTGGCCACCAATGCCGGGGCATTTGCTTCCCAGGCATTTTGTCTCGAATGCCACCAGAAAGATTCCTGCGTCAGGACCGTCGGAAAAGAGAAGGTTTCACTCAAAATCGATCCCGCAAAAATTCGCAAAGGGCGCCATGCCTTTGTGGGATGCATTTCCTGCCACCGGGATGTGGCCAAATCCCCCCACCAATCGAAAAGGGGGGCTGAGTGCACTTCCTGCCACCCCTTTCATAACGGCGCGGGGGACATCCATGCACCCCACCTGAGGGTCCGCTGTCAGGCCTGTCACAGCGTTTATAAATATGTTTCTCTGGACAAAGCGTCGGGCGAAGTGCGGCTGGCACACATGAATGACAAAAAAGTTCCCATCGGCCTGACCGACCATGAATTGCAGGATACGGGAAAAGAAGACTTCTGCCAACGCTGCCACACAAAGGGGAACAAAGTGGGCGCGGCCGACATGGTCCTGCCCTCCAAGAGCATCCTCTGCATTATGTGCCACGATGTCTCAATCACCATGGGCCCACCCCTCTTTTGGATTGCTTTCATCTTGTTCATCATGGGTATTGGCGGAACCGTTTTCTTCTGGTTCCAGGGAAGCGTGGAAGGGGAGGAAAAATCGCTCCATCGCAAAATGGCCCTGGCCTCCGAAGGACTGTGGCGGACCTTGTTTTCAAGGGAACTCTTTGCCATCATCAAAACCTTCTTGATGGATGTTATCCTTCAGCGCCGCCTCCTTCAGGAAAGCGTCAAACGATGGGCCATTCATTCCCTTATTTTCCTCCCCATACTCTTTCGCTTTCTCTTGGCCATCTTTACTTTCTTTGTCTCCCGCATCGGTCCCGAAACCTCCCTTGCATATGCCTTAATCAATAAGAACAGCGGATTTGCCGCATTTACAAATGACCTTTGTGGCGGTCTCATCCTGTTGGGGATTTTACTTTCGGCACTTCAGCGGTTGATGATTAAACCACCCCATGTGATTGCCGAAACCAAGGACAATCTTGCGCTGCTGCTGCTCGGTCTTCTGGTCTTTTTGGGCTTTGTGGCGGAAGGGGTGCGACTCCTGATGACGGAGATTTCACCGGAGGTGGGCCTATACGCTTTTATCGGGTATCCCCTTTCGAGGGGTTTATCGGTTATGGGATTTGATTGGACCGCTGTCTATTCATATCTCTGGTGGGCCCATGCCCTCTTGGGGGCGATCTTTATCGCCTATCTCCCTTTCGGGAAGATGCGACACATCTTTAACACGCCCCTTACATTGCTTTTAAACTACAAGATGAAATGAGACGGACGGTCTCTCACGGGAAGAACATGGCGGAAAACGAAACCACAAACAGCGAAAACACACCGGAAACCAAAGAGGTTCCTGACCTGCTGGTTTCCAATCTGGACATCCGCCGCTTGATCGAACTGGAGGCCTGCACCCGCTGCGGCGAATGTCTCACATGGTGTCCGGTTTACGATCAGGATGCCAAAGAGAGCATTATTCCAAGGGCCAAAGTGACGGATTTTCTGAACATCATCCGATCCCAACAGGGCCTCGTGGGACGCATTCTGAAGAGCGAAAAAGGGCCGCATGCCCTTAAAAAGCTGCTGGGCGCTGTTTTCGGTTACCGGGAAGTCACCGATGAACAGGTAAAGGATTTTGTGAAAAACCTCTACGAATGCTCCACCTGTGGCCAGTGCCACATCGTCTGCCCCGCCAAGATCGATACGGTCAATCTATGGGAAGATATCAGAAGACTCATTGTTCAGGCGGATTACGGACCCCTCGAGACCCAGAAGGCGCTGGTCAAGAGCGTCAAAAGCTACGACAATCCCTGGCAGCAGCCCCGGGCCGGGCGGGCCAAATGGGCCAGGCGGGCCAAAAAGGAGGGGCTCATTAAAGACCTCCCCAAAGAGATGAAGAAAACGGGCGGTAAGGTTCTCCTATTCTTGGGGTGTACCGCTGCCTACGATATCAACGTCAAGCAGGTGGCGGTGAGCACCATCAACATTCTGGAAGCGCTGGGCATCGAATACGGTATTTTCGGAAAAGACGAAAAATGCTGCGGCAGCGTCATGCTCAGAATGGGAGATGCGGAATTTGAACGGATTGCCGGAGACAATATCAAAATGTTTAACGAGGCCGGCTTTGAAACCCTCATCTCCTCCTGCTCCGGCTGTTTCAAAACCATCAAGGAAGACTACCCGAAGGTGGGCCGTCTCAATTTTGAAGTCCTGCACACCGCGGAATTCCTTCGCCGTTTGATCGAAGCCGGAAACCTGAAATTCAATACCCCGGTCATAAAGAAAGTCACCTACCATGACCCCTGCCATCTGGGCAGGGCCTCCGGCGTCTACGATGATCCCCGGTTTATCATGGCGGCCATTCCTGGTCTTGAACTGATTGAGATGCCCCGAAACCGTGAATACTCAAGGTGTTGCGGTGCGGGCGGCGGTCTCAAATCAGGATATCCGGACATTCAGAACAAAATGGCGCAGCGCCGCGTCCGGGAAGCGGAGGAAACAGGTGCCCAGGAACTGGTTTCCGCCTGCCCTTTCTGTTACCAGGGGCTTCAGGTGGGAATTACGGCGTCCAATTCCCCGCTGATAATGCGGGATATCAGCTTTCTGGTGGAAGCGAGCCTTAAGGGCCAAAAAGAGGATCAACCAAAAAAAGAACGAAAGGTCAGAAAAACGCGGAAAACACGGGAACCGAAAGCGGAAGAACCCCAAGAAAAATCCCTCGAAAGCGCTTAGGCTTTCAAGGGATTTTTTCAAGGGATTTAAGGATAGTATGATTCAGAATTTCCGTTAGGCTTCCTATTTTCCTTTTTCAGCCTTTTTAAGGGCCTTTCGCAGATTGGCGGAGCCCGGATTGCTCACGTCCTTTTTCACGAATATGTCCACAGGCCTCACCGCCTTACCGTAATAGTCTTTGTTATAATCGTTATTCACTTTGACCATGGAACCGTCCAGTGATATCCCCGCATACGCCCCCTGTGCCCTTGAAAAGGAGACAAGATCCGCGGTGATGCCCTTGCCCGCTGCACCGACGCCCACGGGTCCGGCGGCGATGGAACAATCCCCACCCAGCTTAAAAGAGGTACCGTACAGAGATTCCAGTCCGCGCTGGGTTCTCACCTGCACAATCACCGATGCGGCTTCCGCACCGATCTGCAGGCCGAAACTGACGGAGCCCAAGCTGTAAAAGCCGGGCTGGCTCCACTGGCCCGTCTTCGGGTCCCGAATCAGCACCACGCCCCTGCCGCCGGAACCGCCAAAAATAAATCCCGCTTTCAGCAATTGCGGCACAATCAGAATACCCTTCGAATGTTCCAGGTTGTTTTTGAACCACTCCATTTCCCTTTCATTGACAAACTCGTTTAAGGTAACCAACGCCTGATCCACCAGAATCTGTGGTTTCAGATCTTCCTGAGCCCCCGC
Source organism: Thermodesulfobacteriota bacterium (assembly GCA_028278625.1). The sequence continues at coordinate 24,971 of JANQDY010000038.1, forward strand.
GGGCAGCGCCATGAGAAAAAAGACAGCGACCAACAGCAGACTCAACAACCGACACAACATTACCGATCTTTTTTTTCCATTCATTTTTCGCCTCTCCTTTTCTTTACAGATTTCAATGAAAACCGACCATTGATGCTCACTTTTCTTTTTCCTCTGTCAACCGGCGTCGTTGCAGATGTCTATCGTAGGCGGATTTGTAAGCCATGGTGTAGTTCATGATGTTCCTGACGTACATCACGGTTTCAAGATTTCCCGATCGTAGTGACGCCCTTTCCACATTTCCGAACCATGCGTTCGGGTCATACCCCATTTTGCGGGCCCGTTTCCGGTATTTATTAAGCCGTCCCGGTCCGGCGTTGTATGCGGCCAGGGCAAAAAAGAACCGGTTTTCCTTACTGATGGCGGGATCTTTGGAATAGCGGTTCATCAGCCTGTTCATGTATTTTACGCCGGCATGAATATTCCCCTCCAACTCCATGTAGTTCTTTACGCCCAGCCATTCGGCAGTTGACGGCAGCACCTGCATGATCCCCACCGCACCGTGAGGGCTTTTGGCTTTCTGATTCAACGCCGACTCCTGAAACCCCTGCGCCATGATCTGGAGCCAGTCCATGCCAAAAGTTCCTGCTGCCTTTTGAAAATGGGTTGCCAGGGTAAATTTGGATCCTTTTGCAAAAGGATTTGTTATCCAATGGCTCCGTTTGAAATACTGATTAAACCGTTTCTCAAAAACCTTTCGATCTCTTTTGAGGGCCGATGCCATGGCGTCATTCATGCTTTTCAGCAGTTCCGGGTTATCCTTTCGAACCGCCCATGCGGCCTTCAACCCAGTGGCCACTGGGATATCCTTATGGACAACCAGATCGGGGAAAACCTTCTTCCACAAATCCGCAAATGCATCCGGCACCACGGCCGTGGAAATCAAACCGCCGTTGACCATTTCCATAAGGTTCTCATGGGCCACGTACGGTTCCGCCCGCATCACCGTTACCGGTTTCAATCCTTTCTTTTTGAAGCGATCATTCAGGGCGGCCATGCTTTCCTCTTGGGCGCTCCCCCTTGCCACATAGACCTCTTTTCCGGACAGGTCTTCCAGAGTGGAGATGGAAAAGCCCCCTTTTCGCGTCACAACCACTTCGCTCACATTGTCAAAAACCGGGATGGTGTAGGCAAATTCCTTTGAACGGTTGGGTGTCACGAGGGTAATCCCCGCAATATCACCGCGGCCGCTTAAGAGTGCATCGCCCTGTTCATCGATGGTAACGGGAATGAAAATCACCGATACGGGAGGGGTCCCCTTTTTCCGGTTGCGGTTGAGGACGCGCTCATACCCTTTAAAGAGCTCATAATCCAATCCCCGGGGTTGTCCCTTTTCATCCAGAAAATAGGTGCTTCGGTTGGGTACGACCAACACGCGGATTTTATGCATTGCCAGCATTTCCGGCAGATCACCAGTGCGATGGGTGAAGAAGGCCTCAATCAGCTTTTCCGCTGCCACTGTCTCCTGCTCGTCCGTGGCCGGAGATGTCTCTTGGGCACCGGACACGGATCCTAGGAGCAGCGCCAGAATCACTAAAAGGATAGAAATCGTTCTATTTTTCATGGTCTTTGTCTTGCTCTTAAAGATGCGTTCTGAGCAAACCCTTCATTTGAAAAAGACATGGCGGCAAATACCGGTCGAGGATCTTTGGCCGCCATGGCTTCACAAAAAGAAATGAATTCATCTCGCAGTAAGCAGAGGATTACTGGCTCGCTTTTCCCGCGTTATACCCCTGCTGATAGGCGTTTTGCTCCGATTCCTTGTGCTTGCCGTAAAGATATCCGCCACCGGCACCCACGGCACCTCCGATGGCAGCGCCCAGGCCGGCGTTTCCAGCGATAGCACCGATGATGGCACCACCGGCGGCACCCATGGCACCACCGCTCAAAGTTCTTTGTTCCGTCTGGCTCATGCCCGCACAACCACCTATCGCAAGACAGGCGGCAATGATCAATGCGATTACCGTTTTTGTCATGTCAAGCTCCTTTCTCACCTGGGATGATTCACGGTTTACACGGGTAGGTCTCAATGAGGTAGCGAAACCACGTTTCAACCGCATCTTCGTCCATGTATTGGGGATGTTTTTCCAACCAATTCATGTAGTTTTTCACTACTTTGGCACGCGGCGGTGGCGGATCGGGCGGGCAGACCAGGGGGCTTTTCGTTGGCCCGCCGTATTCCGCCGCATGATAATGGTAGGACCCCACCAGAAAACCGAAGCAGAAACTGACCGCTTCCCTGTGAAGAGGATCGCTTTCAGGTGCCGTGCACAATGTCACCAGATCCCCGGCTGTATCAAGTTCAAAATCGTCCTCCGATACCGCCCCGGCCCATCCCGGCGCGCACAGAAGCACAGCGAGCACCAAAATCATCCATTTTCCTTTCATCATACCTCCTCCTTTCGAGTTTTGTGGGCGGCCGTATCTCCCAATCATTGGACGGACTGACCGCCCCATTAAATGATTTGCCCCTTAAACACTCAATAAGGTAAACCACCAAAAGGACGCATTCAAGGAAATAATTGCCATTTCCCTTGGAAGGCTCACTCACTTTCTATGATCACAATGCCCAGATGCCCGTCCACGGTGATTGATTCGCCATTATCAATCCATCGGGTGACATCGGGTACGCCCGTAACACAGGGAAGGCCATACTCCCTCGCAATGATCGCACCGTGAATCAGCATGCCCCCGCGCCGCTCCACAATGGCCGCGCAGAGGGGCACCACATAGGTCATGGTGGGGTCCACAGCATCGCATATCAGCACCTCTCCCGCCTTGAAACGCCTCAAATCCCTTTGATTGTAGACAATCCGGGCGGTGCCTGAAGCAACGCCCGGTCCCGCCGGCTGGCCGATCAACTGTCGTGGCCTTATGGTGAACCCGGTATCACGGTCCCCTTCCGGGGATACTTTCTTCTTGGTCTTCATTTTGCCGAAGCTCTTTTCGGCCGCAAGCAGACTCTCCTTAAGCGCCCTTCGTTCTTCACGAGCAAGTGTCAACGTCTCAAGTCTGACACGGCCCTCATTCATAACGCTGTCCAATTGGCTCTCAATTCCTGCGAGATGTATATTGTCATCATCCCGTAATTGATAGCTGGCCCGCGCCAGTTCCAGAAGCTCTTGCGCCTCCTTGCGCCTGTCACCCGCCAGAGAACCGAGAAAGGAGGCCGTCAATTCATCCACGTTTTTGCGGGGCCCTTTCTCCAGGGACAGGGTCTGCCTCGAAATTTCCAGGAGAATGGGCGCCAAATGGGTGCGGCAATCCGCTACCGAAGCGCCGGGGCAGCTACTCTCCCCATAAGCTTCAATGAACCGATCGAGGGAATTTAGAAAATGCTTGGGCATTTGGGGCCATTGATTTGAAGCCAGATAGGCCCTTAAGTCTGAATCGTTTCGAACAACCCCGGCCAGCTCTGCCATGGCCCTGTTCCTTTTGAGGCTCTCCATTTTCGTATCGGCCAGAAGAACCATGAATTCATGGGGATCATCGGGCTTTACCGCGTCATTGTAGAACTGACCGAAAAGGCGGGCCCCATGGGCAAAGGGAATGAACTGGTCCCAATAGGTTTTTACCCAGCGATCATATATGGCGGCGCATCTTGAGATCTCTTTTGCCAAGGCCAAAGGGTCCAGATTCTCTGTGTCAAGGCTTGAAAGCTGTTGAGCTTCCGCCCTCATTCGCGGAATCAGTCGTTCTTCTATCTCCCTTCGAAGGGATTTTAAATTCTCAAAACTCCTTCGCAGTGTCAGATACCACTCCCGTTGATCAAGACCCTTATCCTTTCTGAGGGTCGTGACCGGGCGCGATTGAAGCACATGGAGCCTGTTATTCAAAAAGGTCCATTCCACGTCCTGGGGAGCACCAAAAAGCCGTTCCACGGCCATGGCCGTATCATATACCGTTTTGACGTCTTTTGGACTCACGGGCGGCTTTGAGATCTTTTCCGGCGTCAGCGCATCTTTATGGACGCCTTTTTTCCCAGCACTCATTTGGTATTCCCGTTTGGCGGGCGCATGGCTGATGATCTGACCACTTTTTCGCTGCAGCATCCAGCGATCCGGGTCAATGGTGCCGTCCACCATTCCCTGATTCAATCCATAAACCGCCTCCACAACCACCTGACTTTCATCATTGGGATTGGCGCTGAAAACAACGCCGGATCGGTCACCCGGAATCATTTCCTGCACTACCACGGCCATGGCGGCTTTTGCGGGATCCAGGCCCAGCTCTCGGCGGTAGAGGAGGGCCGCATCGGACCAAAGAGATGCCCATACCTTGACCACTGAGGCCAATATGTCATGGGTCCCATGGACATTTACGTAGGATTCATGCAACCCCGCAAATGATGTTGTGGTTCCATCCTCGCCCGGTGCCGAAGAGCGCACCGTCACCACACGGTCACCGATTTGCTTTTGGATGCCCGCTTCAAGGGCGATGGCCAGGTCCCTTGGGATGGGCGTATGAAGAAAGGCATTGCGAATGCGCAGGGCCGCATCCCACATCTCCTCCCAACGCATGCGGGCGAAGTCTTTTCGGTTCAGCTCCATCAGTATTCGCTCACGAAGTCCTGTATCTCTCACATAGTGCTCATAGGCCGCCACCGTAATGCAGATACCTTCTGGAACGGTGAAATTTCCATTGGCCAGACGGGCCAAAGCATAAAATTTCCCCCCTGTAACGGATGCTGAAAACTCCGTTATCTTATGAAATGGGATAATGATGGTCATGGCGGCATATGAATTTCCGTCACCTGCTGAAACCGCTGCACCAGATAATAGGTTGAAACCCTCAATGAGAAAAACGCACAAGAAGGTGAACCCACAAATTCAGCGAGATACGGGTGCTTTTCCAGATAGATCTCCACGAGGCTCCCGGCTTCGGATCCCGCAGTCTCAGTTGCAGTGCCAACGGCGGTTACAGCCATGGCCCGGTGAATATCGGCGGCTTTGTTGGTCCGGTTGTCCACCAGCATGGACACGCGGGATTCAACGGCAAGGTTGGCATATTTTCGGGTGGAACGGGTCGTGGCAAAAAGCAGATGTTGCAGATCCCTTGTGGCTGCAAAGGAGACCAGATTTGAATAGGGCTGACCGCCACGCTGCGTCGAGAGGACAGCCAATCGTTGCATTGAAAAAAGACTTTTCAGAACCTTCTTCAGATCCACCGGATCATTCACAACATCTCTCCCATGCGTGCATTGATGCTCATATCAGAAACATGAGGATTATTTTAGATGCGCGTGTCCGCAATTTCAACCCAAAACAAAAGAGCAGCCGCTTTCCCTTCCTATTTCCAACCTGTTTCAGTTTTTTATTGAAAACGGTTTTCTTTCCCTGTAATTATAAATATCAAAAGCGGTTGAAAGGAGGCGAACAGAGGGTCATACAACATCGGGCAGTGCCCATTTTTCGCGGTTCCACGGTACCATTTCAGGGTGCAAAAGAAGGACTTTAATATAAACATTCTTTGGTTCAACTGAAAGGAGGAGCAACATGGCGGAACAAGGATTTGTATGGGTCACCGATAAAGCGGGGAATCAGTTTGTTTGTCACGTTTCAGACCTTAAAAACCCAAAAGAGATTAGCGAAGAAGATCTCGAGAATTGCATGGATGACGCCACCATGGGGGTGAATATCGGGGATTAGGATCGCGGCGTTCCCATGTTAAAAGACCATTAATATAGACACCAATCGAGCCCGAAAGCCGATACCGTCAGCGTGACTGATTGGCTTTCGGGCTTTTTTTGTTTCTCCGTGTCCGGCTAACGTTTAGATTCCGGATCGATACGGCAAACATGGGGAAGTCTCGGTGCAAACCGGTCAGGACCCTCTATGATACCACTCTTATCGGAGCGGGCGATCCCTCTCAGCATCCCCTTGAACACATACTGATGAAAGGGATAAAGAAGATACCAATAGGCCAGACCGCCAATTCCTCTGGCCATGAATCGGGAGAGCTGCTGCAGTTCCGTCCCCCCTTCCGGAAGCCCATGGAGATGGAATTCAAGCACTGCCTCGCCCGGCAATTTCATTTCGGAGACAAGGGAAAGATGCGCTGACTCCCGCACATCCATGACCCTGAAAAAATCAACCGGATCACCGGGGTTCAGGTGATCGGGATGGGGCCGTCCCCGCCGCAGGCCCATACCGCCCGCCAGTCTATCCAGAAGCCCCCGAAAACCCCACAGCATTGGGGATCCGTACCATCCGTTTTTGCCGCCGATCCGAACGACGGTCTTCCACACCTGATCAGGTGTCGCATCAACGATGACCCGGTATCCCGACTCCAAAACAGATCCCCCTGCATAGGGTGCGTCCCCGCATTGGGCCCATTCCGGATAATCGATGGGACCGGCATCGGCCCAACAGGTGTCGACGCACTGCTCCCGCACCTTTCCCAGGGCCAGGGCCATGGTTTCCCGGCAACCCAGAAGCCGCTGGGGAATAATGGACTGAATCCGGTTTTCCCGGCAGACCACCGGGTTTCGAAGTCCTTCGGCCAGGGGTCTGGCAATGTGTGAGGGGACGGGGGTTACCAGGTGGACCCAGTAGGCGCTGAGGCGGGGGGTCAGCACCGAAACGGGAATGATCCAGCGCTTTTTGAGGCCGGCCGTTTCAGCATAAATCTCCATGAGCTGTTTATAGGTCAAGACATCCGGCCCGCCGATATCATAGGTCCCCCCGATGGTTTCATCCTGTTCCAGACACCCTTTCAGGTAGCCCAGAACATTCCTGATGGCGATGGGCTGAACAGGGTTGTACAGCCACCGGGGGGTAATCATGATAGGCAGACGCTCCACCAGGTATCGCATCATTTCAAAGGAGGCACTGCCGGATCCCAGGATCATGGCGGCCCGCAGAAAGGTGGTGGGGACCTCGCCCTCCTGAAGAATCCGGGCAACTTCGGTTCGGGAACGGAGGTGTTTGCTCAAGTCTTTGCCCTGAACACCCAACCCCCCAAGATAGACGATCCTTTCGAGGCCTCCTAAGGCGGCGGCCCGGGCCATGTTTCGGGCGGCATTTCGATCCGCCTGGGCAAAATCCTTGTGCCGGGGATTCATGGAGTGGACGAGATAGAAAGCGGCCCAGCATCCCCGGGCAGCCCTTTTAAGGGCCTCATCGTCCAAAAAGTCCGCTTCGGCCATCTCAATGTTCTCATGCCCGGCCCAGGATCGGGATCGCAGTTTGGCCAGTGAGCGGCCCAGCACGCGGACACGATAACCGGCATTTAAAAGCAGGGGAACCAGCCGCCCCCCCACATAACCCGTGGCACCACTCACCAAAACGGTTTTGTTGCGCATAAAAAGAGGCTCCTTGTAAAGGTGCGGGATCAGCCATCCAGCACATCCCGAACGATTCTGCCCAGGGCATCCCGCTCCAGCGGCTTCATAAGGAAACCTTCAAGCCCCAGGGCCTTTGCTTTTTCTTCATTCATGAAATCGCTGTATCCGGTGCAGATGACCACCGGAAAACCGGGCCTGATTTTTTTCACGGCCAGTGCCAGTTCATCACCGCGCATACCGGGCATGGTCATGTCCGTAATCATGAGGTCAAATCCATCCGGATCGGCCTTAAACCGGTCAAATGCTTCAAGGCTGCCCACACTGACGAGAACATTGTAACCCAATTTCTCCAGCATCTGCTTCCCCAATAGCGCAATGGGCTCTTCATCGTCCACCATGAGGATCCGTTCATCTCCCCCCTGGATCGGGCTCCCGGCCTGGGCTTTTGCGGCATCCCCGTTCTTTTCCAGTCTCGGAAAAAAGACATCAAAGGTGGCACCCGCCCCTTCCTCACTCTGAACCATGATACACCCCCCGCAATCGGCTACAATACCATGCACGACGGCGAGGCCGAGACCCGTTCCTTCCCCTTTCTTCTTGGTGGTGAAGTAAGGATCGAAAATATGCTCCAGGGTCTCGGTCGGAATGCCCTTTCCGGTATCTTTGACCGTCAGGCGCACATAAGCACCGGGCCGCAGATCAGAACTCACATTTAGCAGGACATCCCCATGGGCCACTTGGACGTTCTTAAGGGTGATTTCCAAAGTTCCGCCGCTCTCTTGCATGGACTGATAGGCATTGGTGGAGAGGTTCATGATTACCTGATGCATCTGGGTGGGGTCGGCCATGATCATGCCGGTATCCGTAAAAACATACTGCCGAATGTCAATGGTGGTGGGAATGGTACTCCTTAGAAGTTTGATCGCCTCTTTAACAATGAGATGGGGTTTTAAAGGAACCGGCTCTGTCTCAGCCTGACGGCTGAACATGAGAATCTGTTTTACCAGGTCCCTTGCCCGCTGGCCGGCCATAAAAATCTGTTGCAGACTCGGAAAAATCGCCGCGTCTTCCGGAAGGTCCGTCATAACTAACTGTGAATAACCCAAAATGCCCGCCAAAATGTTGTTGAAATCGTGGGCAATGCCGCCCGCCAGGGTACCGATGGCCTCCATTTTCTGGGCCTGGCGCAACTGGCTCTCCAGGCTTCGGGTTTCCGAGATGTCCTCCATGATCAACTGGACCGCTGAAACGCTTTTTTCCCCATCCAACATGGGGGCCAGATAATACCGAACAACCACCTTCCCGCCGTTTTCCGTTCCGCACGGGCGCTCATGGCTTTCCGCTCTGCCGCTTTCAAAACACGCTTCTATATCCCCCGAAATGCCCGCCCGCAACAGGAAGGGATTCGACATCAAATTATCGAACGTCGCCACCCTGGATATGCTGCTCAGGATTTCCATCCCCTTTTCATTGAAATCGCGCATTGTTCTATCTTTGTCCACCACTAAAATGCCCACGGGCGCGTTTTCAACCAGCAGCCGAAAGCGCGCCTCACTCTGACGGAGCGCCTCTCGAAAGGCTCCCTGCTTCTCCTCGATCTCGATGCTTCTAAGGGCAAAGGCGATATCATCCGCCGCTTCCCGGTAAAGGCTCTGATTCTCTTCATCGGCCGCAATGCCAAAGGCTGCTTTCAGAACCAAGACCCCGTAGAGTCGACCGTTTTGGACCAGTGGCACAACCAGTGCCCCGTCCTCCGTAAGATCTTTCCCCAGCGGGCAATCGTCACAAGAATCCGGGCCCTTTTTGACGAGAACCGGATCCGTTCCATGAAGGGCCTTTCTCACACACCTGGGGAAATTTCCCCGGACCAGACGCTCGCGCAACGCATGGAACCGGTCACCCATGCCCTCCTGGAACACCTCCGTGACGCTCCCCTCTTGATCCAAAAGCGCTATCCAGACACCCGGAAACCGTTTGGGCGACTTGAGTATTCCGCATGCCTTCTGAATCAGGGGCCCTGGCTTTTTTTCACGGGTAATCAGTTTGTTCACGTCCCGAATGGCCTTGAGAGCTTCATTCAACACACGAATTCGCTCCTCCGCCGTTTTTCGTTCGGTCACATCCCTCAAAGATACGATATGAGCATCCTGGTCGCCCCACAGAATGGTCTGGGAGCGCATTTCAGCGGTTTTTTCGACCCCATCCGAACCTCCAACACTGATCTCGGCGAATTCCGCACCGATGGAGGGAAGACCCAGATGCAGGCCGGTGAGCGCTTCCCTTTTTCGCCCGAGCAGCTTTTCTGAAGCCGGGTTGGCGAAAAGGATCTCTCCCTTGCCATCCAGCACCAATACGGTATCGGGATTCCGTTCGATCAATCGGCGGGAACGCTCTTCGCTTTTTTCGAGGTCTGAAACGCTTTTTTCCAAATGACGTGCATGCGCCTCCAACCGGGATATTATGGGGCGCATGATTCGAATGAAGAGGAGAGTGGTCCCCAGAGAAACCAGAAGTGTCACCAATAACGCCAGGGTCCCCGCCCTTATGAAAGGGGCGCGGATTTCCCAGAGATCGATTTTGGCCACGATGCCCAGATCCAGAATGGCCACCGGCTCGTAGGCGGCCAATACTTCCCGGCCCTGATAGTCCAGCCCCACCATGGTACCTGAATGGCCCGAAAGGGCCCGTCGCATGGGTTGTGCCAGATTTGAATCCCACGGCACGGAAACCGGCTCCGACATTTTCCTACCGCTGTGGATCACCAGAAATTCGATATGGTCGCCTTCACGGCGGGCCAGCGTGAAGGTCCCGGTTTTGCCGAAGCCCGCATAGTTTTCATGGGCCTCGGCAATGCGGGCGACCGTGGCCCTGATGGGGCCGCCCGGAAGGTGGGGCTTGTAGGCCATGTCGTGGCGGGCGATACTCTCAATCAAGCGGGCCTGACTTTTGACCGTTTCGGTGAGCCGCATCCGTTCTTCGCTCATGGCCGCGCGGTACAGGATCAGGAAAACCGTTGCACCGACTATCCCGGTGGCCAGGATCATCAGAACGATCAGTTTCAAAACGCTTCTTTTTTCCCGCATGGCCTATTCCCCGAAAGCGTAGGGAATCAAAGATTTGATCCCCATCAATCCAGACGCACAATGGTCCTTCCTTTGAGCCCTCCCTTTAAGATCCCCCGGATTTGGTCGTCCATTCCGTCAAGGGAAATTTCCCGGCAGATTCTGTGGAGCGGTTCCAATTTCCAATCACCGGCAAACTTTTTCCAGACCTCTTTTCGAATCTCCATGGGGCAGTTTTGCGAATTGACACCGATCAAGGAGACACCTCTTAGAATAAAGGGAAAAACGGTGATGGGCAGTTCATGAGATGCCGCATTGCCACAGCAGGTGACAACCCCAAGGGGTTGTGTGGATTTGATAACGGTGGCCAGCAAACGGCCACCCACCGTGTCCACGGCGCCCGCCCAGCGGGTCTTGAGCAGAGGACGGTCCGAGTTTTCAAGAAACCCCTCCCGGTCAAGGACGTGTTTCACGCCGAGGGGTTTTAAATACGCCGCCGCATCCGCTTTTCCGGAAACCGCCGAAACCGCATATCCCAGCTTGCTCAGGATGGCAACGGCCACACTGGCAACGCCCCCGGTGCCACCCGTGACCACAATGGGTCCCTGTTCGGGCGAGACCGATGCCGTCAGCTTCAAAATGCACAGACCGGCGGCAAAACCGGCGGTTCCGTAAATCATGCTCTCTTTTAAACTCAATCCATCAGGCAAGGGCACCACCCAGTCGCCCGGCACGCGGATGTATTGGCCGTAACCGCCGGGCGTGTTCATTCCAAGATCATAGCTGGTAACGATAACGGAAGCCCCTTTGGGGATGCTTCGAACGCTGCTTTCTTCCACGACTCCCGCCGCGTCTATCCCCGGTGTGTGGGGGTATGTCTTTGTGACGCCCCGGTTTCCCGTTGCGGAAAGGGCATCCTTGTAATTGAGACTGGAGTATTTCACCCGCACCGTCACCTCCCCTTCGGGGAGTTGATCCACGGTTTTTTTCACCACCTTTCCGTGAAAGGTGCCGTCATGGCCTTCTTCCACCACATAGGCATCAAATGAAGTATTTTTCATAACGGGTCCGTTTCTAAACTAATTCAGCAGGTTTTCCAACGCATCCCCGAGCTCGGGATATCGAAATACAAAACCCGCCTCAAGAAGCTTTTTGGGAACCACTTTCTGCCCCTTCAACAGGACATTTCCGAATTCCCCCTTGACCATGCGGATCAGAAATCCCGGCACTGACGGCATGATCTTCGGCTTTTTGAGAACCTCTGCCAGAACCCGTGCCAATTCCCTGTTCTGAACCGGCGCAGGGGCCGTGCAGTTGATGGGGCCCGCAAGGTCTTCGCGCTCAAGCAGGAACAAAAAAATTCGAACCAGGTCCATCTGGTGAATCCACGAAAACCACTGTCTGCCGTTTCCCAGGGGGCTTCCCAGCCCTTTTTCAAAAATGGGCACCATTTCGTTTAAAGCGCCGCCCCCGGATCCCAGAACGATACCGAAACGGCACAACACGACCCTTGCACCGAAGGTGGGCGCCTTCGCGGCCGCCGTCTCCCAGTCCCTTGCAACGCCCGCCAGGAAATCCTCTCCCGGAGGCGCCGTCTCATCCAGGGACTCATCCCCGCGGAAACCGTAATACCCCACGGCGGAAGCACTCAAAAGCGTCCGTTTCATGCCCCCTTCTTGTCCAAGGGCATTCACCAGATGGGTGGTGGTCAGAACGCGGCTCTTGTGAATAAGACGTTTCTCGGATTGGGTCCAGCGCCTGAAAATGGATGCGCCGGCCAGATTGATGACAACCTCGTGATTGGCCGCTTCTTCCTGCCAGGGACCCGGATTCGTGGGATCCCCTTCAACCATGGAAACCTCTTTCGGGAGGGAATGGTCCTTTCGAATCTTACGGGTCAACAGGGTCACCCGGTGCCCCTGCTCCATCAGGCGTTGTGTGAGCACGGTCCCCACAAAACCGGTACCGCCGGTCATAAAAACACGCATGGTAAACCCCTCAAAAAATCAATCTTCACCGCTGCCCACAAGGGGCAGGACTTTCTCGATGTTGAAGAAAACCAGAAAACGGGGCTTTCCCTCTTCCTTTTCAGAAGCATACTTCCTGTTTCTGAGGGTGTATAGGAGCTCCGAATCCTGTTCTTCCCCCGTCTTTTTAAGGAAAAGCCGCTTCCCCTTGTACCCCGGCCCCCTTTCCAGAAACAGGTATGCGGCGCTGTCGTTGCTTTGTAGGTTATGATGGGTCAGCCGGTCCGCCATGATAAAGGCGATACTGCCGTCTTCCAGAAAATGCGGCTTGGCATAAATCGCTACGTCAACCTTGCCCTTTTTGTCCGCCGTTGCCAGAATACCTGTCCCATCGGTGCTTTCAAAATAGTGCTGTAATTCCATTTTTTCCCCCTGATCCCGGGTTTTGGGTTTCGTCATTCCAATAACCTTTTAAAATGGGTTTTCCGTTTACGGGGCTTCAACAATGATGGTCCTGTAAAAAGTAAAACCAATTTAACCATTTGAAATACTTGCGAATAAAATCGCTTTTGCCTTGATTTTCGACTTACATTTTGCTATAGA
>JANQDY010000042.1 GCA_028278625.1 Thermodesulfobacteriota bacterium
ATCTCTCGCGCGTCTCCCGCTTTTGACTCGTGTTTTTCGTGCTTCCGACACCAATGGCGGCTACTCTCCTGGGCATCTTATATCCCCTTTTCCAGAATCAATACCGCGTGCGAATCTCCGCCTACAGCGCCGATGCTCAGATCACTATCGTGCACTAAGGCCCTCTTTGGACTTGGACCTTTTGTCGCCCCGTCAGCGCCGTTGAATTGAAGCACAGCCTGAATCATCCTGAAAATTCCTGAACTATTGGGCCCGTTCGTGCACAAAGAACCGCCCGAGAGATTGACGGGCAAGTCCCCCTCGGGAGAAGTTATGCCCTCACGCAACAGAAAAGGGCCTTCTCCCGCACCGCACAGGCCCAGAGCCTCATATGCGATCAGTTCAAAAGGAGCAAACGGGTTGGCCGATTCCAGAAAGTCGATTTCCTCCCTGGGGTTCTGGATGCCGGATGTCTCATAGGCCTTTTGCGCAGCCTTCCTGAGGGCCGCTTGGCCAGACAACTCCTCCCAACTCCCATTATAGAGGTTCGAGGCCGCACCAAAGCCGGTGATCCAAATCGGCTTATCGGTGATCTCCTTGGTTTTCTCTTCGGATGCCAGGATCAACGCCACGGCCCCATTGGAAAGGCCGCCAATCTCCAACTTTCTCAAGGGCCAACTGACCAAAGGGGAGGCCAAAATCTCATCCTTGCTGTAAGCCCTATTTGTGTGAGCGTATTCATTCGCGGCACCGCAACGGTAATTCTTGGAAGCCACCAGGGCGAAATCCTCGTCGGTGGCATCCGTTTTCCTCAAATAGTCCATGGACAAGAGGCCGTAGCTTTTTATGGCATTGAAACCCAAGGGGCTGCGGAAATAGGGGTCCTGATTGGCGTTGGTCACGTAACCGAAATCGAACTCAATGGTATCCGAGGAGGCGACCATAACTAGATCCGCTTCATCGGACAAAATGCTCGCTAAGGCGGAGCGAATGCAATGAAGGCCGCTGGTTTCAATTCTTATGGACTCCTTCCCATAAGCTCCGGCAGCCGGCGCCAAAAGACCATTGCTGATGGTGATCCCATCAAACCCGTCCATGGTGGATATGACCACCGCGTCGAGATCTTCACGACTCAACCCGGCCCCATCCAAGGCCTGCCTGGCAACCACAAAAGTGGCCTCATCGTTCCACATCCGAATTTCGTTAGGGCCTTGATATTTCATAATGCCGAAACTGATGATCCCGACTCTTTTTTCCATGTTTTCCTCCGATAAAACATTTCTACGTCCTATTTTCCGGAATGATTGTGGTCGTGGAGACCCCCTTCAAGGCGTCGGCACGCAAGTCATGATTGGTTCTGCCCAGAATCGTGGAAAGTTCGCTCATGCCAACCCCAACGGTAAAGACAGTGAGACACAAAACACTCAGAAAGATGTTGGCGGTTCCCTAGCACAAAAAAGGTGCTCTTAGTGGAGCACTATAGGTGCTAGGCTATTTCTTCATATGCCTTTTCAAATTTCTGACCTTTGTAAGTTGACCGTTTCAATTCCCCGGGCTCCTGCCAGATAATTTCAGGACTGAGCTTCATTCGGCTGTGAAAGGCCTGCAGGAGTTCTTCTTTCAACTCGTCTAGGTTTTCCTTCGGATAATCAGGTCCCCTTTCAATCTTGATTTTCAAAGGCGGCACAACCAAAGGCGGTTTTTCCGTCAGAACGATCCGGTACTCTCCCGTGACCCTGGGGGCAAACGTTTGAAGCAGGCCGGTCACTTGGGCTGGATAGACAATGACGCCTTTCACTTTCAGCATATCATCGGTGCGACCCACGATCCTGTAACGGAAGCCGGTCTTCCCGCAAGGACAGGGGGACATGGTCACTTCATGGATGTCACCCAAACTGTTCCGGCACCAGGCCCATCCGTCTCCCTCGATATTGGTGAATAAGGCTTCACCTCTGGCACCATCTTCCAGAGGTATCGGTTCTTTGGTATCCGGATTGACCAGTTCGTAAATGCAAAGATCGTCGCCCAGCCAATGCATACCTTGATATTCGGGGTAATCACATGAAGCCCCGTAACCTGCGCCCGCATCCACCAATTTGGCCCCGAAACCTTCCTCCAATTTTTTCCGGAGTTCAGGAACGCCCGCGCCGGCCTCGCCCCCACACGCCAACACCTTGATGCCCATAGATCCGGCATCCACGCCGATCTTCTCAGGTGCATTTTCGATAATGTATGAGGCCAGGGAGGGTGTGCCCATGAATACCGTGGGCTTAAAGTACTTGGCCATTTGAAAAATTCTTTCCGTACCTAACTCCGCTCCAACCGGGAGGATCGTTGCACCCATTTTCTGGATACCCATAAATGTTCCGGTTCCGGCGATGACCATGGAAAGGGCGAAACAGAACAAGATCCGGTCTTTCTTTCTGACTCCCGCTCTCCAGAGCCCTCTACACATCGATTCTCCCCAGACGTTATAAATGTCTTTGTGGGCAAGTGGATAGGGCGTGGGTTCTCCGGTGGTGCCGGTCGTGCTGTTGACCATGATCAATTCGTCAGTGCCGATGGGCATTTCTTCTTCCATCAGTTTGACAAGATCACCGCCACACGCCTCAGAATGCAGACGAAAGCTCTCTTTGCTATAAATCGGAACAATTCTAGAAAAATCATTTAAACTTTTTATCTTCTTATCGATATTATCTATATTTAGGCCAGATTCTTCAAATCGTTTTCTGTGAAAAGGCGCATTGGTGTAAAGCCTTTTTAGCATTATCTTGAGTTTCTCAAACTGAAGATTCCTCATTTCGGCAGAATTCAGAAACGGCTCAACATCCATGTTCCAGTAAGGTCTGTCCTGTGACATTTTCACTTCTCCTCATACATAATTGTCCTTCAGCTTCTTGGCGGTCTTACAACTAAAGGCCAATTCCTTCTTCTCCACTTTCCACATAGTTTTGAAATTTATGAATAAGTTTTTTTAGTCATCTATTGAAAATCTTATTTATTCTTGAGGATGCCCTTCAACAACATATCAAGGCTGACATCAAGTGTTGGCTTAAGGAAGACTTTTTTTGGATTTATCTTTCTTTTAGCTTCTTCCCACGTGAGAACCCCGGTAAAGAGTCCCCATAACGTATCAGCGAAAGCAGTACTGTTGCCCTCGACAAACTTCCCCTTGGAGACGCCGTCTTCATAAACAGCCGCGATCGTCCGCGTCAATTTTCGTGAAATATCATTCATTTCCACGAGATATTTAGGGTTAATAGTTGTTAAGGTATCTTCTAGCTGAATATGATAAATAATTCGTACCATGAGCTCATTTCTCTTAAAAGATTCATACATGGCATCCCAGAATCCCCTCAGTTTTTCTTCGTGGGTTAATTTATGGTTTTCATCTACCTTTTTGATCTGCTCGAACATATAGGTAAGGGGTATTAGGACTAGAGAGGAAAAAAGTTCCTCTTTTCCCCTAAAATGACTATAGATGGCCCCTATACTCAGCTCAGTTTCTTCAGCGATGTCTTCCATAGTGGTCGCGTAAAAGCCTTTTCGCATAAACACCTTTGCCGCACCATCCTGGATCTGTTTGCGCCTAAGCTCTTTTTCCCGCTCTCTTCTCTCTTTTCTGCCCAAAGCCTATAGCCTCCTTTGTTGAATTCGCGTTATTTCCCAGCACTTAGCACTTTTGTCAGGAAGTTGAATATTTTTTTACCGGACCGCCCCTGACTTTCGTCCCAAATTTTTCACAGCTTGATGTCAGGGACGGCCGCGGCTTGCGACCGGATTTATCTAAAATTCATATTAACGGTATTTGGCCGGTCTCAGATCGGGAGCTTTGATGAATCCTGTGAGCGGGGTAAACACCCCTTTATCGCTGATTCTGTAGACCATTGCCTTCCGCAATGTGGGCCGATCAGCTGAATACGTCACTTCAGTCAACCCCCCAAGAGGCCTGAAATTATTTATATTCGCCATGGCTTTCTTCAGGTTCTCGATGTTAAACCCATCCCACCCGTGTTTATCCACGACATCCTTCATGGCTTTGTGTTGAATCAGCGCCGTAATCCAGCCGATCAGATAAAACATCGAGCGATCTCTTTTTGAGCGGTTATTGAGTTTGAAATATTTGAGAATTTTCTGGATGGAGGGCTCGTCCTTCTGATCAAAACCTCTGGTGGGTAACACTGCGATGTCGTTATTAAACAATTGAGGCGCCATACTGATCACCCCCCAATCATTACCGGCGTTGTTGAGTACAGGCACGTTCCAACCCATTACTTTAAGTGCTTTTTTTATCACCACCGGACCATGGGCGGTTGTGTTGGTGATCAGCCAATCCGGCCCTTTTTCCTTCAGTCGGAGGAGTTGGCTCGTCACATCCTGCTCTCTGATGCCAAACAACTCCGTCCCGACAATGTCGATCCCGATTTCTTTGCAGTATTCAAAAAACCTATCATATAGAATCGCCTTTCCATAGCCCGTATCCCAAGTGATAATTGCCGCCTTCATAGGTCGTTTTTCTTTCCAATTATCCATGACATATTTCAAGCCAACGGCCGTCATCTCCGCATAAAGCGGGTATAGGCCAAATGTATTTGCCACTGGATAAATAGTGTCAACGCTCGTTGGACTAAGCGCGATGATCCCATCATCTTTGTAACGCTCCCGGAGGGCTGCGCCGAGGGGAGAAGAGCCGGGTAAGGTGAACATCGGTTTCGGGGTGATATTGATTATTTCATTATACATGGAAAGGGCCAGAGGCATCTTTCCGGCATAATCACGAAGGATCAGATTAATTTTAACGCCGTTAACACCATTCAACTCTTTGTTGATGTAATCAAAAGCATCCTTGGAGCCAGGTCCCAACGGTCCGGTTATCGGAGCATAAGGTCCCGTAAGGTCAAGAAGGGGGGCCACATTAATGACCGCCGGTTTTCCGTCTGCCACGGCGCTTTGAGTGATACCCAAAGGCAGGCATAGAAGTGATATGCCGACCACAATTAATACCGTCATTTTCGATTTGCATATTAATCTCAGCTTCTTCATAGTTTCCCTCCTTTTCGCCAAAAGTTAATAAGAAAACGGCCAGATCCGATAGAAGGCCTTGAACCTTTCCCAGATCCTGTACAGACCTCTAGGCTCATAAATGATGAACATGAGCCCTACCAACCCGAAAACCACCGGTCCCATCCCGAGGGAGATGGCCGCACCCACATCCGCGGAGAAGAACGGCTCTATATATGGACCGATGTATCTAACGATCAAATCCAGAGCCCGGATAAATACGACCCCAAACCATACCCCGGCTACGCTCCCCATGCCGCCCACGATTAACATCCCCAAATACCAGATGGATTCGTGCAAGGTAAAGTGTTCCGGGCTGACGCCTCTCATCCAGACCGCATACAGGGCTCCGGCCAGGCCCGCGTAAACGGAGCAGATAAAGAAGGCGAGTAATTTATAACGGAAAATTTCGACGCCCATGCTTTCCGCGGCCAGGTCATTGTCCCGGATGGCCAACAAGGCCCGACCTACTCGGGTTCTCTGAAGGTTCCTGGCAAAATAGGTTCCCAA
>JANQDY010000049.1 GCA_028278625.1 Thermodesulfobacteriota bacterium
AGAAGTATACGCCCGGACCGGAGAGCCCCACGTGGCACTGCTTTGTCCCGCCACATACACATTCCCGCTCCCGTCAACCGCTATGCCGTAGCCGTGGTCGCTTCCACTTCCGCCGAGGAAGGTGTTCCAGGTGAGAGAACCGTCACTGGCCAGTTTCGCCGCAAAGGCGTCATTGCCAGAAGTATACGCCCGGACCGGAGAGCCCCACGTGGCACTGCTTTGTCCCGCCACATACACATTCCCGCTCCTGTCAACCGCTATGCCGTAGCCGTAGTCGGTTCCGCTTCCGCCGAGGAAGGTGTTCCAGGTGAGTGAGCCGTCACTGGCCAGTTTCGCCGCAAAGGCGTCATTGCTAGAAGTATACGCCCGGACCGGAGAGCCCCACGTGGCACTGCTGTCTCCCGCCACGTATACGTTCCCATCCCCGTCCACCGCAATGGCGCTGCCCAAGTCGCTTCCACTTCCTCCGAGGAAGGTGTTCCAGGTCATGACCGGATCGATCACCAGGGGATGGCCCGGGTCATAGCCCCGGACCGTGAAACCCACTTCCCTTTTACCGGAAAGGGCGTAGGCCACGGTCACCGGCATTCGCTTCCCTGACACCTCCTGCCAGGCCACCGGCGCCTTTTCCACTATCTCCCCTGTGTTATATGAAATGACCAGATCGCCGTTCGAGGCCAGTTGAACGGGCCGGTTGTAACGAAGGCGGATATGGGTCCAGGGCTTTTCTCCCGCGCCGGGGGTCACGTGATACGTGCTCTTGACAATGCCGCCCGCGCACTTCTCATACACCACCGTGATCCCGTCCCACACTTCTGGGTAGGTTACCCGGGTCAGGGGAACGGGTCCGGCAGCCTGGCTTGACTTGTCAACTTCCTGTTCATCAAAGACAGGGGAAACCAGGCGCCCTTCCTTCATTTCCACCCTGAGCATGTGATCGCGCGAGGCCACGAACACCGCGTTCGGCCCAAAGCCCAGGACATGACCGCCCGATGTGAATTGATGGAGGGTTGCGGGATCACCTGTGTTCGCCGCGCATTGGTGAGGTATTCTGAACAGAATTTCTAGAGAGATGGCAAACACAGTTGCAAGAATGAAGAAAACGCGCCCTAACGACCGATTACGCTTGTTCCCCGCCATCTGAATCTACTTTTCTATTGAAGGTTCGAATCAAACTGGGGCTTTCGGTCCAGCTGTCGGACATGGAGATCCGGGAGACTGTTGCATGACCCCAATGAAATAATTATAACATAACCGCATCGCAATACTATGGAAAAAAGCCGATTTCCGAATTTTGTGGTTACCGATTTTGATGTATTAAGATAAATCAACTCAACCACATCTAATCGATCCGGTGCGGTGTTTGCCTCGGTTGTATATAGGCTTGAGAATGCTTCGAACTTAATGGGAACTGTTGGAACGATTCTCGCGGAATCTGGCCCCGTCGAGCTCGAAATTAGTGAACACTGAAGCAACGTGACCCGATATTCCGTCCTCTGATATGCTGATAAATCATTTTGAAATCACAATGTCTTTATCACACTGAAACGTTGATATACGCCATGCGTTTAGAAGAAATCAGCGTCAAGCCAGTGCGGCAAGATTTAGGCTTCATCTTATAGCGGGTGTATGTGGCTAAATTGTCCACCCACGACCACCGGCGAGAAGTCGGGGCCTATTGGTGCCTGGCGTCGCTTAATACTTCTGGCATCTTGTATTAATAGAAGACTTCATTTGCACATGGGGTAGTCCGATCCCGGCATCCCAAGTCGGCCAAAGGCGTCAAGCATCTCTTGAATCTCCTTGTCCACAGTGTACCCAGCGGACCAGAGCTTATTACATGCAGCCGGATCGCACTCGCCACCAAACGTGAGCCACGGAGTGGTGGTTGCAACGGCGCATTTGCACGCTGCCTTCGTTGGGTCTTTCGGGTCTGTGGTACAAGGGGCATCAAGGCAGCTTGCCCATCTTTTGTTGTTGCAGACCAATGCTTTGAGATTCATAGGCGGACCCGCCTGGATCGGTGAAAAAGTCGAGCGGAGCTTATTGCCCTGAGGCATTCTCTCTTCACAGGTCGTCTTTTTGCCAAAGTTCGCCCCTGACTCGACCACGCAGTCACAGATCGCGTAGTTCGGGTCCAATGGGTCGATTTGGCAAGGGGCGCTGGTGCACAAGGCAAATCGTGGTGTGTCAACACAAAGTGTGCCGCCGCCCACGGAAATCGCCGAATCATCGTCCGCCCAGGAAGATACCGCGAACAACAGGAGAACTGCTGCCGCGAGACAGGTCCATGTCCACATTAATGTGCTCTTGTCCGCAATCATCTCATTCTCCTCCTTGTGCCTATGATCATTCACTGCTTTTCTCCTGGGAGACCTCCTCCAGCGGTAAGACATTGCCCATTCTACCGATGAGCTTATGGAAACCAGTTTGAGGGTCAAAGGTTTGCTATACGGATTCCGTTCCTGCCTTTGCCGGCCACTGAAATCCATCAGGCAACGCCTTGTAGGTCTTGAGTTCCGCTGTCAGCATGTCGTGCAGTTCCTGCATCCGGGAAAGGTTCCCCTGTCTCCGCGATCCCCACGCCAGGTTGGTCATCTCCCCCGGATCATCGGTCAGGTTGTACATCTCATACTGGAGCTTGGTGCCTTTCTCAGTGAAGTACACGGCATACAGCCAGTCCTCGAAGCGAATGCTGCGGATTTTGCCCGGGATGGTCTCAAAGGCATTCTTCATCCCCAGATACTGGTTGAAGAAAAACTGGCAATCTTCTGAGTAGAACATGATGTTGTCCCGCACACGGGCGTTCGGGTCTCGCATGACGGGCACCAGGGATTTGCCGCAGATGCCCATCTTCCTCAGGTCTTCGGGGGAAGCGGCGCCGGTGATTTCCGCGATGGTGGGAACCAGGTCTACCAGGCTGGCGAAGGATGACGTGGTTGTTCCTTTGGGGAAGAGCTTCGGGTTGGAGATGATCAAGGGAACGTTGATGGTCTCCTGGTAACTGGTCAAGTTTTTTTGGATCATCTGGTGGGACCAGCCCTGCTCCCCGTGGTCGGCGAAACGAAAAATGATGGTGTCGTTGGTGAGTTTCTTCTCGTCCAGCTTGTCAAGCACGGCGGCGATATGCTTGTCCACCACGCTGTGGAGGTACGCATAGAAGCGGCAGTATTCGACGCGGTCCCGTGTGGTGGGGCAGGGGTCCGTCTTGTCGGTCAGTTTCTGGAATTCCTTCTGGCCGATAGGTTTTTCCTTCAGGTCATCATCGTAGTTGGAAGGGAGGTTGATTGCCTTGAGATTAGCGTAATCCGCCTTGTTATAGCCCCATTTGTCCTGATCGGGCCACACGGAAATGTCGTGGGGGTTGCCGAAGGAACACACCAGGAGAAACGGCTTGTCCGCTTTCGGGTCATATTTGTCCAGATACTGCATGATCGTCTCGCCTTTACCCACGGCGGGATTCATACGGTTGTAGGTGTCCGGAACGCCGTTCACGTAGCGGCCATCATTGTTCGGCCACTCCCCGGGGATCCAGGTGGCGGCGCCCGGGGCCAAGGCGCAATCAGGCGGATTCCATCGATGAGCGTGGTAGTTGTCGGAGGCCCACTTGATGTCGTAACTCGAGAAACTGTCCGGGGACGGGGTGCCTTGCGGTGTGAACAAGTGCATCTTCCCTTTGTAGGCGACCTCGTACCCGGCCTGTTCTGCAAGCTTCAACATGTTCGTAATGTCAGACCGCAAGGGGGGATTCGGCGGGGTGTTCTCGACGCCGTGCACACTGGGATAAACACCGGTAAGGAAAGTCGCGCGACTGGGGCAGCAGGCGGTTGCGGCCGTAAAATTGTTCGTGAAAGTCACGCCGTGCCGCTTCAAGCGCGCCATGGTGGGCATATGCTCCTCGATCCATCCGGACGGCCAGTGCTGAGCCTGCCGCTGCTGGTCCGTGATGATCAACACGATATTCTGACGTTTTTTCTTAGTGGTGTCCAAAGGTGAAGACGTCTTGCCGTCCCCCTCAGCGCTTGCGCCAACGGTCCCCGTGGTACCCAGCACACCGGATGCCACAACGCCACCCGTGACTGCAAGGCTTTTTTTCAAAAATTCCCGCCGTGTCTGACCTTCCATGGTGCCCCTCCTTTGTAGAATGCCATCCATCTCCTCCGCCGCTGAGAGCCGGAACCATCGCAGCGGAGCTGTTTTCAGAATACGAACCATTCATCGTATCCGTTTAATGAAGAGATCGGTATTTTCGTACAAAAAAGTTATGGGAGAGAAGCCCTTCAGGCGGCTTCTGACAGTATCACTATCTGTTTGAGTCATCGGTCCGGCAGGATTTCATCAAGGCGGTTCATGTGATGGGATGCGATCCGTTCAAGGACATCCCTCCTCACAATCCTTTCCCAATATACCTCGAAAACCAGGCCTTCGATTGCAGCAGGTCATCTTAACGGCAAGGCCTTTATTGCCTGGGTCTGCCACAGCAGTATCCTCCTTGCTTACAGTGGTCATACTTCTCACAGCAGCCGGAAGCAGGCTTGAAATCTGCTATATTTGTACATGGGACCGACTGACATCGGATCGAATGAAAGCTATCACAATTGGTTGATGATTGATCATCCGTCTTTTTCATGTTGTCGGGACTCGAAGGTCTCGGCGGTTTTTTCTTTCGCACCAATATGACACAGAGCCCGTCAACGAGATTTTCAGCGCACAGAAGTTTTTCATACCTCGCGTCTTCCCACGAACACTCTCTGATGCCAGCGGCGTACGTCTGGCCATCAAATTTGAAAGCCGGCTTTTCGTTAATCCTTTGGTCCGGCTTTCCGGAAAGCCTGCAAACGATAAACAGCAGCTTCTTATCGTGGAAGCGCCACATCCCTTTGACGTCGAATTTTTTCTGCAATTTTTTTCTTGTCCTCCCTGCGGTCTCATCACTGATGACAATGCCCTCGTCATGTGCGAGGACGAGTAGCCTGTAGTATGATTTCCTGCTTTCTCCATCGTGAACAATCACCACCCTTTCGAATATCATCTTCGCCCAAACCACTTGGGCGAATAGAAACGTGGCGACCAGCACGACGAATCCGACAAAAAGGCGCATTTTGTTCATTGCAGATCCTCCTTTTATTGACGTGTTTATCGTCCGTAAAGGGCCTCCCCCTGCGCATTTTTGAGGACCTGGAACCAACCACATTCTGCATGGCGTGGAAGGAGGTAGGGGACAGGTCGTTGAGCCCTTTAGAAAGAAGCTGACAAGAAGAGCTGCCAGGCGCTATATGGGCAGATTTGAGCTCCCGATAGACAAATTAGGTCTATTGGGAGCAGCACATATATAATTTGAAATAGTTCTCCATGGGGTAACCTCCTGGATAGAGGTTTAATGGCTGGTGGGAATGATTACATGGGAATATCTTCAATTCATGTAACGCTAGAAACGCTCTCCTGTCAAGAAGAAATGGACCAAAAAACGTAAGACCCATCAGGATTCACAGACCCTTTTTTGGGGTTGTACGGTTGTGTAGGAGTTGTAACTTCTGGTCAATACCCCTTAATAGGCGCCCCGCCTTTCTAAGGGCTGCTTCACGAGGGACAACGATATAGACGGTGATTCTATAGGCTTTATAGAGGATGGCCTTGGTTTCAAAGGTGAGGTCCTATGACACTCACTGAGCAATGAGGCTTGGGATGTCTAACCCCTTTTGGCTTTTCTTTGGGGGCAGTCAGTCCCGTTCATCGCATCTGTCTAATATCGTCTTTATTTTAAAATAGTTATCCTTATAGATATAACCCGTATGTATTGGCTCATTCTCAATGTATTTGCCGTAATGTTTTATGACTTTAGATGCATTTATCAGATTTTTTGCCATGATGGGCTTGTCTTTATACATCTTGATGGTCATGGCGGAATAACAATCTTTCACCGCATAATTTTTAATTCTATAACCCGGTCCAATTTCACCACTCACATATTTACGATACCCGTCATTGCTAATATTATCCAATAAAACAAAGTATTTATAGCCTTCTTGGAGGGTTAGCTCAGCACATCGATAAAGATTATGATATTCTAACGCGGCAACATCACGATTGTAGCGTGCCACATAGTCAACAATCCAGATATTGTCTGCCACCTTCTTTTCCCAATAACCCAGATTGCAGTCGACACCAACTTTGCTTAAAGCCTTTTCATGAGGTCTTTTTGCATGATGATAATGGCATATGGTATTTGTGCATCCAATTGTAATAAAAAGAATTGAAATCGGAACAATCCCAGAAGAAAATGATAAGAATTTCACATTTATCCCTTTCTGATCTGCCTTTGTATACAAATGTTACCATTCCTTATCACGTTCCCTGGAATTCGCAAAGCCGCCAGCTTCATGCTTTCATTGTTTCAAAGGATATCAAATGGATGTTTACCGACAGGAACCGCCTCGCCCACGCAACCCCTGACGGCGTGGTTCTGGTATTTGGCCTTTTCCTCAGACCCATCTCGACAAATCCTTAGGATAACAACCCTTGCAATGCTAAAGAGGATCTTGTATCAAAATCCCATGGAAATGATCCGGGTTATGCGGATCTGCTTGGAGGGATAAATGAAAATATCCGGAAAAGGTGTTTTGATCTGTATTTCTGCTTTGGCTGTTATGCTTCAAGTTTTTCTTAACAGTAAGGCCGCGGATGCGGCAAAAAGCAACGACGGCGTTTTTCTGGATCTCTATCAGGACCCTTATCAGCAGGCTTTCTACATCCTTATCCCGAAAGGCTGGAAAGCGGAAGGGGGCATGATACCCAGCGGCGTCCAATGGAACGTGGTGGATCTGGTGGAGAACAACATCCGTTTTCGGGTTACCAGCCCGGATGGGAAATCCTTTTTCGGGTGGTATCCGAGGTTCTATTTTCAGGACCCGAGCGTCATTAAACGGAACAGCGGTGGAATCCTTCAGCCCCGGGCAGGCCAGGTACTGAACGGATGCTGGCTCTATCCCTATCTGAATGTGGCCCAGTATATTCAATACATCGTTTTCGGGCAGCTTTCGGCCAATGAATTTCAGAACCCTCGAATCATCGGCAATGTGATCCCGGCCCCCGAACTAAAGCCGTGGGTGCCCAAGAACGCCACACGGTGTGACTACGGGTACGTAAATTTTGAGTGCACCATCAACCAAACCCCCATGTATGGGCGCCTGTACAGCATCAACTACGAGATACAGGGAATCATCTGGACCACGGTGGGAACATTCGGCTGGCTGGCGCCCAAATCACTGTGGCAGCGGGATGAACGGGTTATGGAATTGTGTCTGCGTTCTTTCAGATTGAACCCGGTATGGGTTCGAAAGGCATCCGAGGCCTCCCAATACCGGGCAAGGAAGTATCATCAGGTCATTCAGGAGATGAACAGGATAGACAGTGAGATCACTCAGCATCGAAATCAGACCCGCAGTGACATCCAGGAAGAATTCTACAAGGTGATGACCCAACAGATCGAGACCTTCGATCCCGAGTCCGGCACAGCGAAATATCTGCCCATGTACAACCACGCCTACACGGACGGCCAGGGACATTACTTTCTGAGGGATTACGATGACGGCACGCTCCCTTTTGAGAATGCATCCAACTGGCGAAAATTGAAGATCATAAACCGCAACGATCCCAATTATCGCCCAACGGATTAAGACGGCTTAACAGCGTTGGGCGGGAATTAAAAATGTTAAAAAGCCGATTCGGATTGAGAACAACCTGACATGTATCCTCTGGTCTATCTCTTTTCCCTGGCGGCGGGGGTCTGGTTCCTGATAGATCTGTATATTCTTGAATTCGATGAACACACGGAAAAGGAACTCATCCGCCTGTCGTTTTTCTGGGCGCCCTTAATGCTGTTTGGGCTTCTGGGACTGGCGGGGCTGGGTGCAAAAAAGATCAAGAAGCATCTGGTGTTCGCCTTGGCGGGTACCCTTGTGGGTGTTGCCGCACTGGCAGGCATTGTGATGTTGTTCTTTCTTTCGTAAGCACATCCCCTTTCTCCACGCAAGCAATAACCTGCTTTGCCCGACCTTTGATTTTGGGGATCACCTCGTCCACATAGACTATCACGGCATAGATCTGGTAGTTGGCCTTTTTCTTTGGCCAACCTCGACAAGTTCTTGGGATAAGAATCCTTGCAATGCTACAAGGAATTTTGTATCAGAAATGGCATGGAAAAGATTCTCGTCGGTTGGATCGGATTTACGGATATCCGAGCATCCAAAGGCTCTGAAAAGGATGGCCTTGGCCCCATCGGTCAAGGGGTCAAGGCGATGAAGTTCGATGAGATTTGCCTCATCAGCAATCTGGCTCGGAGGGAGGCAGACAACTATGAGCATTGGCTCCGTTCCTTGACGGATTCAAGGATTTTCCTTCGGACCGAAAAACTGACAGGTCCGACCCAATTCGGCGAAATTTATGAAGCGGCCTCGAGGGTGGTGGCTGATATCCTGGATCGCAACGGCAAGGAATCAAGCCTGACCTTCCATCTCAGCCCTGGGACACCTGCCATGGCCGCTGTTTGGATCATCCTTGCCAAAACCCGTTTCCCGGCAAAACTGATTGAATCTTCGCTTGAAGAGGGTGTTAAGACCGTTTCATTCCCCTTTGATATCTCAGCCGAATTTCTCCCGGACCTGCTCAGGCAACAGGACAGCCGGCTTGAACGCCTCGCAGTGGGCTTACCTCCTGACGCCCCGGAATTTTCCCATCTGATCCATCGCGGCAACGTCATGAAGCGGGTTGTCTTGAAGGCCCAACTGGTAGCGCCCCGGGCGATTCCCGTTCTCATAGAAGGAGAATCAGGAACGGGAAAGGAACTCCTTGCCAGGGCCATACATGAAGCAAGCCCTCGTTGTGAAGGCCCCTTTGTCACTGTGAATTGTGGCGCGATTCCAGATGCGCTTTTAGAATCGGAGTTTTTTGGTCATGAAAAAGGGGCTTTTACAGGTGCTGACAAGCAAAAAATCGGATATTTTGAGGCTGCCAACAGCGGTACCCTTTTTCTGGATGAAATCGGCGAACTGCCTGCTCCGGCTCAGGTAAAATTTTTGCGAGTATTGCAGGAAAAGGAAATCCATCGACTCGGGTCAACCCGTCCGGTCCACTTTGATGCCAGAATCATCGCTGCCACCAACCGGGATTTGATCGGGGAGATGACGCAAAACAGGTTCAGAGAAGACCTTTTTTACAGAATTGCGGTCGCCATTATCAAGCTGCCGCCTTTGAGGGAACGGGCCGGAGATGTGGGTCTGATCATTGATGCGCTCCTGAAACAAATCAACAGAGAAGGTGAAAATGAGGTCGGATTCAAACATAAGAAAATTTCTGCCGGAGCCAAGAATCTTATGCTTCAGTATGAATGGCCGGGGAATGTGCGGGAGCTTCAGAACACCCTGATGAGGGCGGCCATCTGGTCTACGGGTTCGACCATAAGCCTTGAAGATATCAAAGAGGCGATGATTCCGATCGCCTTTTCTAGAACCGATGACCTTCTTGACAAGCCCATTCAGGATGGGGTTAACCTCCAGGAACTTATGGGTAAGTTGGCCAAGCACTACCTCAAGAAGGCCTTGGATGAGGCCAATGGCAACAAAACAAAAGCGGCCCGGTTGGTGGGATTACCCAACTACCAGACATTTACCAACTGGATGAACAAATACGACCTGACCTGACACCCGGCACGGCTATTGCTTACGGTTTGGGACAGAAGGGAAACGTTCATGTCACGAAACGAAAGAGCAACTTGTAAAGACCTCATCGAACCGGCGCTGAAGGCGGCCGGTTGGAAATGGGATCGTGAAGTGACGATCGGTCCGGGCCGGGTTAACCTGGGCGGTGAGTCCATGTATGATGGGTCTCAAAGAATCGTTGCTGATTATGTGTTGCGTCTGGATCGCATGCCGTTGGCAATCCTCGAGGCCAAGGCTGAATCATTTGATGCGGCCACCGGTATGCAGCAGGGGTCTCGCTATGCAGACCGGTTGGGGCTCAGGTTTTCAATCGCCGGAAATGGGCGCCAATATGTTCTTACGGACAACAGCACCGGCGAATATGAAACCCTAGCTGATGTCCCCTCTCCTGAGGACATCCTTGCCCGCCTGGGACACGCTATCGACTGGTTAAAGTGGCGTCCGGCATTTAACGCCCCATATCATGTGGACCAGGTGACCCGTAAAACGGTCCGCGCCTATCAGGAAATGGCTATTTTCCGAACGCTTTGCCTTTTCGGGGAAGGGCGTAAGAAAGTTTTGCTCTTGATGGCCACCGGCACGGGAAAAACCTTTACGGTTTTCCAATTGGTTTGGAAACTCCAGCAGGCTGATGTCCTTGCCAATCGTCGCGTCCTTTTCTTGACGGACAGGAACAGCCTTAAAGACCAGGCATTCCGAGCATTTTCACCCATGCGGGATGATCGGGTGGTCATAGACAAACTGACCGTCAGCCAGCAGAACCACTTGGTCGGAAAAGTCTATTTCGCCAATTATCAGAATATGGATGAGATACTCCAGGGAAAAAAACTCTACCAGTATTTCGACCCGGATTTTTTCGATCTGGTGATCGTCGACGAATGTCACCGTTCCGGATTCGGAGATTGGTTTGGCGTGCTGAAGCATTTTGAGTCGGCCTGCCAGCTTGGCCTGACGGCGACACCCCGCGAGTTGGACCAATCCAATCGTGTCCTGCCTGTGGCGGAATTGCGAAGGGACACTTTCGAATACTTTGGAGAGCCCGCGTATATTTATTCCCTCAAACAAGCCATCGAGGACGGCTATCTCGTTCCTTATCTTCTGGAAGAACGCATTTCCAATGTGGACGAAAACGGGTATACAGGACCGGACGGAAGATATTACACAACCGGAAATTTTGAGCGTGACATTCGAATGCCCGAACGTACGGAGCTGATCGCTGAAGATCTTTACGCTCAGTTGAAAAAATATGATCTCCACGATGAAAAAACGATTATTTTCTGCGTTGACGATACCCATGCGGCGTTTATGGCCGCCGAGCTGCGTCGAATCTCGGGAGACAGCGATTACGCAGCCCGCATCACCCGAAGTGAACGGAATTCACATCAGCTTGAGCGCAATTTTGCAGAGGTGGGACAAGCCAAACCGCGTGTGGCAGTGACCGTTGATCTTCTGACGACCGGTTTTGACGCGCCTGATGTCAAGAACATTGTTTTCGCCCGTCCTATCAGGAGCAGTATCCTCTACAAGCAGATGAAAGGTCGTGGCACTCGGCTTTGCGAGGATATCGACAAACGCTATTTCACCATCTTCGATTATACAGGTGCGGCGGGCCTTGAAGATACGGAGTTTGACGGGCACCCGGCCAACCTGCAAAAAAGCCGGAAACCGCCCAAAAAAAGAAGGAAAAAATCAGCGGATATTCCCATGGAAAAGCCCATTGCCAAAGGGGTGTCCGTTTTTATTCACGCGGAAGAGCGTTATGTATGTCTGGCGGATGGGCGTAAGATTCCTTTTGATGAATACAGAGAGCAATCCAAGGGAGTCATCCGCAGCATTTCAACCGCCAGCATGTTGGAGTTGCTCAAAGCGTGGATCGATAAGAACACCCGCCAAGACCTGCGCAATGAACTGAAGGACCGCGATGTGCACATCTCCGCCTTTCGCCACTTCTATGATCTTGATGACACGGATGATGTGGATATTATCTCAAAGGTGGGTTTTGATCTGGTGCGAGTCCCAAATCGGCACGGGAGGGTCGTGCGATTTTGGGATCAGGAAGATCTGTGGCTTAGAAATCTTCTGGGTGTTGATATGACCATGGACAAAGCGGCCGATGTTTTACCTTTCCCGAAGCCTAAAGAGGGGTATGTCCAACAGCCTGATATTCCCTACGCCAGGGCGGCGGAAGAAATCGGCGATTATGGAATAGGGAAGGAAGCAGAACGGCAGGAGTCCGTTAAGATACGCTTTTGGCAGACGTGCCTGGACCATTATTCTCTCTATGGGATTGACGATTTGGAAAAGGGGAGTACTTACAGCGCGCCCCAGTTCGTTGTTCAATACGGGAGTTTCAGCTCATTTCTAAAGCGATACGGTGGTGCCGAGACCCTTCGGAGCGACCTCGAATCGGTAAAAGAGCATCTCTATATTCCCATGTCGGCTTAAGGACCGCAATTCGAAATGAATCACCGGAAAAACGGATTTACCAATAATGATGTGGAACATCGCAGGCA
This sequence comes from Thermodesulfobacteriota bacterium, assembly GCA_028278625.1. The sequence continues at coordinate 12,230 of JANQDY010000049.1, forward strand.
GGACGTACAACAGGCCATCAAGAATGCCTGCGACCAACTCAACAGTGACGGCGTCGATCCCCGCGACTATGTGGAACAGTTGGCCTGGATGTTTTTTCTCAAAGCCTTTGATGAAACCGAAACCCGCCTTGAAAACGAGGCCGCATTTGATAATGGAGGATACACCCGAAGGCTTTCAGGGGAATATCGCTGGGCCGAATGGTCTGCAAAGATCGAACGGCCCGATGAGATGCTTGAATTTGTTAACGGCAAGCTCTGGAAAAAGCTCAGGAACCTTGGAGATGACGCTGTCGGAGATCGGTTTCGCCGGGTCTTCACGGCGGTTCGCAACCATTCCCGAAGGGGCGTCAGTTTTGCCCGGGTGGTTCAACAAATCAACCGGGTCCGGTTCGGCGAAGACACCGACGTTATCGTACTTTCGGAGATCTACGAAAGGCTCCTGAAAGACGTGGCCGCAGACTCCGCCGGATACGCCGGCGAATTCTACACCCAGCGCCACATCATTCGCCTGATGGTGGAGGTGGTGCGGCCCAAAATCGGGGACCGAATCTATGATCCTTGTTTCGGTACCGCCGGTTTTCTGGCGGAATCCGCCGACTACATTCGAAACACCTCTCAAAGTCTCGCATCGGCAGACCTTGAAAAACTGCAGAATGAAACTTTCTACGGTATGGAACTCAAGGACAGGACCTTCCTTTTCGGAAATATGAACATGCTGCTTCACCGCATTGAGGGCGCCAACCTTGAGATGGCCAATACCCTGGAGTTTCATTCCGCCAATGTTCCGGAAAAGAACAAATACGATGTGATCCTTTCAAATCCCCCTTACGGCGGCAAGATCGCAAGAGAAATGCAGACCAATTTCACCGTTCCTTCGGCGGCCACGGAAATTCTTTTCCTTCAGCACATCATGACCAACCTGGCCAAAGGCGGCAGGGCAGCAGTCATTGTTCCCGAGGGGGTTCTTTTTCGCGGCGGGCCGGATGCCAAAGTCCGAAAACGGCTTCTCGAAGAGTTCAACGTCCACACAATCCTTTCCCTTCCCTCGGGATGTTTTCTCCCCTATACCGGTGTCAAAACCAACGTGATCTTCTTCAGCCGTCCCCGGAATAACACCGGTACGAAATCCGTCTGGTTTTATGAACTGACCAATGACGGGTTTGAACTCAAGCAGACGCGACGTCCCATGGAGGGGGAGCAGATCAGCGACTTCCTGGAAAAATGGGAACGCCGGATCGAGGGTGACAATTCCTGGATGATGCCGGTTGATGAAATCAAAAAAAATAATTTCGATCTTTCCGCGCATAACCCCAACCATAAAGACGAATACGAGCATCGCCCGGCTTTGGAAATTGTGCAGTCAATAAAGGCCAAAGAGCAGCGGGTCATGGAATTGCTGGATGAGTTAGAAGGGATGTTGCCCGAGGGACGGATTGATGGGTAAGGCTTCGTGGAAGATATCCTCTCTCAGTGAGGTTGCAGACCTTTTGGGCGGTGGAACGCCCAGAAGAAGTGAAGCCAGCAACTTTGGCGATTACATTAACTGGGTTACGCCCAGTGACCTGCCTCCCGTTGGGGAAGTTAGACTTCTTGGCAAAGTGAAAGAAGGGCTATCAGAAAAAGGACTGAGCGGGAGCTCCGCCAAAATGATTCCTTCCGGGTCGGTACTATTTTCTTCCCGTGCTTCCATTGGCAAGATTGCGGTGGTCGATCGTGATTGTTGTACAAATCAAGGTTTTGTCAGTTTTATTCCCCGTAAGAACAAAGTAGACCCTTGGTTCCTTGCTTTTTCATTGCGCTATCATACAAACGATATCTTAAAACTTGCTGGTGAGACTACCTATAAGGAAATAAGCCGAAAAAAACTGAATGAATTTTCAATCCAAATTCCCCCATTGAAAGAGCAGCAACGTATTGTTGCCCGAATCAAAGAACTCCTGGATCGCGCAGATGAGATCCATTTCCTCCATACACAGTCTATAGAAGAAATAGCCGCCCTTCAATCTTCCTTGCTTCTTGAGGTCGAAAGCCATTTCAACGGAGCATATGCACCTATTGGCGATGTCATTTTGAGAAGTCGAAATGGTCGATCAATTAGAGCCTCCAACGGAAATCCTAACGGACGAGTATTAACGCTTTCCGCGGTACGTGATGTCAGCCTTGACCTGAACAAGTACAAGCAGGTTCTAATGGATGATAATGTGGCTGAAAAATATTCTTTTAAGGCTGGAGATGTTTTTGTTTCCAGGGCCAACACTCGGAATTTAGTTGGATTATCGTCTGTCGCGTTCAGTGATTCGAAAAGGAATATGATATATCCCGATCTCTTAATCAAGCTTGACGTAAACCCCAAAATAATATTGCCTCAGTTTTTGGCTTACGCTCTTCGCTTTCCTAATTCACGTGAGCAGATATGCTCAAAAGCAACTGGAACCAGCCAGAGCATGGTCAAGATTTCAGGTGCTTCACTGAAGAAAGTAGAAATCCCTCTTCCAAGCAAAGAGATCCAAAAAACAACGGTAGAAATGCTGTCTGGATATGATCAGATATGCAGGTCTCTGAAGAGAAACATACAAAACTCGAAAACAGAACAATTGAAAAAGTCGATTCTGGAAAAGGCTTTCTCCGGAGAATTATGATTTGCTTTTCTTTGAATGTTTTTGTGCTGGAGACCGCGAAACAAGTTCGGAAAGGCCTTATGTTGTAGCCCTATACATTTCAGGCTTATAAGAATACTTCGCAAAGATAAAAAATGAACTCAATTCCATCAAAAGACGATCCCTTCATTTCATCCCTTCATGATGCACTAACCAGCAAGAATCTATCCATAAACATCTATTTCGTTGTCTCAATAGCGGCCTGGTGTTTGCTTCGGTGGATAGAGCAGCAGGACAGAGAAATGGAAGCCATTGCACTATTTGACGGCTCACAATACGATCCCGTGCTTCCACCGAAAACCAGGGCTGACATCTGGATCGACCTTCCCACGGACCAAGTCAGAGGCTTTGTCTATGACAACTTAGTCCCGATTTTAAAAGATGAGCAGACAACGTTCGATGGAAACAGTATTGCAAGAGCGCTTCTAAAAGGCTCTTTGGTAACGGACATTGAGGGATTTGAGCGGGAGAAGGTGCTTTGGAAGAAAATCCATTCATGGATCGCATCCGTGGATTTTTCAAATCCGGCTCAACTTAGCAGTGCGGGGCGGCTTCTTGAAATTCTTCTCGATACGAGCATCGAACAGACAAAATCCGCTGAATTCTTTACTCCGAAACCGGTTGTTGAACTCATGGTTGAGTTGGCGAACCCAAAACCGGACGAGAGGATATACGATCCCTGTTTCGGCACCGGTGGGCTGCTTGTGGAATCGGCCCGGCGCATAAAGGCAGCCGCCAAGACATTGCCGGCAGGGGAGTGGGATCGGCTGCGAAGCCAAAGCATATTCGGTGTGGACATAAACCCGCTTGTCCATACCATTGCCTTGACGCGGATTATTCTTGCAGGCATTCCGGAACCCAACCTTGAACTGGCAGATTCTCTTGAAAGGCCGGTTTCATCTTCTTCCGACCGCTTCGATGTCATTCTGGCCTGCCCGCCGTGGGGATATACGGGCAGAGTGTCAAACCGTGATCGTTTTCGGTATACCCATCTCTCTCTCCCTTCAAAGGATATGACCAACCTTTTTCTGCAACATATCATGCAGAGCCTGAGGCCCGAAGGACGTGCCGTTGTGGCCGTGCCGGAAGGGACTCTTTTTTCCGGCGGACCGGACCGAAAACTCCGTCAGCATTTGCTTCAGAAATTTTCAGTGGAAGGGGTTGTCTCCCTTCCAGCAGGCACATTTGCACCGTTTACGGGTATCAAATCAAACCTGTTGCTGTTTCGAAGAAGTAAGCCAAAAGAAAATGTTCGATTTCTGGAGGTTAACCGCCTGGCCGGAACCAATGAGAATACAGCTTTCAAGGAAGAAACTCCTGAGGAGATTGCGAAGAATTTCTGGGAAGGTAAGTCCAACGAACGCTTGTGGGAGAAAGCGATCAAGGAATTGAAAAAGCGGGACTGGGAACTCATCGCCAAACGTGGAGGCGATGAAGAACTCGCCAAATGGCTGGATGCCATCAAAAAGGCAGATCCTGAAATTCAAGAACTTCCACTCGGTAATGTTTCAGCCGTAATGTCAGGAGTTACCTACGGGCGGGAAACCGCAACGAAGGCCAGAACGTCATTGGGGAAAATGCCCATTGTCCGCATTTCCGATATTAGAGAAAATCGGATTATACAACCAAGTCTGTTTTTGGCGGAAAAGGCCCAATCAAGAGTTAAGTCCTCCCAATTCCTGAAAGCAGACGACATCCTTTTGTCCACATCCGGCACCATCGGAAAAATCGGCATTGTCAGCCCGGAGGACATCTCAGAACAATGCCTGGCGGCCAAGAGCCTGGTGCTGATTCGACCCGATGAATCAATACTTCCGCAATACCTCTTCTCCCTGCTCCGTTCGGAAACCTACCGGAAATGGATGACAGGAAGAGCCCGCGGTTCCACCATCCAGCATTTGTCCATCCGAACCTTGAGGCACTTGCCGATTCCCGTTCCCGCACTCCCATTGCAGGAGCGACTGATAAAGGAATGGCGGGAAAGAAAGGAGCCAGACCCCTTATCCGTTTTCCTGGAGATAGTCAGCCGGAAAGATAATCATTTGTTTGAGGAATTCATCGAATTGGTGGGAGGTGCCGTCAAAGTCGTATCAGGATTATCCGATTCTTTCGAGTCCGATCCGTTGGCCGGACTCGATAATTTAGCTGCAAACTGCGAGTTATTTATTCAGGAATTCGGAAGCCGTTCATCTTTCAAATGGTTAGAGCAATGGTTTGATCACCTTTTAAACGCCTGTGACAACCTTAAAGATATCCGACATATACCAAAAGGGCCGAGCCTTTTTGCTCTGCTTCAGAGCGCGCTGCCATCCTTTCTTGAGGCTAACGTTATTTTGTATGAGCTTTTTGAAGTCCCTGAAGACAGCGACTTCAAGGAAATCCTAGGACACTTAAATCGTATCAGTGACGTCGGAAGGGATTTAATAGAAAAATTCTCGGATATACTTCTGAAAGATATTCACATAAAGACTTTGACGGGTGCGACATGGCTTTCCGTCGGTATTCAAAATGAACTCCTGGTCGAGATGGTTAATGATGGCCCATTGCCTATCAGAAATTTTATTGTTGAAACGCATACGGACATTGGTACTGCCAATATCCCCTATTTTGCAGAATTCAGCAAGAAATCAATTGTTTTTGAAATTCCCCCGCAAGCCCTTCCCGGAAAGTTTGATTTCTCCTTAATCTGGAAGGGACGGAACATGAAGGGTGAACGAATTGGAGGTCAGACCGATCTCGCCGTCGACATTAAGTCCACCCGTGATGCACTTTATCAAACCAGTCTCGGCCCCAGTCCATATATCATCGGCAGCCCCATAGACAGAGAAGAGATGTTCTTCGGTCGTAAGGATGTAATCGAAAAGATAGCGCTGCAGCTATCCACTTCCCACCGGGCAAATATCATTTTGCTGGAAGGAAATCGACGCAGTGGAAAAACGTCCATCTTAAATCGCATCATTGACGGCAAGCTTTTTCCGGGATGGATTCCCGCCTATTGTTCTTTTCAGAGCGGAACAGGGCACAATCAAAAAGCCGGACTTCCCACGGCCCAGGTTTTTAAGGCGATTGCCGTTTCTATTTTCAAGGCAGGAATAAAGGACGGCTTCAGGACGTGGTTCCCGCACTACGAGATGCCAAAAAGTGAAGGCCTTATTTTTCAGGCCGCCTTTTTGAAGGCAGCCAATCATGTTTTTGCCGGCGAAAATCCCTATGACGCTTTTGATTTGTATTTGCAGTCAGTGTTCAATGCCATCGCGCCTAAGAGGCTTCTGCTATTGTTGGATGAATTCGATAAGATCCAGGATGGTATCGATACGGGGATCACCAGCCCTCAGGTACCTGAAAATCTTCGCGCCTTGCTGCACGCCAACCCCAATATGACAGGAATCCTTTGTTATTCAAAACTGCTACGGAGATTAAGGGAAGAATACTGGTCTATGCTGTTCGGACTCGGGCATCCTGTTTCCGTAGGCTCCTTGGAGCTGGCGGATGCCCGTTCTCTGGTCACGCGTCCAGCCGAGGGACGGCTCGTTTTTACGGACAAAGCAAGGGACAAAATCGTTGATCTCTGCGCCCGTCAACCCTATCTGATTCAGAAACTCTGCAACCGGATTTTCGAAATGGCAGCGGATAAGGCCCAACCAACAGTTACGGAGCAGACGGTGGATGAAGCGTCTTGGGGCATGACCGGGGATGACGAACATTTCGCAACCTTATGGCAGCATCATGTGGGGTCGGAACGAAGGCGATTTATTCTTTCTTTGTGCGAGAGACTATCAGACAGCCCGGATCTCATCACCAGAAAACTGATTGAAATTAAACTTGAAGAAGCGCGGATTGACGTTCGACGCACGCAGGAACTCAGTGACGATTTGATGCATCTGAGAGAGCTTGAGTTGCTGAGTATAGATGAAAACGGTTCGACCTACCATATCGCCGTTCCGTTGATGGGAGCGTGGATTCGCCGGAATGTGGACCACGAAGGACAGCGCAGTTGCGCAGCCGAGGAAAGTGAGGAGCAGATATGAAAAATCCTTATGTCACCAGTGGGACGGATATTGCGCCCATGTTGGGGCGGGAGCGGCTTTTCGAAAAGGTCTGTAATATGCTGGTCAAACCCACGCCTGATAATGTGTCCATCGTCGGCCCCAAGCTTTACGGGAAAACGGTGTTTCTGAATCACCTTTGGGGCCATTTTGCGGCGGGCTCGGAGAATTACTTGAATTCTGTCTTTATTGACCTTCGGCATGCCACACCTCAAACGGATGCTGAATTTCTGCTCAAAATGGCTGATTCAATTCGAGGAGCCTTGAAATCCTACGATTCGGAACTTGCGGAGATATTGATGGAGACAGACCCGGAAAGCATTGGGGATATACTCCAACTGGTTTTTGATGCCCTTGCGGATAAAAAGAAACGCTTACTGGTGGTATTTGATGGGTTTGATTTTCTCCCCGTCGGGACCGGAATCAGTCCCAATCTGCTCGACCAATTGCGGTCCCTCGTTGAGAAGTCATCTCTTGCCTTTGTTATCGGAAGTAGAGCAAGACTGAGGAATCTTTGCAAAACTGAGGAATCCCGCACCTCTGATTTCTGGCGGATTTTTGCCGACCCGGTTTTGTTAGGCGCTTTCGAGGATCAGGATTGGGATGATTTGTTGAAACCTTTTGCCGAGAAAACTGTTGCAGTGGAAAAGAGCGCCAGGACGGAACTCCGGCATCAAACCGGAGGTATCCCCGTACTGGTCGCAGGTGTCCTACAAAATCTCCATGCAGCAGCGGTCAGAAATTCAAAACTCAGCAATGTCGAAGTGGCCGAATACTGCAAAACATTTCATGCCGCTCTCCCCGATGCCATAAGAGAGTTATGGGATGATTGTTCGATTAAACTGCAAGGACTCGTCGCGGAAGCCGCTTCGGGAGACCTAAGGCAGGGCAATATTCCTCGACTTTTAAGTTCTGAAGCAGAGTCCAGAGGGTTGCTCCGCGCTGAAAAAGGAGCCATAAAAGTCCAATGTCGTATTATTGCGGACCATGCGAAAAATATGGCCTGCGAGGTACAGGAGATGAGCAGGCTTTTTGGATCAAAAGGGAATTTTGATCAAAACATCAGAAGACTTCTCGAGCTGCGGCTCGGCCATTACGAGGGTTGTGATGAGCGATTGCGGCGTTATGTGGGATATGCGATCAGGGATTTGGCAGATGAGCCGGATCGCGTCCTGCATTCGGCTAGAGGCATTGTTGAAGTGGCTCTTGAAATGGCATTAGGGGCAGAAGGATTGAGAAGCGGTGAAAAATTGCCGGAAAGTTTGAAAGAACAACTCGAAAAATTGAACAGAGATGGCGTTCCTGAACATTTCCTTCAAATTCCAAGAGACAGGGGGCAGTTATGCTCCTTTTTGAGACACATTACACGTTATAATCGAATTGCCAAGAAGGTCTCACGACATACGTCCTTATTGATTGATCAAGTGAACTCGATCGGAAATTTCATAAACCACAGGGAATGGGAGACCCCATCCTACGGGCTCGCCTGTTCAATGTGCTTTTTGGCCATTGAACTGATGATTTCTATCCAGCGGGACTTATCATAAGGAAATTGGCCGCATTGGACGCAGCAGACATCTTCTGATGGCAAATTTTCGGATCAGTCGAATTCAAAATGAGGCAAAGACAGCGTGCAGCCAGAGTCACGGCCAGAGTCACAGCCAGAGTGACAGCCAGAGTCGTCCAGGAAAAAGGAAATGCCATTGAAACAGTTCCGCCCCTATTTGACATGCAATAGGTGATGCTTCCGAAAATATCTTGTCATGATACGCAATGCGTTTTTCAATTTTAGCTCCAAGCAAACGGCCGCACAAAGGACCAATTCGGGCCAAGAAAGTGCCACGTGATTGGAGGCGCAAGCGGACACCATAATATCCGTCAGATAGAAAATTCACCCCGAAAATCATAAGATAATTTATTGTAGGGCAATAATTATTGTTTAAGTTCCAATTACTTGAAAGAGATTGTCTCCTCCCCCCGGTTTCTTTCTTTGAAGCATATGTCATAACACATTGATATTATACGATTATGGTCAGGCATTTCGGTGATGTCCATGATTCCTGCCTAGCTTCACTTCAATGGCATGCCTCTTGCTCTTTTCTGCAAATAAATTTGGACGGAAAGGTGATGGGCAATGGATCAGCGTTTTCAGATACTCTCTTTGGATGGTGGCGGCATAAAAGGTATTTTTTCGGCGGCGGTACTTGCTCATCTCGAGGAAGACCTTCACCTCGATATCACGGATCATTTTGATTTGATTGCCGGCACATCCACCGGTGGAATCATCGCCATCGGGTTGGGGATGGGCATGCTCCCCCTTGAAATTTTGCGTTTCTATGTGGATAAAGGTCCCGAAATCTTCGGCAACGGTCCGGTGACGTCTTTAAGGCGCATTTGGAGGAAAAAGCACTCCCCGGATGGTCTGGAAAATGCCTTAAAAGAATGCTTTGGCGATACCCTTTTGGGTGCCTGCCGGAAACGTCTCGTCATTCCTTCCTACAACATCGGCGAAGATGATGTTTATCTCTTCAAAACGCCGCACCATAAACGTCTTACACGGGATTACAAAGTCCCCTTATGGAAGGTCGCCATGGCCACGTCGGCTGCTCCGACCTATTTCCCGTCATTCAGAAATGTCGACCATATTAGGCTTGTGGACGGTGGCGTATGGGCAAACAACCCCACGATGGTGGGTATCGTCGAGGCGGTCAGCATGCTCAACGTTCCCCTTGAAGCCATCCGTGTTTTCAGCCTAGGTACGACCAGTGAAGTCAAAGGACGGTCGAAAAAGCTGGATCACGGCGGAATGCTGCAATGGGCATTCGAAGCGGTGGACGTGATCATGCGAGGTCAGAGTATCGGGGCAAGCACCCAGGCGATGCATTTGATCGGGCCGGAAAACGTTTTCCGCCTTGATCCCAAGGTACCGAACGGCCTGTTTGCTCTTGACCGGATGAAGGAAAGTGAATTGCTCAGCAAAGCGGCCCATGAAAGCAGGCATGTTGCACCGCTATTCAAGGATAAATTTACAGATCATATGGCCGATGAGTTCAATCCTTATCATCACATGTAAAAGGAGGCCCCAAAATGTCTTATGAGCGTAGGAAAAACGAATTCAGCAAAATACTTGAATATCTAGCGGAGTCACTTGATATTTCAGAAACCCGGTTCAAGGAGGCTGAAGAAAGATATCAGGCCGTCAGCAAATGGCTGGAAAGGGACGGCTCCATCGTAGCAGAATTCAATCCCGTCATATACACCCAGGGGTCCTTTCGGCTCGGCACGGTTACCAAACCAATTACCGACGAGGAGAAATACGATATCGACCTCGTCTGTCGACTGAATCTTAGCAAAAAACAGGTCAGCCAAAAGGTGTTAAAGGAGTTGGTGGGCGTCGAAATCAAATCCTATGCAAGTGCGCACAACATGAAGAACCGCGCCAAGGAATCGAGAAGGTGCTGGACCCTGGACTACGCGGAGGGGACCCAATTTCACATGGATATCCTCCCCTCTATTCCCGAAAGCGACACGATTAAGTGGATACTGCAATCCCGGGGTGTTCCCGACGGTATAACGGAGCATGCCATCGTCATAACGGATAACACCCTGGCGAATTATGCCTATTTGGATGAAGACTGGTTGAAAAGCAATCCGAAAGGTTTTGGAGAATGGTTTAAGGAACGCATGAAAATCCAGTTTGAAACCAGGCGCCTGATCTTGGCGAAATCAATAGCGGCCAAGGCAGAGGATGTTCCGGAATATAAGGTTAAGACAACGCTTCAGCGTGCCATCCAACTCCTTAAACGGCATCGCGATATCATGTTCGAAAACGACTGCGACGACAAGCCGATCTCCATGATCATTACAACCCTTGCGGCCCACGCCTATCAAAACGGGCCTGACCTCTACGATGCACTTTGCACCATCGTAAAGGGGATGCCGAATTATATCTTGACGAAAGAGGGTGCCCCGTGGATCCCCAATCCGGTGAATCCCGAGGAGAATTTTGCGGATAAATGGGAAGAAAACCCAAAGAAGGAACTGAATTTCAAAAGATGGCTTGCGCAGGTTGAAAGAGATCTTGCCTCGGCATTTAGTGAAACAGGAATTCACAGGGTGGCGGATCGATTAAAACCGGCATTTGCAGATCGAGCGGTAAACGAGGCAATGAAAAACATGGGTGATGATTTGAGATTGAAACGCAAATCGGGCCTCCTCAGAATGGCCTCGGGAACAGGAGTGCTTGGCAATCTGGGTGCAACTTCCGTTAGGGATCACACATTTTATGGCACGTAAGATCGGGAACAAAAAAATAAACCTCTCCGTTCAAGGGCTTCATCTGAAAGGGTTATTTCCACAGTCCCGCGTTCATATTCAAAGAAGCTGTTTGATATGGGAAGGCAAGATAATGCCCGCGGAACTCAGTCAGGCATATACGGTAAAACTGAGCTATAAACTTGGGAAATCTCCCCAGATTAATGTCTTGGATCCTGATTTGCTGGCACCTGAAGGTAAAAGCCTTCCCCACACCTATTCCGGAAAGCGCCTATGCCTACACTATCCTGGAAATGGTGATTGGCATGGGGGTATGCTCCTTTCAGAAACGATCGTGCCCTGGATTTCGGAATGGCTTTATTTTTATGAAATCTGGCGTGTCACCGGAAAATGGTATGGAGGCGGGATGCATCCAGGAACTCGGAAACGCCCTAAATGATATGACCGATATTCCTTATAATAGAATTTTTCCGGATGAAAAGCCATTCAGCGAAGTTACTTTCAACTCTGTGTCGACCGCAAAAAAAGAGGGCCTGCCTTCGCAGACCCTCTTTTGGGGGTGTACCGTTGTGTAGGAGTTGTAACTCTAGAAAGGATACGCCTCCAGATCGATGATCCGGTCGGCAATCTCCCGCTTAAGCGTCACGGCGTCCAAGGGCTGATACCGGGCCAGTTTCTTGACACCGGCCAGTTGCGTTCTGAGCATGTCCCCTTCCTCCACGTACGCGATAATCTGTTTTGCCCAGCCTTCGATTTTGGGGATCGCCTCGTCCACGTAGACTTTCACGGCGTTGATCTGGTATCTGGCCTTTTCCTCCCCCTTGTCGTCAATTAATTTAAGGGTTCTCAAAAGACCGCTTTCCATGGCGTAAATCTCGATGAGGATATCGGCCAGTTTCCCCAGCACTTCCTGCTCCCTGGCCAGGTTTTGCTGGAACTTCATGGCGGCGCCGCCGGCCACCATGAGGGCGATCTTCTTGGCCATTTTGACCATGTGCTCCTGAAGGGCAAGGGGAGTATCCGGCAATTGTACGGAAAGGGGAGAATAAGTCATGAGTTCGCCGGCAATGGCCTGGGCCGCCTGAAGCAGATTGAGCCGCCCTTTCATGGCCCGCTGCATCAATGTTCCGGGGATCAGCATCCGGTTGATTTCATTGGTCCCTTCCCAGATGCGGTTGATGCGGGAATCCCGGTAATACCGCTCCGCCGGGTATTCCGCGCAGAATCCGTAACCGCCCAGGATCTGGACGAATTCGTCCACGCAATAATCAAGGGTCTCGGACCCGTAAACCTTGGCGATGGAGCATTCCGCCGCATACTCTTCGATGGCCTTCGCGTTTTCTTCCCCGCTCTTCTTGGCTTCGGCCGAGAGGGTTCCCAGTTTGTCGTCAAACATGCCGGCCAGACGGTACATCATGCTTTCGCTCATGAACCCCTTCACCGCCATGTCGGCCAGTTTTGTCTTGATGAGGCCGAAGCTGCTGATGGGGACCTTGAACTGAATGCGGCCGTTGGCGTATTTGACCGCTTCCGTAACACACCCCTTGCAGCCGGCAACGGTGGCGGCCCCCAGCTTCCAGCGGCCGATGTTGAGGATGTTAAAGGCGATTTTGTGGCCTTTACCGATGTCATAAAGGACGTTTTCAACGGGAACTTCCGCGTCTTCAAAGATGACGGGGCGCGTAGAAGAGCCGTGGGCCCCCATCTTTTTCTCTTCTTTTCCCGTGGAGACCCCTTTGAAATCCTTTTCAACGATAAAACCGGTAAACTCTTCTCCATCCACCTTGGCATAGACGATGAAACTGCTGGCCCACCCGGCGTTGGTGATGAACATCTTTTCACCGTTGATGATGTATTTGGTTCCGTCTTCGGAAAGGACCGCTTTGGTTTTGGCGTTCAGAGCATCTGACCCGGCCCCCGGTTCCGTCAGACAGTAGGCGCCGCACCATTCACCACTTGCCAGTTTCGGCAGGTATTTCTGCTTCTGTTCTTCATTTCCGAAATAGACGATGGGGAGTGTCCCGATACCGGTATCGGCGCCGTAAACCACGGCAAAGGAGCCCGCGACCCCCAGCGCTTCGGTGACCACGGTGGTGCTCACCTTGTCCAGGCCCATGCCGCCGTATTCTTCAGGAATATCGGTTCCCAGAAGGCCCAGTTCGCCGGCCTTCCTGAGCAGGGAAAGGGTTAGTTCGTGATCCTTCTCTTCCAGCTGGTCGATGTTCGGCCTGATCTCCTTTTCCACGAAGTCTTTGGCCATATCCATGATCATGCGATGCTCATCCGTGAAATCTTCAGGCGTAAATACCTGTTCGGGGGTCGCATCGGTAATCAGGAATTCCCCGCCCACAAATACTTTTTCTTCTGCCATTTCTTGCTCCTTTCAAGATGTGTCGTAAAAAAGACGCAGATTAGTAATCCTCAACCTCGAAGAGGCCGGCGGCACCCATTCCAAAGCCGATACACATGGAGACCAGGCCCCACCTGGCTTTCCGCTCCTGCATTTCATAGAGGAGCTGCGTCGTCAATTTGGTTCCGGTGCACCCAAGGGGATGTCCCAGGGCGATGGCGCCGCCGTTTACATTGGTGATTTCTTCGTTGATTCCCAATTCGTTCATGCAATAGATGGCCTGGGCGGCGAACGCTTCGTTCAATTCGATCAGGTCAATCTGGTCCAGCCCCATGCCGGCCAATTTGAGCACCTTGGGAATGGCAACCGCAGGACCTACCCCCATGATTTCCGGTTCACATCCTTCCACCGTATGGTACCTGAAGGTGGCCATGGGTTTTAGACCCAGTTCCTTGGCTTTTTCCTTGCCCATGAGCAGAACTGCGGCGGCCGCGTCGCTGGTCTGTGAAGAGTTGCCGGCGGTGACGGTCCCTTTGGGCTTGAACGCCGACGGAATCTTGCTGATGCTTTCCTTGGTGGTACCGGGACGCACCCCTTCATCCTGGTCAAAAATCACTTCTTCAAATTCAAACCTGCCATTGGGCAGCTGTTTCTGTTTTTTGACTTTCAAGGGTGTGATCTGGCTCTTGAAACGTCCCTCAAGAAGAGCTTTTTCGGCTTTCTGCTGGCTTTTGGCACCGAACGCGTCCTGCTCATCCCGGCCGATATTGAACCTTTCGGCCACATTTTCCGCTGTCAGACCCATGCCGGTGAAAGCACCCGGGTGCGTATCCACCAGGGCGGGATTGGGGTACATCATGCTCCCCCCCATGGGAATCTGGCTCATGCTCTCAACACCTCCGGCGACCACCACATCCGAAAATCCGCACATGATTTTCTCAGCGGCGATGGCAATGGACTGAAGGCCTGAAGAACAGAACCGGTTCACGGTCATGCCGGGAATGCGGTCCGGCCATCCCATGCTCATCACAAGTACTCGCCCCAGATTGAGTCCCTGAACGGATTCGGGGAATGTACATCCGATCACCACGTCATCGATGACCGCCGGGTCCAGATCGCCGGCCCGTTTCATTAAATCTTCCAATACGGCACATCCCATCGCTTCGGGACGGGTATGCTTCAGCATTCCTCTGGGGGCTTTTCCCGCTGCCGTCCTGCAGGCGGCAACAATTACGGCTTCTTTCATTATATTTTCCTCCCCTGTCAATGATCAGTTATGGGCTGTTTGATGTCTTTGGTTATGTCTCGCGCGAGATCCCTTTAGTTTCTGAGCGGTTTCCCGGTGGTCAACATATGCTGTATCCTGGCCTGGGTTTTGGGATCACCCAAGAGGCTCAGGAAGGCCTCCCGTTCCAAATCGAGGAGGTACTGCTCCGTCACCACGGTTTGCTCCTGAACGGCGCCGCCGCAGAGGATGTATCCGATCTTCTCGGAGACGGTCACATCATGGTCCGTGATATAGTTCTGTTCGTGCATGGTCCAAAGCCCCAGTTTTATCATGGCAAAGGTGTTTTCACCCGGCACCCGCAGATCATCCTTGGGCCTTGACGGTGCATATCCCTCCAAATTCAGGGCCAGTACCGTATTCTTGGCATCCTGAATCTGGTAATCACGGTTGACGGTCATTTTGTCGGTCTCTTTGAGGTATCCCATTTGAACGGCTTCCGGACCGGAAGTGGCCACCTTGGCCATGGCAATGGTTTCAAATGCCCTGGCGATGAAAGGCATCATTTCGATCTGTTTCGGGTAAAGACCGCCCCTCTTGACTTCAAAAAGATGGTCCGTGTTCCGAAGGAACATCTCTTTGGTGCCGCCGCCGGCAGGCACCAGGCCCACGCCCGCTTCCACAAGACCCATGTAGGTCTCAGCGGCAAAGCGTACCCGGTCAGAGGACAGGCAGATCTCGCATCCGCCTCCCAGGGCAAGGCCCGCGGGAGCCGCCACAACCGGTTTTTCAAGGTATTTCAGCTTCATGAGAGAATCCTGAAACATCTTGATCATCCAGTCCAGGTCATCCCATTCCTCCTCCTGGGCCGTAAAGAGGATCAGCGGCAGGTTGGCGCCGGCGGAGAAGTTGGTGCCGTGATTGGCGATCACCAGACCTTCAAAATCGCTGCTGACGATGTCAGCGGATTTGAAGATCATGTTGACGATGTCGTCACCCAGCGCATTCATTTTGGTATGGAATTCGAGACAGGCAACGCCGTCTCCCAGATCGATCAGAGATGCGCCGGTGTTTTCCGTGACCAGTTTGTCCCGCTCTTTCAGGCTGGGGAGCAAAATGATGCCCGGCTTCACCGGAACTTCCCGGTAGTCTTTACTTTCGATATCATAGAAGTAGAGGTTTCCCGCTTCCTTCTTGTAGAAGCTTTCCTTGCCGCTATCCAGCATCTCGGCCACCCAGGCGGGAATTTCATAACCGGCTTCCTCCATTTTATGAATGGATTTCTTAACACCGATGGCATCCCATGCCTCAAAAGGACCCAGCTTTCTGGCAAATCCCCATTTAAGGGCATTGTCCACGTTGACGATATCGTCGGCGATTTCGGGAATGCGGTTGGCGGCATAAACAAGGGTTTCGCTCAAGGTCTTAAAAGTGAATGCACCGGCCGGGTCTTCGGCGTAGTAGAGGGATTTGATCTTGTTGCCGACACCCGTGATGTTCTTGGCCGCTTCCAGGGATGGAAATTTGACCTTTTCCTGGGGAGTGTGATCCAGCGTGTTGTAGTCAAGGGACAGAATCAGCCGTTTGCCGTCCGCATCCTTGCTTTTTTTGTAGAAGCCCTGTCTGCTCTTTTCACCCAGTAGACCCTTTTCAACCATCTTTTGGATGAATTCGGGGGGTCTGAATACTTCCCGTCTTTCGTCATCGGGGGATCCGTCGTATACATTGTCCGCCACGTGCAGCAGGGTGTCCAGACCGACCAGATCGGCGGTCCTGAAGGAAGCGCTTTTGGGGTTTCCCACAATGGGGCCGGTCAGTTTGTCCACGGCTTCTATGGAGAGGCCCAGTTCCATCATGGCGCCCATGACCGCGAACATGCTGAACGTACCGATTCTGTTGGCCACAAAGTTGGGGGTATCCTTGGCATAAACAATCCCTTTGCCCACTCTTTTTTCACAGACCTCTGCCAGTGTTTCAACCACTTCGGGAAGGGTGTCCGGCCCGGGAACGATTTCAAGAAGCTTCATGTAACGGGGCGGGTTAAAGAAATGGGTAATGGCAAAGTACTTTTTAAAATCGTCGGAACGGCCCTCGCACATCTCTTTTGCCGGGATTCCGGAGGTATTGGAGGTAATGATGGTGCCGGGGGTCAAAACCGTCTCGATTTTTTCAAAAACCCGGTTTTTGATGTCCAACCGCTCGACCACCACCTCGATGATCCAGTCCACATCCTTCAGAAGCGCAAGATCGTCTTCCAGGTTACCGATGGTGATCAGCTTGGCGTTTTCAGGAATATAAAAGGACGCGGGTTTCGACTTTAGGGCGGTGTTCAGCCCGTTGTTGCCGAATTTGTTTCTGAATTTCTTGTCTTCCGGCGTGAGTCCCTTTTTCTCATCTTCCTCCGTGAATTTCGGGGGGACAATGTCGAGCAAAACCGTTTCAATGCCCACATTGGCGAGCTGGGCCGCAATGGTGGCTCCCATGACCCCTGCGCCAATGACCCCGGCTTTATTCATTTTTTTGTCCATAGACACCTCCTTAACGTGTTCGAATGTGAGCGTTGCGCGATTAACGGATTCCTTAAAAAAGCTGGCCTGAAAAATATGAATGAACTGTCATTCATTTTCGGAAACTAATATGGGCGGCAATCGAAGTCAAGTTTTTTTTTCATTTTGAATGGGAATGAGGGGATGGATGACAGGCCATGGGGGCCAGGGGCGACAAATTCCAATGGCCCATGGCCCATGACCTAGGGGTTCTAAAACTTTGATTGGGAATCAACGGAATTGAACCGGAATTGAAACCGGGTGAAGGTGAAAAACCCGCATCAGCGGCCCTTTACCAGTTGATGTGACATTCCGGCCCCGCCACTTCGAGGAGTTCCCTGAAGATGACATTGAGGTTTACCACGCCGACGATTTTTCCTTCACTCTGGACGAACTGCTGTCGAACCTGGTCCTTGAAGAGGGTGTAAATGCCGTGGGTCACCTTGTCCTCCGCCTTCAAGCTCGATTTTTCAATGGGGCTCATGATGTCGCGGATGTTTTTGTGGGCCTCCTGTTTGATCAGATCGGAGAAAGTGGATTGCAGCCATTGGAAGTGTTCCTGGGCATCCCCCACCTGTGCCGACACATCCCTTGCCCGGCCCGACCGCATGGAGCTGTAAGCCCTTGACAGTTCAGGCTTTTTTGCCGGTTCCGGAACCAGGCCGCGGATCAGGTCATACATGGAGAGTTTTCCCACAATATTGTCCTTGTCATCCACCACAAGCAGTGTTTTGTGGTAGTTTCCCTGATCTCCCTTTTTCAGGTTTTCATAGTTTCTCTTCAAAATGCTGATGGCATCACAGAGCTGGGCGTTGACGTTTACCTTGTCGTAATTCTCGACAGGTGCCATAATCTCACTTATTTTTTTATATTCAGTCATTTATATCCTCCTGGAATCGGTAAAAACCGCACTCATGAAGCCCCGGATCATGTGCCCGGAACCCGTATTTCTTTGTATGGACCAAGGAACTGTTACAAGTGAACAGTTTTAAAAGCGTAAATTTCTTCAACTATATCATTATTTTTCAAATCGCAACATTTTTTTGAACGTTGTCTTATGTGACCGTGGCATGCTATCTTGCGAACCGAATCTAATTTCCGGAGAGTCCAAAGTTCTATCGTCATTCCGGACTTGATCCGGCATCCAGAACATGTAATCCATTGAAAGGCTGCTGGATTCCGGCTTTCGCCGGAATGACGTGGTGGAATTCATATGTTTTGTAATATAAATAGGTTAATCGGGATATTCACTGTAGAGTTATTCGCGAAAAGGGGAAGTTTGTTTTGCTGGAAACGCCGCCGGAAAACCAGGGACCCAAGGTCTATACCGTTCAACAACTCACCGAGGAAATAAGAGATCTTCTGGAGGTGAACCTCGATTTTGTTTGGGTTGAAGGGGAAATCTCCAATTTTTCCGCACCCAGATCGGGACATTTCTACATGGTGCTAAAGGATGAAAGGGCCCAGATCCGTGCCGTCATGTTCCGCCTTCAGGCCAGGTATTTGAAATTTATGCCTGAAAACGGCATGAAAGTGATCGCCCAAGGGCGGGTGGGCGTTTATGGCCCAAGGGGGGAATACCAGCTGATCCTCGATTATCTGGAGCCTTTGGGTGTGGGGGCCCTGGCCTTGGCCTTTGAGCAGATCAAAAGCAAGTTGGCAAAACAGGGCCTTTTTGATCCGGCTGTCAAGAAACCGATTCCCTTCCTTCCCAGACGAATCGCCCTGATCACGTCTCCAACGGGTGCCGCGGTGCGGGATTTTCTGAAGGTGGTCCAGCGGCGATTCGCCAACCTTGACATCAGCATACTGCCGGTGCGGGTGCAGGGTGAACAGGCGGCCTCGGAAATCATCTCGGCCATTCGGGCCGTTAACCGGGATTTGGACGCGGACGTCATCGTACTGACCCGGGGCGGCGGTTCTCTCGAGGATCTGCAGCCTTTCAATGACGAAGCGCTGGCATTTGCCATCAGGGGCTCCAATATACCGGTTGTCTCCGCCGTCGGTCACGAGATTGACGTTACCATCAGCGACCTGGCATCCGATTTGAGAGCGCCGACCCCTTCCGCGGCAGCAGAGCTTCTGGTGGCGGAAAAGGAAGCCCTTGGAAACCGCATAACTGATTTCAGGTCCCGTCTCGTTGCGGCCATGGCGCAACGGCACCGCCGCAACGGAGAACGCCTGTCAAATCTGAAAACCCGTCTCAGGGACCCGAGAAAACGTCTGGCCGAGGCCTGGATTCATCTGGATGCGTTACAACAGCGGCTGACTCGCCTGATCCGTTTTGTTCTGGCGCAGAACCACAATAGACTGGACGAGCTGTCTAATAGACTGCAAATGGACTCCCCGAACCGCGGGATCGAATCCCGGAAACGGCACCTCGATTTTCAAAGGACCGCTCTGGTTCAGATCATGAGGGCCAGGCTCAGAGAGCTGGGGATGCGCCTTGCCCTGCTCAAAAGGGGGCTGGCGGACCTGAACCCCACATCCATTTTGGAAAGAGGATACAGTATTGCGTTCGGATTGCCTGAAAAACGGGTTCTGCGGAACATTTCGGGTGTTCATGAAGGGGACCGTATTCTGGTCCTATTGGGGGAAGGTGAGCTGGAATGCCGGGTGGAATCCGTGAGGAAAGGATCAGACGTTCCACAGGGGGAAAAGGGCTAAACCCGGCGACGGGTCAGGGATCATCCACCGGATGAGCGGAAGTGATGGCGAATTTGGCCCCGAATGGGCCTTCCGTGAAATCCACGGTAATCGGCTGAAGCCGAAAAAGAAGCACCCTGTCTATGACGTAACGGACTCCCTCCAATTCAAAAACATGATCCCCAGGCCGGGCCGCATCCAGTAACATTCCCAAGTGAGGGCCGACGCATCCGCCGGCCATGGTGATCCGGACGGGGGAGGGTGTCTTTTCTCCCTCGACGATCTTTTTGATCTCCTTTCTGGCGGTTTTCGCGATCTCTATCACCGTCTAAACCCCTCCGGTCCAATGCCGCGGGCGCTTGTTGTTATACCCATAGAAAGACCATACAATCCTTTTGACAATCCGTAAAGCGGGTGTTATCCATCTTTGATGACCTTTGCGTGTTCCGGGGCTTCATCCAGGGATGAGGGACCTGAATATTGCCTCTTAAAATTAAATAGTTAAGGCCTTATCATGACGGACAGGGATATTCGGTGGATCAGGACTCACTGTGCCAGGATGGATCACGGCGGGTGTGCTATTTTGGTGGGAACAAAGGACAACCGGATCGTTAAAGTGAAGGGAGATCCCGACGGTTTTCTGAATAGAGGCTATGTGTGCGCCAAGGGATTGGCTTCCCATAAACGCCTTACCCATCCGGATCGGCTCAGGACTCCGCTCAAACGCAAGGGGAAGCGGGGGAGGGGCCAGTGGCAAAAGATCTCCTGGGAAGAAGCCATGGAGACCATCAGCACAAATCTCCTGCGAATCAGGGAGACCCATGGGGCGAAAGGGGTCGCCTTCTGTCAGGGCATGCCAAAAGGGATGGAGCATTTCGCACTGATCCGTCTGGCCAATCTCTTCGGATCCCCCAACGTGGTGGCGGTTCAGGATGTCTGTCATGCGCCCCGGGAAGTGACGGGACTCCATACCTGCGGTTTCTATCCGGTCACTGATTTTCATTACCCGAGCGAAACCGTTCTTGTTTGGGGAAGCAATCCGACCCACACCAACGAGGAAGGAGAGATTCACAGCCTCCTTCTGGATCAGTTAAGCCAAGGAACCGATCTGATGGTCGTCGATCCCAGAAAGACCGATCTGGCCGGGAAGGCAAAGATCTGGCTTCAGGTTCAGCCGGCCACGGACCATTTTCTGGCCCTGTCGTTTCTGAATGTGATCATTGAAGAACGTCTCTTTGACCGTGATTTTGTAAAAAACTGGACCCACGGTTTCGAGGACCTGAAGGCGCATGTGAAGGCTTTTTCTCCCGAGAGGATGGGGGACATCACCTGGGTGGACCCGGATCTCATTCGCAGGGCCGCACGGATGTACGCGGGGTCAACGCCCGCCGCCTTGCACTGGGGAAACGCTCTGGAGCAGAACCGCCATGCTTTTGATACCGCAAGAGCCCTCATTTGCCTGATGGCCCTCTGCGGCAATCTGGATGTTCCGGGAGGAAATATCTGGGCCAATGAGCCTGCCATCATGCCCTTGGGAAAATATGTGCGGGCGGATCTTTTGCCAAACAAACGAAAAGAGATGATTCATGCGGCCAAAGGCACCATCCCCCGGCTCATGACCGTGCCTCCCGCTTTCTTCAGGAAAGCCGTGCTGGCCCAAGACCCCTATGCGGTGAAAGGGGCCTATGTTCAGTGTGCAAACCCTCTTTTGGCCTACGCGGACAGCAACCTCACCTTTCAAACCTTGAAGACCCTCGATTTTCTGGCGGTGAGCGATCTGTTCATGACCCCCACGGCGTCTCTGGCGGACATCGTGCTCCCCGCCGCCACAAGTTTTGAATTTGACGATATCGGTCATTACGGCCTGGGGCACAGTTATGTTCTGGCCCGGCCCAAGGCGGTTGATCCGCCCGAAGAGTGCCGGCCCGACATTCAAATCATCAATGAGTTGGGATTGGCCATGACCGATCGGGAACACTGGTTCGATGATTACCGCCAACTGGTTGAAATGGTGGTGAACCCTGCCGGACTGACCTTTAAGGCCTTTGCCCAAAGGGGATATTTGAAAGGGAAGGCGCTTTTCAGGAAATATGAAGAAAAGGGGTTCAGGACCGCCACCGGCAAAGTGGAATTGCGACTCAGCACGGCGGATAAGTTCAAGCTCAGTGCCATGCCCCAGGCCAATGACCCGCCAGTAAACGACCCGGATTATCCGCTGGTTCTAACCAGTCGGAAGGATCGGTTCTACCTTCATTCCTCCTATCGGTGGGTTGAAAGCTTAAGAAAGAAACACCCGGAGCCCGTGGTCGAGATTCATCCGGAAACGGCTGGGGCAAACGGCATTTCCGAAGGCGATTGGGTTTTAATCGAAACCCGAACGGGCAGGATTCGCCAAAAGGCCCGTCTAACGGATCAAATTCACCCTCACGTCATCAGCGCCGCCTATGGTTGGTGGTTCCCGGAAGAGGATATCGGTCAAAAAAGCCGCTGGACCCGCGCCAACTACAACATGCTCACCAACATCGAAGGACTGGGCCGGGAGTTCGGAACCCCCAATCTCAAGGGGATCGGTTGCCGCATCGGTCGGGCAATGGCGTCGCGGGATCCCGCAGGATCAGCGGATGAAGGTGAAAAATCATAGAACGAGGGAAATACCGGCTGAATTGGTCAGGAGGGCGAATCCAGTCCCAACGCCGCTGTGAGGGCCCGATTCAGGGCCTCGATCTTGATTGGAGGAAGCGTTCCGGCGAAGTGGGTCGGAAAGGACTTCCGAATGCTGTTAATTTCGTCACAATGTATGCTGTTTTCATGGTTTGAAAACGGGGGTCTAAGGTTGATGGAACGAGAGATTGGCGCAAGACAGGTCGGAAAAACATTTTTCGTGTCAAAATCATGAAAGCCGGCCTGCCGGAAACCTTTTGTTCTTACCGATGTACACAAGGTTTGTTTGATCCTTAAACCAAAATCTGTTTGACAAGGAGAGTGGATCTATGGTGTTATCTGATCTTATTTTGAAGGTATTTTCAACGGTTAACCATTTAGACGGAAGGAGGGAACATGAAACGAAAAAGGGGTCTCGAAAGTTTTTTTGTCCTGATTTGGGTCGTGATGGTTTTATGCCTTTTGGGCGGTGTGGGAGCGGAAGTCCATGCCGCTGAAGCAGGGTCCGCATGTGCACCGGAGGAACAGATCAGTAAAGAGATCTGTCCTGAAGCCCAGTTGGTTTCCCTCTCCTGTTTTTTCAAAAGATGGGAGGGCGTCAACACACTCCACTTTGAAGTCTCATTGAAGAATATCAGTGATCAGCCGCAGCGTTTCAGGGTCAACATCTTCTTGGATAACGGCAAGGCCGTCGGCGGGTTGATTCCCCGAAAAACCAAAAAAGGGCTGATTCCGCCGCAAAAGACCGTCTCTTTTGTCTATCCGGTAAAGGATATGACCTCAAAAGCCAAAGCCATTGACATTCGAATCACCACCATGGGGCAATAAAAACCTAGAAGATAAAGGAGGTTCAAATGAAAATGAAAAAACGCTTTATCCTGTTGGCTCTCGTTGGGATGCTGCTTCTGCTCTTTACCGCTCCGGCTCTCTCCAAAACCGTGTTCCTGGGTATCGGTACGGGCGGTACCGGCGGGATTTACTATCCCTATGGCGGTGGTGTGGCGGAAATCTGGACCAAGTATGTGCCGGGTGTCAAGGCCGTGGCCGAAGTGACGGGCGCCAGTGTGGAAAACGTGAAGCTGGCATCAAAGGGTGAAACGGTCATCGGGGAAGTCATGGGCGATGTGGCGGTGGCCGGGTACAAGGGGATCAGTAAATTCAAGGGAAAGAAACAGAAGATTCTCTCCATGGCCATCATGTACCCGAATCTCCTTCAGATGGTTACCCTCAAAGACAGCGGTATCACCGATGTGGCCCAAGTGAAGGGGAAAAGCATCAGCACCGGGAGTCCTGGCAGCGGTACCAATTTCATGGCTGAAGCGGTTTTTAAGGCACTGGGCATTAACAAGGACGACTATAAGGATTCGCGCCTCTCCTTTACCGAAAGTTCCAACGCCTTAAGAGACGGCATGATCGAGATGGGAACCTGGTGTGTGGGCCCCGGTACCAGTTCCATCATGGATCTGGCCACCACCCATGATATTCGAATCCTTCCTTTTACGCCGGAACAGACGAAAAAGATCCTCGCCTCCAACAAGACCTATTCCGCCATCGAACTGGCCGGCGGCGTGTATCGGGGAGTGGACAAACCGGTTCCCACCATCGGTGTCTGGAATGTCATGATCTGTCAGAAATCCCTGGACACGGAACTGGTGTACAAACTGGCAAAGGCGCTTTTTGAACACAATGACCTGCTGCGCAAGATCCATCCGTCAGCAGCCTACACCACGCCCGAAAACACGGTGAAGCACTCCCCCATACCGCTTCATCCTGGGACCATTAAATACCTGAAGGAGAAAGGAATCAAGGTGCCCGCCAAGCTGATTCCGTAACGGTCGTATGCGGCGTGAAAAAGCGGTTTCGGACAATCCTGTGGGGCATTCCGGCGGTATTGGGAGTTCTCCTTTTGACGCTCTGGTGCCTGCCAGGAGGCCTGGAACTTCGTGTCACGCCGCTTAAAGAGGCCGGCCCCCTGCTGGTTCTGCCCATGGATGACGGGGAGCCTTTTACAATCCGCTATATGCATTCGGTGGAGAATGCGCCCATATGGGAAATCCATAGCGTGGACGGCCGTGGGCGGATCTACATTGAAGAGGAGCGCTATCTGAAATTCGGGGCCGGCATGGGCCGCATGCCGGGTGTGGGCCGCATGGTGCGCCGGGGACCCTATGAGGCCATCGAAAACATGCACATGGCCACGGGCGATTTCATCCTTCGCATCGGGAGTCCCGGGGTGGATCATACGGTCTTATGGCGAGGGACAGAGACGAATCTCTCTGCCATGGCACCCCATGCGGCGGTTCGGTTCAGCGCCGGGCCGGTGAGCCTGCTCTACCGGATGTATCGATTGCTTTTCCCCCATCGGGCAACGCCCTAAACAGAACGGGAGGCAGCCATGACGGAAAAAAGCCCTTCATCCTTTTCCCCCATGGATCGGAGTATTCTGGGCATCATCGCCGTGGTCGGTGTTGGGTTGAGTCTTTTCCAGCTCTATACCGCAGGCGTGGTTGCCATGACCGCCATGCGGCACAGGGCCGTTTTCTTGAGCAGCATGTTGGTCCTCGCGTTCTTGACCCGTCCCCTCTACGGCAAAAGAGACGCAAAAACGTATTTGTTGTTCCGGTGGGTGGACCTTTTGCTTTGCGGTCTCAGCGTTGCCGTGGGGGCTTACATCTTCATTGACCTGACCGGCATCTTTGAGCGTCAGGGAGACTGGAGCCAGTGGGATATTGCCACCGGCATTGTTCTGGTTCTGCTGGTACTGGAGGCCACCCGTCGGGTCATCGGACTCAACCTGACCTGTATTGCGGCGGGATTTTTGTGTTTCGGCTATTACGGCCCCTACATGCCCGAGATTCTGATTCACAAGGGATACTCCATTGAACGCATGGCCACCACGCTCTCTCTCACCACCGAAGGCATTTTCGGACTCCCCACCGGCGTGGCGGCGACCTTTGTCTTCATTTTCATTCTCTTTGGATCTTTCCTGGAAAAGACCGGGGCCGGCAACTTTTTTATCGACATGGCATATTCCATCACCGGAAGATTTTCCGGGGGACCCGCCAAAACAGCCGTTGTTGCCAGCGGCTTCATGGGGTCGGTGGCGGGGAGCGCGGTGGCCAATGTGGTGGCCACGGGCTCCTTTACCATTCCCATGATGAAGAAGATCGGCTATCGTCCCCACGTGGCGGCGGCCGTTGAGGCCGCCGCTTCCACCGGGGGACAGTTGATGCCCCCCATTATGGGGGCAGGCGCTTTTCTCATGGCGGAATTCACCCAAACGCCGTACTTGCACATCATCAAAATCGCTTTTATTCCGGCGGTTCTCTATTTCTTTTCGGTGGTGTTGTTTGTCCACCTGGAAGCCCAGAAAGCAGGTATCTGGGGCCTGCCCAAAGAGGTCCTGCCCGGTTTCCTAAAAACCTTACAAAAGGGGATTCATTTTATTCTTCCCGTGGCCGTTTTGGTGACGGTGCTGGTTTTGAACTACAGTCCCATGATGGCAGGGTTTATCGCTATTTTAGCCCTTTACGTGACGGCTCTTTTCAGAAAATCTTCACGGATTTCCTTTAAAACGCTCCTAAAAACCCTGGAGCAGGGGGCCAAAAACGCCGTGGTGGTGGCCGTGGCCTGCGCGGCCGCAGGCATCATCGTTGGGGTGGTCAACCTCACGGGAACGGGCCTCCGTTTTTCATCCCTGGTGGTCTCCCTCTCCCAGGGGATCCCCCTTCTGGCACTGGGCCTGGTGGCTCTCACGTCACTGCTTCTGGGAATGGGATTACCCGTAACGGCTTCCTACATCGTCCTGGTCATTCTGGCGGGTCCCGGATTGATGGATTTGGGCATTCCGCTGCTGACGGCACACATGATCGTTTTCTGGTACAGTCAGGATGCCAATGTCACGCCTCCGGTGGCGCTGGAATCCTTTGCCGCTTCGGGCATTGCCGGTTCAAGTCCCATGAAGACCGCGTTTACTTCCTGGAAACTGGCCAAAGGGCTTTATATCCTCCCCATCGTCATGGCATACCATCCACTGCTGTTGAACGGCCCTACCGGTGATGTGGTCCAAACGGTCATTTTCTGCACCCTGGCCATTATCGCCTTCGTGGTCTCTTTGGAGCGCTATTGTCTTGTTTCCCTCAGCTGGGCGGAAACCATTCTTTTCGGCGCCTCCGCCGTACTTTTGATCTGGGCGGACGATCGATTGAACTATATTGGACTTGTCATTTTCCTGCTTCTTATGGCATATCAGATCATTCGATATAGAAAGAACCCCCGCAGACAACAGACTGCCTCAGTTGGAGGAGCAAATGAAAACGCCCGACGCATTTGAACTGATCAAAGAGCAGGAGATTGAAGAACTCAAGACCAAGGCCCGTCTCTACCGGCACAAAAGAACCAATGCCCAGATTCTGTCCATGATCACCGATGACGAAAACAAGGTCTTTGGCATCACCTTTCGCACCCCCCCCTTTGATTCCACCGGCGTTGCCCATATTCTGGAGCATTCCGTTCTGTGCGGATCCAAGAAATACCCTGTTAAGGAACCGTTCGTGGAGCTCTTAAAAGGATCGCTTCAGACCTTTTTAAACGCCTTCACCTATCCGGATAAGACCTGTTATCCGGTGGCCAGCCAGAACCTTCAGGATTTCTACAACCTCATGGATGTGTATCTGGATGCGGTATTTTACCCCAGAATCACCCCCGCCATTTTCCAACAGGAAGGGTGGCATTTCGAACTGGCGGAAAAAGAGGCTGAAATGGTGTTTAAAGGGGTGGTGTATAACGAGATGAAAGGGGCCTACTCATCGCCTGATTCCGTGCTGGCGGAGGTCTCCCTTCAGTCCCTGTTTCCGGACAATGCCTATGGCCTCGATTCCGGGGGAGATCCCAAAGAAATTCCCGGTCTCACCTATGAGGCGTTTTACGCCTTTCACAAACGGTACTATCACCCGTCCAATGCACGGATCTTTTTTTACGGGGATGATGATCCCGAAGAACGTCTGGTCCGTCTGGAAGCGGTGCTGAAGGATTTTGGAGCGGTTCCGGTGGATTCCGCAATAACCCTGCAGTCCCCTTTCCATGAACCCAAAAAACTGGTTCGGCCCTACATGTCAGGCGATGACGGCGAGGCAAAGGGGATGATCACCGTGAACTGGTTGCTTCAAGAGACGCGTTCCGTTGATGCCAACTTTTCATTGCGGGTCCTGGAGTACATCCTCTTGGGAATGCCCGCGTCCCCCTTGAGGAAGGCCCTTATCGACTCTGGGATGGGGGAGGACATCACCGGCGGAGGCTTGGAAACCGAGCTTCAGCAGATGAGTTTTTCAACGGGTCTCAAGGGAATCGAAACCAAGAACGCCCAGAAAATCGAAGATCTTATCATGGGCACCCTGAAATCACAAAGCACTGACGGGATTGATCCCCATACCGTTGAGGCGGCCCTCAATACCATTGAGTTTCGCCTGCGGGAGAACAACGCCGGCCATTTTCCAAGGGGCCTTTCCGTGATGCTCAGGTCCCTCACCACCTGGCTTTATGACGGGGATCCGCTCTGTCTCCTGGCCTTTGATGGGCCCTTAAAACGGCTCAGGGATCGGACCGCAACCGATCCCACCTATTTTGAACGGTTGATTAAGGAGGCGTTTCTCAAGAACACCCATCGAACCACACTGCTTCTGGAACCGGATGCCCGCCTTCGGGAGAAGGAGGCGGCAGCGGAAAAGGAACGGCTTTTAAACGCCAGGGGCCGCATGGACGAAGAAGCGCTTGGCGCGGTTCTTGAAAACACTTTAGCGCTTAAGCGTCTTCAGGAAACACCGGATCCCCCGGAGGCCCTGGCCACCATCCCCATGCTGAAGCGGGAAGATCTGGAACCACAAAACAAACACCTGCCCATGGATGAAACCGATGAGAAAGGAACGCCGGTCCTGTTCCACGATCTCTTTACCAACGGCATTGTTTATGTGGATCTCGGTTTTAACCTTCATCATCTGCCCGCCGAATATGTACCTTATGTGCCCCTGGTGGGCCGGGCCTTTGTTGAAATGGGAACCGAAAGGGAGGATTTTGTATCCCTCACCCAGCGCATCAGTCGGAAAACAGGGGGGATTTACCCCGTATCCTTTACCTCGAACATGCAGGGTACCCATGAAAGTGCGGCCTGGCTCTTTCTTCGGGGAAAAGCGATGGTCCATCAGGCGGATGCAATGCTCGGGCTCTTTGAGGACGTGCTCCTCTCTGTTAAGTTGGACGACCGGGAACGCTTCAGACAGATGGTCCTGGAAGAGAAGGCCCGGGTTGAGCAGAAATTGATCCCCGCCGGGCACCAGATGGTAAACCAGCGTCTCAAATCCCACTTTTCCGAGTCTCACTGGGCCTCCGAACAGATGAGCGGCATCAGCTACCTCTTTTTTATTCGGCAATTGATCCGGGACGTTGATGAAGACTGGCCAAAGGTCCTTGCCGTTTTAAAGAACATCCACCGCATGTTGGTGAATCGCAAAAATGCGCTGGCCAATATCACCGTCGATGCTCCCGGATGGAAGGGCATTGAACCGCGGTTGCGGGGTTTGGTGAACGCCCTGCCGGATCAAACCGTTTCCCAATCCGGCGACCTGAACTGGGAATGGCCCAGCCGCAGCCAACCCCTTTTTGAAGGGATGACCATTCCGTCACAGGTAAACTATGTGGGCAAAGGGGCGGATCTTACGGCACTGGGGTATCAATTTCACGGCTCGGCCCTGGCCATAACCCGGTATATCAGAAATGCCTGGCTGTGGGACCGCATCCGGGTTCAGGGGGGGGCCTATGGGGCCTTCTGTCAGCTGGATCGCATTTCCGGTGTATTGACCTTTGTCTCCTACAGGGATCCCAACCTTTTGCGGACCCTGGAGGCCTTTGACCGGTCGGCCCGGTTTCTTTTGACGGAGGACCTGTCGGAAGATGAACTGAGCAAGAGTGTTATCGGCGCCATCGGGGATCTGGACGGCCATATGCTTCCCGATACCAAGGGGTTTGTGTCCATGACGCGCCTTCTGACAAAGGATACGGAGACGCTCAGGCAACAGATGCGGGAAGAGTTGCTGGGGACTTCCCGGGCCCATTTCAAAGCCATGGGTGAGGTCTTAAGGGAAGCGGCAAAAACGGGCGTGGTCAAAGTCCTGGGCTTCGCGGGCGCCATGGAAACCATGGAAAAGGATCGACCGGGCTGGCTGAATTTGATCAAAGTTATCTGATTTCCAGAATAAGGAAGGAGAAAAGAATGGAAAAGCATTTTGTATTGCTGCACGGCGCCTGGCATGGGGGCTGGTGCTGGGACGGTGTGATCAAGGCATTGGAAAAAGAAGGTTTTTCCGCGGAAGCGCCGACCATGCCGGGACATGGGCAGAATGATGACCGGTCCAAAATCACCTTCGAGGACTATGTGGGTGCCATCGGCCGGGTGCTTCTGAAGCAGTCCGAACCGGTGGTTCTGGTGGGACACTCCAGCGCCGGCTTCATGATGCAGGCGGCGGCGCCCGGTGCCTCAGAGAAGATATCGCAAATGATTTTTCACAACGCTTTTGTGCTCCCAAGCGGCAAGGCCCAGTTCGATCTGGTGCCGCCGGAGGTGGCCCAGGGAATGACCGCCGCCGCGGAAGCGAGCCCTGATAATTGCGTCCCGGTGCTGGAAGATTTTGTGCGCAACGAACTCATGGGGGATGCGTCCCCGGAAGTCCAGGATGCGTTGATCAGCCGGTTGGTACCCCAGCCCATCGCCCTCTTTACCACTCCCGTGGACACCAGTGGGTTTGATGCCTTGACCATCCCGAAAACGGTGGTCTTCTGCAAGGACGACGCTTCCCTGCCGCCCGGGGCCTACCTGGGCATGGCCCAAGGATTGGGGGATCATGATCTCATCGAGGTGGACGGGGGCCACGAGACACTTTTCATTGATCCCGATACCCTTGCTGGTGCCTTGATAAAAGCACTCAAATGAGCTCAAGATAGGCGCTGGGCGATGGGCAACTGGCACCCAGGACCTGGCGCCCAGAGCCCGGAACCAGCGGCTGTGCCGCGTTAGATTTTTCTTTCCAGATAAATGGTTTTTGAAGGGGCGAACCGGTTCGCGCTGAAAAAATGGATCAGGCTTGAGTTATTCCATGCGACCAGGGTGCTGACTTTCTTGACGCCGAGCTTTCTCAAATGCGCCAGAAACTCATCGATCAGCCGTTCTCCGATCCCTTTTTGCTGATAGGCGGGATCAACGCCGATGGTATCGAGGGTCGCCTCTCCCTGGAAAATGCCATATTCTCCCATGTAGGTTTCACCCATTACAAATCCGACCACTTTTCCGTTGCCATTTTCAGCCACCAACGATGCGGGAAGGTAGTCTTTGGTCTGGAAAAGCTTCTCGAATTTCATATCATAGTATTCCGTTCGTGAAGAATTGAGTACTTTTTCGTCAATCCCAACCACGGCGTCATAGTCTTCCGCCTTCATGAGCCTGATGGTGATGGTGTCCTTTTCCATGGAGCCCTCCTTTCTTCGAAACGGCCACTTAACTGCAATCTACCGGGGAAACCCTTTTGGCGCCCTATTCATCAACAGGCCCCATGCTTTCATTATCCATGAGTTGCTGATGATGTCAACCATAATGGCCCGAAGACCATCGGCCGCCGACCCGTGCTCTCCCATGTTTCGAGAAGGGCGGTTGCCCTTGATAACGCACTGAGGTTCGGTGTAATAATTGTCCCCATGACGACATTCATTTCATCGCTCCCCGAGGGATATTCTGTCTTGCTGTTCATGTTTCAGTGGTGCTTCTGCATGGCCATCCTCCTGCTGTTGCCACGGTCTTTGTCGGCAAACCGGAAACTCATCGTCATCTTCTTGACGGCATTGACCCCAAGGCTCATGTTGTTGGCCCAGGAATCCTTGTGTCAACCGCTGGCCACCAGGGCAACCCTACTAATGCTGGACATGGGGACCATGGTCTTTCTGGCGTTTGTGCTGCGATTTCGCCGCCTCGATTACCGGTGGCTGACCTTGTTCGGGCTCAACCCGGTCATTTTATGGGCGTTTGCCGGGGAAGGGCATTTTCATGTGATTCAATATTTTTTGCTGACCGGGGCTATCTGCTTTTTTGACCGAAAGAAGTGGGGATGGATGTTCTTGACGGCCGGGCTTCTGACACATGTAACGGTTTTATCCCTCCCGGCGCTTTTGTTTTTCATAAACCGTGAAAATATAAGGTATGCCTGGATAGGGTTGATGGCGTTGCTTCTTCCTTCAGCGCTTCATTTGTGGGTTTTTCCGGGAGAAAACTTTCAGATGGTTTTTGGGGGGATCCCTGAAATGATCTTGCCCGCCAAAACGGGCTTGAGGATTCTTCTGGTGGTCCTGGCGTCGGCCGGCCTGTTCTATTTTCATCCCGCAAGGAGCAGCCGTTATCGAAATGATCCCGTACCCGGATGTTTCTTCCTTTTCGGCTGTATCATCCTGCTGGCACCCACTTTTCATTTCTGGTATATGGGCTGGATAGTCCCTTTGATGGTGATCCAACCGTCAAAACCGTGGATGTTGTTGTGCCTGACCATTGCCTTTTCCTTTGTGGCAAACGGCGGTTATGAGCCCGCGGGCATGCGCCAGCTGCCGCTCTGGGCAAACCTGTGTGAATGGGTTCCCTTTTACGCCCTTCTGATGCTTCAGGGGGTGTTTTTTCTGAAGCAGATCGGAAACCATATGGCGGAGGATTCTCCCGGAACCGTGTCGGTTGTGATTCCTGCCCGCAACGAAGGGGCGAATATCGCATCCTGCGTGGGTGAGGCGTTAAAAGACAGTGCCGTCACTGAAGTCATTGTTGTGGATGGGGGATCTTCGGATGAGACCGTGGCAATGGCGCTTTTGGCCGGTGCACGGGTTTTCGAAGATGCGCGATCCGTGGAAGAAGGTGGCGGCAGGGGAGGCCAGATTCTTACGGGCATTCAAAGGGCCCGGGGTGATCTGGTGGCGGTGGTTCATGCGGATACTCTGGTGAAAGCCCCCGGCTTTACGGAAATGTGCAATGTTCTTGAACGGCAGCCCCGCGTTTGCGGAGGTGCCCTGGGCAGCCGGTTTGAAAGGGGAAATCCGTGGTTTTGGCTGATCAATTTGGCCAATGATCTGAGGGCGGTGCTTCTGGGGATCAGTTTTGGGGATCAGGTGCAGTTTTTCAGACGGAAATCGGTTGTTTCAAGGGGGTTGTTCCCGGACATTCCCCTGATGGAGGATGTGGAACTGAGCATTCGGCTGGGCACCCTGGGACCTCAGGTCTTTCTTTTCGGAAATGCCCGGGTCTCAACCAGGCGCTGGGAAAGCCTTGGTGCTAAAAATGCCTTTTGGGTCATTGCCCGTGTGGCGTGGTATCTTACTAAGCGCATTTTGGGGACCCCTGACACCCGCGGCATGTACCGGAGCTATTATGGTAGAGAGAGGATTAAAAGATCATGAGAAAAAAACACACCCTCATGTTGTTATCTTGGTTGCTTTTGGCGCTTATGCCGGGACTTTTGCCAACGGCCGCGGCAGGCGACGAAAGACTCACGGACGGAGAGAAGAAGAAGGTCGTATACAAGATGTATGAAGACTACCGAAAGGAATTTCCCAATGTCAGGGACATGTCACCCGAACAAGCCATGCAGGAGATGGCCCATGGAAACATCGTCTTTGTGGATACGCGAAAACCGGCGGAAATTTCCGTCTCAATGCTCCCGGGTGCCGTCACCCAGGAAGAATTTCTGAAAGACCCGTCCCGATATCAGGGAAAACACGTTGTCGCCTATTGCACCATCAGTTATCGTAGCGGCAAGTTCGCCCAGAAAATGGCCGAAAAGGGGATCCAAATCTTTAACCTCAAGGGCGGATTGCTGGCCTGGGTCCTGGAAGGGGGGGACGTCTATGACGAAAAGGGTGTAACCAAGCGGATCAATGTCTACGGCGAAAAATGGAATTACCCGCCCGAGGGATACGAGTCCGTGGTTTTAGACTTCTTTGAACGATATTTCTAATCCCCCCGATACCACTTGCCGGATTCGGCAATGCCGTTTTCCTCCTGGCTCAGCTTCCCCATGCCGTAGAACAGGTGGATCATGCCGGGGTAGCAGGAGTAGGTGGTGTCCACACCGGCTCCCTTCAATGCCTCCGCCATGGCCTCGCCTTCCTCGGTCAACACATCGTGCTCGGCGGTGATGATCAGTGTGGGCGGCAGGCCCGACAAATCCCGGGCAAACAGGGGGGAGGCCAAGGGGTTCTCCGCGTCCCGCGGCTCGGCCAGATACTGTTTGCGGTAGTAATCGCAGACAGGGCCGCTCAAGATCACCTTGTCCCAGTACTTTTTGAAGGAGGGCCGATCATAGCCGGTGATGTCCGTGGCCGGGTACACCGAGACCAGCTTCTCAAGCTCCGGGCCGCCTTCATCCCTGGCCAAAAGGGCCACGGCAAAGACCAGGCCCCCGCCGGCACTGTCACCGCCAAGGGAAATGCGGGCGGTGTCAAGGCCCATCCCGGCGCCATGCTGGGCAATCCATCTGGTAGCTGCCAGGCAGTCGTACACCGCCACCGGGAATTTATGTTCCGGGGCGAGACGGTAATCCACGCTTGCCACGCAGGCCTTTGTGCGGTTGGCCAGGGCGCGACAGGGAGTGTCGTGGGTGTCCAAATTGCCCACCACCCAGCCGCCTCCGTGGAACCACATGAGTACGGGCAGGTTCGGTTCGTCGCTGGGGTAGTAGAGGCGCAACCCGATTCGGCCGCCCTCGACGGACACGTCCAACTCCGCAATCTTGGCCACCGCCTCGCCGGGCCCCATCAAGCCGATGATCACCTGGTTTCGGGTTTCTCTTACCTGTTCCACCGTCATCTTCCACATGGGGGTCATGGGATTGGCAAAGGCGGCGCGGATCAGCCCGTCTATATAGGGGTGAAATTTGATATCAGACATATGCTTGCTCTCTTTAACTGAATCCGCTCTCCCTCAAGGCCTTGACCGCCGGGGGGCCGACATAATCCAAGGCATTGGTTACCAGGGCGATTTTCTTGCTCATTTGTTGTCTCCTCTTTGTGTGAGGACCTTTGCATCATTGCGAAAGCATCCTTTGCATATGACCATCATAATATGAAATGTTCAATATGGCACGATATATCATGTAAGGGGACAAAGAGGCTTCATTTTGCGATCTTTCCGTCCATTGGAAATACCGAAATGGTTCCGGCATTCCATCGTAATTTCCAGTTTGACTATTCATTTGTTCCTTCCCTATAAGGGCTCTAAAAATGATTCGTGTATGAGGATAATGATGACGGCGTCAGAGCGGCTAGAATACGAGGGCCTGGTAGAGGGGAGGCTTTCGAGGGTGCGACGGCGGGGGCATGGATGGGTTTTTTCCATCTGGCCCTATCGTGCCGTACGGATCACGCTTTCGGCGCTGTTTTTATGGTCCGGCATTTCCAAACTGATGTCCCCTGAGTCTTTTGGGGTCATCATTGATGCCTACGGTATTGTTCCTACTCACTGGGTCGGACCCACAAGCATCGGGCTGCCGATTCTCGAGGTGGTTTTGGCCGTGGGTCTGCTTCTGGATATCCGGTTCAGTCTCGCGGGAATTGCGGCCCTGCTGGCGCTGTTTATGGCCATCCTGGGGTATGGAATCCATTTGGGGCTGGATGTGGATTGCGGGTGCTTCGGACCCGAAGATCCGGAAGCCGAAGCCTTCCATGGTCTTCGAACGGCCCTATATCGGGACGTGGCCATGGGGGCGGCGATTGTGTACTTGTATGTGTGGCGGTTTGTGAGATCGGCAGCGCCGGTCCGTTTGTTGGAAGGTGTTAAAATCATATTGAATAAGGAGAACGAGGCAATGAAATTGATGAAGCCTGGAATTCCGATATAAGGATTGATTGAAAAACATCGTTGGCAAAAGCAAGCTCGCGGGTGTGAGTCAGGAATTTTGAGCTATGGTCTCAGTCGTGTAT
>JANQDY010000068.1 GCA_028278625.1 Thermodesulfobacteriota bacterium
ATGGCTCGCCTCCTACATTTAAGGTATTTTTCGTAGTATGGCGATTTCATGTGAATATTGCAAGGAAAAATTTTATAAGTCACGTTGTAGGGCTAAAAACCAACCACTTCTTTTGAGCTTTGAAAGGAACGAAAAATCCCTTCAACAGAACAATCACATTCCTCCCGGAATTGATGGAATCCTACGTGAATTCGAGGAAGCTTTGGATATCAGGTGTTGACTGCAATTGGTTGGTGCGGTATTGTAACTCCTGGTTGCACAATGAAATCCGCGAAGTATCGGAGGAGGCATGCCAAGTATAACCATCAGAGAAATCCCAGATGTTCTATACCAGGATATTAAGAATCTTGCTGAAGAGGAACGCAGGTCTATCAACAGCCAAATCATATATGGACTTTCGCAATATGTGAAAAACAAAAAATCCACTGAACAGAGGCTGGCGGAGATTAGAAAACTGAGGGAATCCTTTGATGTGAAGGGATTTCATCCAACACAAGAAACATTGAAAAAATGGTCGAGGAAGGCAGGCCGTGATTGTTGTGGACACCAATATCATCAGCTATCTGATGATTCCAAATGACAAGTACAATCAATTGGCTGATGACCTTTATCAACTGGAGTTCCCCGGATTTATGGCGGCATGAATTTCTGAGTGTATTGAGTATCTACCTGCGACAAAGTCTTATTGATACGGTTGAGTGTAAATCGATTTTTCGGGAAGCTTTGGACCTGGTTGTCTCAAAGCCAATCTCCGGTTTCGACAGGTTGTTTAACATCATCGAAGGCAGCAGTTTGTCCGCATACGATTGTGAGTTTGTGGCCCTTGCGAAAGAAAACAATTTGCCTTTCATAACGGAAGATAAAAAAATTATCCGCGAGTTTCCCCACATCGCTTTTTCAATGAATGGCTACCTGAGCGGTTAGCAACGGAAACAGAGCCAGCCTGATGCAGGATATGCCATAAAAGCAGGTGTCCACTTTTCGTTTGTTTCGCTACCGGTTTGCGGGCAACGATGCGTTTAAGCCGGGATCGATTGGCCGAGTATTCCGAAGCGGCTTTTGGTGAGCGATCCCGAAAGGGGCGGCAGAGCTCCCATGCGGATGATTCTGCGTTCCGCAGAATCACAAGGCCCGTGAACGTCGGCCTGGGCCGAGGCGCTCATGATCCAGGAGGCCATGGTTTTGGGGGAGGCGACCGGCCGCGTCAGCGGTGTTTTTGGCGCACATCTCCTGAAATAACTATTGCTGAGTTCCGGCCAGACCATCTTGGCACTATTCTGTCGCATATGCTCTTTCCACCCAATCTTGAGTGATCTGCTCATAAACCCCATTTGATCGAATAAGCTCAATCCCTTCTTCATATTTTTGACGGGCCCACTTTCCCTTGGGATTGGATTTGCTAAAGCCGATATGGAGCTCCAGTTTTGTGCTGTGAAATGCCAGGGCAACCTTTCCTGTCATCCCTGCTTTCTGAATTATAAAGTCCGCAGGTTTTGTCTCGTTGTTCCACAAAATAACTGCATCAAGACGGCCCTTTCCAAGTTTCCTGATATTCATTTCTTCAGAGCGGGTTTTTTCAACAACAATCCGGTCCCCTTTTTCCAATTCATAAAACATTCTGTCATATTCATACCCTATTACTGTTCCGACAATCGTTCCTTTTCCAAGATCTTCAGGTCTTGAAGCGCTTAAAGGGTTTTCAGTATTATGGAAATAACTGATATATGCAAAAAAAAGGGGGATTTCAGAAAACGATATTTCCTTTTCCAGCTCCGGGATTTTTGCCATATTAAGACATCCAACAGCTTCTCCGGTCTCCGTATATTTCTTACACCTTGCATAAGGAACAACCTCAAACGCAACATCCACGTCAACCGCATCATAAATCGCTTTTACAAGATCATTCGCATAACCGGTACCATCCCCTTTGGACCAGGGGGCTGCATCATTTTCAACGAAAATCTTCAACTTTTCCCTGCCCTCTGCGATTTGAGCCATCAGAAGAGACATTACGATGGTTGGGATAACGACAAAACCTCGCCTCATTTTCTTCCCTTTTTTACAGTATATGTACATTTTTGGGTAATTTTTACAAAAAAGAACTATATCTCCCCGCCTTCCCGGGCTTTGGGAAAGCTGAGCACAAAGGTGCTGCCCCTTTTTTCCCAGCTGTCCAACCGAATCCGCCCGCCGTGGTTTTTAACGATCTCGCGGCTGATGCAAAGCCCCAGGCCCGCCCCCTTCCCTTCCGCCTTGCCCGTGAAAAAGGGCTCAAAGATGCGGTCCCGCACATCCAGGGAAATCCCAATGCCTGTGTCCGACACGGATACCTTCACGCGGCTTGTCTCCATAAAGGAGCGTATGGCAATCAGACGTCCCTGAATGACCTCTTCATCACTCTGAGCGGCGTGGATGGCATCGGCGGCATTGGAAATGAGGTTGTACATGACCTGCTCCAGGCGGTTGGCCTGGCCGAAAATGGGCGGCAGATCCGGATCAAGATCGAGGGTCACTTTGATGTTATCAAGGAGAAGCTGCTGCTCGACAATGGCGTAGGTCTTTTTTATGACATCGTTTAAGTCCACCTTTTCTTTTTTAAAACCCTTCTTATCTTCCAGTTCCGTAAGGCGGCTGATGATGACGGAGGCCCGGTCCACCTGGCCGCTAATTTCCGTGGCCACCTGAAGTATCCGGTCGTCGGGAATCTTCTGCCTTTTCTGCGCCATCATCTTCAGGAACTCACTCCCCACCTTGATGGCGTTGAGCGGCTGGTTCAGCTCGTGGGCCACGCCAGGTGAAATACCGCCCAGTGTGGGCATCAGCCTTAACAGGTCCCATGCGGTCACCAGCTCCACATGCAACATGACCGACGGCAGAATGAGGAGTGCCCCCCAGAGCGCCGCCAGCATGGTCACCACCATGAGAAGGCCGAAGACAGCCGTTGGTTTGAAATGGGAAAAGATGAGGATTGAAAACCCCAGGCTGATGGCCAGCGTCGTAAAAATGATGGGTCTGCCAACCTCGTAGATGGTATCCCTAAGTGCCCGGTCCTTGTCCAGATCCTTTTTGAACTCTTCGTTGTAACGCACCAGATAGTGAATGGTATCATCCACCGCCAGACCGATGGCGATGCTGGCGATGAGGCTTGTGGCAACGGATAGTTCGATGCCGAACCAACCCATGAAGCCGAAACTGACAAGAATGGGAAAAACATTGGGGATGATGGCCATAAAGCCCACTTTGGCGGAAAGAAAGAGCAGGCTCATGGCCGCTATGATGAGCACCAGGGTGAGTGACAGGCTTTTCACCAGACCTTGGGTCAGCAGCACGCTGCTCTGGGAAATAACAATACCGAAACCGGTCACGTTCACATCCAGAGCATTTCCAAAGTTGGCTGTTAGATAATCGGTGATTTCCTTCTTGAGCGCCAGGAAATCCCGTGAACCGGAGATATGGGTTCTTAATAGGATATTGGCCTGTTTCATGTCTACATCCATGAACCGCTCGAACATCTCCAGTCCCAGCAACGATTTGTAACTGTTGATGAGCATGCGAACCTCGAAGGGCTCCTCGGGAAGGGCGTAAGCCTCCTCTTTGTACTCATTGGTGGCATAATTCACGAGCTTCAAAAAATCCGCCAGGGACACGGTTTTGTCCACGCCGTCAAGGCCATCCAAAAACCCTTGTATCTCTGCAATCCGTGCCAGGCGGGCCGGGTCTTCAAAATATCCTTCGGTGCGGGCACCAAGCACCACGTTGACGGGGAAACTGCCGGATGTCTCTTGCGCAATATCCTCGAAATTGCGACTGATGGGCGTGCTCTCTTTGAAAAATCCAACGGGGTTTGTTTCAACATCCAGTTGAATAATGCCCAAAATGGCAATGATGCTCACCAACAATACGCTTAAAAGCACCCATTTGCGCTGCTTGATATTCAAGTGTACGATCTTCTTCAAAAAGAGACGAATGGGACCCCCCGCTTCCAGGGGCTTTCTCCTCACCTTTCGCGGCAGTGGCAGCACGGACAATACTGCCGGGACCCCAAAAAGGAGCATCCCCAGCAAGCTGGCCAACCCCAGGCAGGAAAAGGCGGAAAAGGCTCTGATACTGTGAATCTGATTCAGCATGAGGGAAGCGAGTCCCATGATGGTGGTCACCACCGCAAGCACCGTGGGAAACCGCACGTGAATAAAACAGTCAAACACTGCCTCTTTGGAAGATTCCGCCTTTTCGGCGGCCGACCGGTAGGCTGAAAGAATGTACATGCAGTAAGCGGTTCCCACTGCAATGAGAAATACGGGGACGATCATGGTCAACAAAGAGAGGGGCGCACCTGTCCAGGCCATCATGCCGAAGGTCCAGATCAACGCAAAGAGCACGGACCCTACAGGTATCAGCACGGATCTCACATCCCTGAAGAGAAAGAGCAGGACCAGGGCCATGATGAACAGGGCCACCGGCGGCAGCTTCAAAAAATCGCTCTCCGTATAATCCGCCAGGGCCTTTGAAACAAGGGGCATGCCGATCTGATAGAAGGAAAGCGTCTTGTTTTCCTTCAGAATGATTTTCTCGACGGCTTGAATAACAGGGGCCTTATCGGTAACGTCATCCAGGAGGACCGACATTACGGTGGTCTTCCGGTCTTCGGAGAGGAAATTCCGTTTGAAAAGCAGAATGGGCGCAATGATCTCCTTGAAATCGCTGGAGGTCCAGCGATCGGTCAGATCCATGTCCCTTTTGATGCCGGGCAGGCTCAGTACGCGCCTGACACCCTTGATATTGGAAAGGGCTTCTGAAATTTTCCCCAGACGCTCAAACGTTTTGGGAGCGAAAAAATCATCCCCCTTGGCCACCACGAGAATCATCTCCTCACTTCCGAAAAGCTTCTTGAACCTCTGGTAGTAGACGCTCTCCGGAAGATTTTCGATGGCCAGGTCGTAGATGGACGTCTCGAATCTCAGTTGGGGCAGCTTGGTGGCAAAAAGGAGGGTGATCAGGATGATCAGGGACAGAACCAGGTATGGATGTCCGATCACGAATCGAAGCCGCCGGCCCGAATTGAGCAAGCCCATCAACCCTGTCATGGCCCAACCTGCCTTTCAAAAGGTCCCAAGGATCTCCTAAACCCCATTCTCAAGAAGATTATCCGCTTTTTCAAGTGCCCTATCAAGGGCTTCTTTCTGAATCGGCTTATGGATGATGTCGGTGGCATGGAGATGGAGGGCCTTTTTCTCCAGTTCCCTGTCTCCATGACCGGTGATCACAATCACCACCGCGCCGGGTGAGATGGCCTTAATCTGTTTGAGGACCTCAAAACCGTCCATACCCGGCATCTTGATGTCCGTAAAAACAATGGATGGGGCTTCCGCTTTAAAGAGCGCAATCCCTTGTTCCCCTTTTTCAGCGGTGAGAACTTGAAATCCGTAGGCTTCCAGGAAGAGCTCGAACATGGCAAGGGTCGGTTTTTCATCATCGATAATCAAAACTTTGCGCATCCGGTAAATACTCCTTCAAATCATGTTTTCATTTGCGGCAGTACCACGGCAAAGGTCGTGCCGATGCCATCACCGCTGTGCACGCGAATTTCGCCGCCGTGCTCCACAACGATCTCATAAATGATGGCGAGCCCGAGCCCCATCCCCTTACCCACTTCCTTTGTGGTGAAAAAAGGCTCAAAAATCTTGTCCAGGGCATCCTTGCTGATGCCTGACCCCGAATCTGAAACGGATATGACCACCTGTCCTTCAATGGAAAAGGAGCGAACGCTGATCCGGCTCGTTGCACCATCCTCCTTGGCCTCACGGTTCTGCAAAATGGCATCACGGGCGTTGGAAAGCAGGTTGAAAAAAACCTGTTCCAGGCGGTTGGGGCTTGCGAAGACCAAGGGCATATCCCGCCCCTTGAGGACCCGAAGGCGTATGCCTTGAAGTTTCAACTGCTGGCCGAAAATCTTGACTACATTCTGCAGGGGTTCATTTGCGTCCACCTCTTCCCGCGTGAAATCGGCCTTTCTTGAAAAATCCCGAAGGCGCCTAATGATGTCCGATGCGCGGCTCACCTGGGCGCTCACTTCCTTGGCCACTTGCGCCAGTTTCTCGGGCGGGATGACCCTCCCCTTTTCCAGCATGAGATTCAGAAAATCGTTTCCCATCTTGATGGCGTTGAGCGGCTGGTTCAATTCGTGGGCAATGCCCGCTGACATTTCCCCCAAGGTTTTCATTTTGCTGGCCTGGATGAGCTGAGCGTCTCTTTCCATGTTTTCAGTCACATCGTTGGCCGCCAGTATGATGGCCTCGCGGCCCTGATAGACCGCCGGACAGGCGCGCACGTTCACGTAAAAGGGGCGTTTCCCTTTTCGGTAGTGCCGTTCCCGGTAGCTGAGCACACACACGCTGGCCATGTCCCGGTCGTCCGGGCCGATCCCTTCCCAGTCCCCGTATTCGAAAGTTCCCAAGTCTTCAAAGGGGCGGCCGATCAATTCCCCCATGGTGTAGCCGTATGTTTCCGCTGCCGCCGGATTGGCATCCAGGATCCTGAATCCCTGGCGATCCACCACAAACACGGGATTGGGGCCGCTGTCAAAGAGGGAACGGTATTTCCGCTCCGATTCCTTGAGCTGCTCCCTGGAAGCCCGAATGGATGCGGTCATGTGATCAAAGGCCTCGGCCAGTTGCTGGATCTCTTCTCCGTCGTGGCGCTTTTTTTTGACGATGGCGGCGGTTTTTTCGTAGCCCACGTCCAGGTTTCCCATGCTGATATCCCGGGCTCTCTGAATCAGGTCCCCCATGGGCCGGGAGATGTATCCCGAAAGCCAGTGGGCGATCCCGAAGAAAATGAGAATGATGACGGAGATGAATCCCAAAAAGGTGATGCGCAACCGGCCGATGATCTCATCAATCTGCTTTTTGCTCAATCCCAGATGGACGGTGCCGATTCGCTCATGGCCGTAAATGACAGGAAAAGCGATATCATAGGCTGACTCATCTCCGAAAAAAATCTCTTTAACACCCCGATCCCCCTCTGAGCCAATGGGGTCCATCCGGCGCAGGTTAAGCGGAAAAACCCCGTCAAAACTGTGGGCCAGCAGCTTTCCCTTTTTGTCCACAATGAACATATACGCGATCAGCGTTTCCCGGTTTCCAAGACGGGAGGCCTTTTTA
Source organism: Thermodesulfobacteriota bacterium (assembly GCA_028278625.1). Next base: position 7,161 of record JANQDY010000068.1, read on the forward strand.
AGCTGATGGCGCAACCCTTTTTCATCACCCCGCAGGACATGGGGCAGTGCTTCCTCGGCAACGCTTTCAGCAATCCCCTTGCCCCGCTGCTCAAGGCGCTGGATGAGGCTTGAAACCAGCACCCATCGGGCCACCAGCGCAATACCGACACTCACGAAAAGGATGACGGCAACGGAAGCAAAGAAAATCTTGTTCTTATGACTCAGGCGATGCAGCAGAATCATGAGCCCCCGGAAACACTCCCAATGTCCCCTTCCGCCAGCTCGCTCAGGACAAATTTCTGAACCTTTCCGCTGGGTGTCATGGGAAATTCACTGACGATTTTGAAATGGCGGGGCCGCATGGCCTCGGGCACATGCGCCCGTGCAAAGGCGAAAAGAGACGGTTCATCCAGCGGGGATTTGTCCCTCACCCTCACCCAGGCAACCACCTCCTGCCCCTTTTCCGGATGAGGAACCCCGAAAACCTGTGCCTCGGCTATGTCAGGGTGCCGGTAGAGACATTCCTCCACCTCCACGGGAAAGACCTCGGTGTCCTCCCGTACTATCACGTCTTTTAGACGGCCCGTGATTTTAAAATACCCGTTTTCGTCCATCTCCCCCAGGTCCCCCGAATGAAACCATCCGTCCCGGTCAATCGCGGCGGCGGTGGCCCCCGGCATACGATAATAGGCCTTCATGAGATACCCGCGGGTACAGAGTTCCCCCTGGGTATTGGGGGCCAGATCCCCGCCGCTTCTGGGATCCACAATTTTCACTTCATTGCAGGGGAGTGAGGTGCCGATGGTTCCCGCCCGCAAAGGAATCGGGTCATCGGGATGGGTCATGGTGATCCATGAAGCGGTTTCCGTGATGCCATAGGCCACTGTCAGGTCCGATATACCGATATCTTCCACCAGCCGCTTCATCAGTTCCATTGGGCAAGGGGCACCACCCACGATGCCGGTGCGTAATGTCCGCCAATGGTCTTTGTTGAATGAGCGATCCTCCAACAGGGCCATGAGCATGGCAGGAGATCCGTAGACGGCGGTACAGGCCTCCTCTTTGATGGTCTTTAGGACGCTTTGTGGATCAAAGGTTTCGGAGGGCATGACCAGGGCCGCGCCCCGTATGAGGCCGGATAGGGCAATGCAAGTGTTTCCGAACATATGAAACAGGGGAAAAAAGAGACAAAGGCGGTCGGCACTGGTAATCCGCTGCCGCTCGGTGGAACAGAGCGATTTGTTGACCAGCCCCAGGTGATCCACCACCACCCCTTTGGGTTTTCCCGTGGTGCCGGACGTGTACATGATGGCAACGGGATCATCCGGACGAACCGCGTCCGCCATTTCCGCCAGTTTTTGAGGGGCGACCGCATCGCCTCTGTCCATCAGTTGGGGCCATAGAAGCCCTCTCTCCTCCGGACCGGGCGTGATAATGATGGTGTGTGCCAGTGAAGGGATCTCCACGGAATTCATGTCAAGCAGCAACTCCCCCGAAACCATGAGGGCCCCGCATTCCGATTGCTCAAGAATATACCGTACGTCTTCCACGCCCGCACCCGGATCCACGGGAACGAAGACACCACCGAGCTTAATAATGGCCAGCATGGAGATGACCCATTCCGGGATATTTCCCGCCCAGATGGCCACATGATCGCCCGGATTGATTCCCAGGCCCACCAGGCCTCTGGCCACCCGCTCCACCTGCCAGTCCAGGAGCTGATAGGAGTACCTGGCCCATTTTTCCGAATGAATCAACGCATCCCGATCCGGATACTCAAGGGTTATTTTCTTCAACATATTGCCGATGGTTTCGTTTACCGCTTCCATGAATTTTCTCCTTGTTGGTGAGGGAGGCATCATCTTGGATTATCTTTTCATTTAATCTGAGTCCCCTAGGAGGTCAACCCTTTTCCTCTCTCCGTGAACCAGATCAATGATGGTTATTTCAGGGGGCGAAAAGAGCCGCATGGGAGGACCCCATGTGCCGGTACCCCGGTTCACGTACAGGGCTCCATTGCCGGAGAGCCTGCGCAGTCCCCGATCCACGGGAAAAAGGAGTCTGACCAAAAAACCGAATGGAAAGATCTGACCGCCATGGGTGTGCCCGGACAACTGCAGATCCAACATACCTTCGCTGTCCGGGTGGATCAAGGGACGGTGTTTCAAGAGGAGCAGGAAGCGGTCCCTGGGCCATTTTAAAAGGAGTCTTTTTTCTCCCGGGTTACCGGAACTTCCATGGTATTGGGCGGTCAGATCATCCACGCCGGCGATCACAAGAATCCCCGGAATTTCAACGGCTGCATCCCTTAAAAGGGCAAAGCCGGCCGATGTCAAAAACCCTCGGGCTCTTTTGGCACCCACGTAGTATTCGTGGTTTCCGTTGACGGCGAATTTCCCGTAGGGCGGATTGATGGTCTGAAAGGCTTTTGCCAGCTCGGCCAAACCGTCGGGCTGGCCGTCCAGCAAGTCCCCCGTTGAAACAACCATGTCCGGTTTTGCCGCTTTTATGACGTCCAGAATGCGCGAAAGCCGTTCCATACCGATCATCAGCCCCAGATGGACATCAGAAATCTGGACAATGCGGAACCGGCCAACTTTTTCCGGAATTTCCGGCGATTCAACAACCACGTGTTGCGTCCGTATGACTGATGCTTCCACCAGCGCATACGCGCCTCCCACAATGGATGTAATGAGTGCCCCGAAAAAGAGCGTCTTTGCTGACAAGGCCCATTTGGACAGCGACCCTTTGACAATGTGGGCTGCCAAGAGCATCAGGCCCGTATAGATGTCGAGCACCGCCGCCGTCATGAAGAAGAGGAAAAGAACTCCCATCCAGGTGTATCCCACGTAGGCCAGTGTGCGGGCCAGGGGTTCCACACCGTTATGCTCCGCCACCCGAACCAGGATGGGGCATACCACCATGAAGCCCATGAAAAAGGCCAACGGCAGCATCAGCCCCTTATGAAACCCGAATGCACGGCAGGTTTTCATGAAAGCGTAATAATGGAGGGATCCGTAAAGGGTAATAAATACGCTTAAGAATATGGCCAGTCTCACCTAAAGGCTCCTTTCAAGGGAGATTGAAAGCACCGCAAGGTACAAGAATTACTGGCTGTTGTATATAAAATTATGGGGCTCCGCAACACTATTTCAGCGGAGCTTGTGATGATGTAGAGCGTTTGTGAGGGTAAAAGGGGTTGATGAATCAACCCCTTTTATCATTTGTCAGGCGATTGGTTTGAAATACTTGATATCGTTGATGCCCCCTTTTCTTTCGGATTCCGGGATGAAAACGGCCTCCACCGCCATTCCGATGGCCACATCCTCCGGTTCAATTCCCCCCAGATAGTGGAGAACCCCTCCTTCGGTGCCTTCCAGAATCACCATGGCCATGATTGTGGGCACCTCTTTTTGCGAGCCGTCCAGGTTCTTGTACAACACCGTATAGGTCAATACGCTCCCTTTGGTGCCCACGTCTATGTAATTGTCTTCCAGCCGATCAAAGCACTTTTCACAATAGGTCCTGGGAGGCACGTAGGTGATGTCGCATTTGTTGCATTTGGCCCCCAGGAAGGTCCCTTTTTCCGCAATACTTCGAAAATATGCTTCTCCGGCGCGGCCAAATGTATAGATATACTCAAGGGGTATTTGGCCGGTCCAGTATCCTACGTCGGTTGTTTTCTGCAATCTCTCAGTCAGTGCCATAACGGTCTCCTCCCATGATTAATCAATAACTTTGAAGTATTTGATGTCGGTGATGGCCCCGATTCTCTCTTCCGGTGCCCGCCAGACCGCCTGTACCTTCATGCCGATCCGAAGATCATACGGCTCTATTTCATCAATGAGGTGGAGTATCCCCTGGTCTTTGCCCGCGCCATCCAGTTCAATGACCGCCGGGGTGTGGTATCTGTCACCGTCCTTCACCCGGCTGGCGTCCCAGTTCACGTGGCTGACCACATGGGTTAATATGGTGCCTGTGTCTTTCACGAACGTCCATTCGTCCGTGGGCCGCCAACAGACTTCGCAGAAGAGCCTTGGCGGCACCAGCACACGCTTGCAGACCTTACATTTCTTTCCAATGATCCTGCCGTTTTTCAGCTCATCCAAATAACGGCCAATGGCGACCCCGTTGTCCCAGGCATATTTGAGATTTGGTTTATCGTGGACAGAGAATATATTCCCCTCGTGAATATCGGAGAGTTTTACCTTCGTAACGGTCCTTTCAATGGCTTGTGCATCTAACATGGATTATCCCTCCTTGGTGGTTCATGAACGCATCACTACGACGGTGCCAACCTGCATCAGATCACCCCAGGCCTGGGCCAGGCCGCAGGTGGGTTTACCCGGAACCTGACGTTTGCCCGCCTCTTCTCTCAACTGGAGGAAAATTTCGATGATCTTCATCAATCCGGTGGCCGCAATGGGGTTTCCAACACCCAGGGCCCCTCCCGATGGGCAACAGGGCAGGTTTCCATCCCGCTGGGTAACGCCGTCAAGCAGCATTTTCACGGATTCTCCCCGCTTGCACAATTGAAGCCCCTCGATATGATGCAGCTCCTTATAAGTGAAGGGGTCGTAGGGCTCCGCCACGTGGATTTCCTTGCTGGGCTCTTTTATGCCCGCCATGTCATAGGCCTGACGGGCCGCAACCTCCACATAGTCGGGATAATACAGATCCCGGTTACACCAGTAAGCCGTATCCAAACAGTTTCCGATGCCGTCGATCCATACCGGTTTCTCGGTCACTCTTCTGGCCACTTCCTCGGATGCTAGAATAATGGCCGACGCACCGTCGCTGGTGGGGCTGATATCCAGGCGGTTGACCGGGTAAGCCATCATCTCCGAATTCAATACGTCTTCAACCGTAATTTCGGCACCCAGTTGAGCGGACGGGTGATCCAGGGCATTGTATTTGTTTTTGACGGCCACCCGGGCAATATCCTCTTTCGTGTACCCGTAACGCTTCATAAAGCGATGCATTTCAATGGCAAATATCCAGATGAGCGTGGGATAGAGCGGCTGCTCCGTCGTGTGATCAAAGATGGTTACGAAGGCACCCGCCGGATGCGGAAAAGCGGATGACATTTTTTCCTCCGCAACCACCATGCAGGTATCGAACATTCCCGAAGCCACGTGGAACCATCCATGGATGGGGGACATCACCCCGGTTCCTCCCCCCACATAATGGCGCATGTACGGTTTACGAAAGGCCCCTGCCCCATCCACCAGGTATTCTCCGTTCATGTGGATGCCGTCAAATGCATCCGGGGCCGTTCCGAGACAAACGGAGTCGATGTCATCCAAGGTCATTTCACATGAATCGAGGGCCATTTTGGCCGCCTCATAGGACAGTTCTTTCGGTGTTTCCTGGGTGAACCTGTGAAATTTGGTTATTCCCGCACCAACAATCGCTACTTTTCTCAAACCCATATCCGTTCCCTCCTGATCTAGTTGCTGAGGATGGCCACTGCGCCGGTTGTCGTCGGGAGCCCTCGCCAGCTCATGGCCATGCCCGTGGAAATATCGGAGAGCTGATTTTTTCCCGCCTCACCTCTCAACTGGAGAACCACGTCGTAAACCTTTTGGCCACCGTTGCATTCCAAAAGGTTCCCGATACCGAGGCACCCTCCCGATGGATTCACGGGAAGGCTTCCGGAAATTTCCGTGACACCATCCATGGTCATGGGGCCCGCGTCTCCCCGGTTGCAGAGTCTCAGCGCCTCAAGGTGCTGGAGTTCCTTGTAGGAAAATTCATCGTTCAATTCCACGAAATCGATTTCCGAACGGGGTGATTTTATTTGTGCCATCTCATAGGCCATATCGCCGGCCATTTTCCCATAGACCGCATTTCCCCAGTCACGGGTCTCCAGTCCGGGAGTGTCGGAACACCACCCGATGCCCCTCACCCATATGGGCTTTTCACAAAGGGCCCTTGCCGTATCCGCGGTGGCCAGTACAATGACCACGGCGCCATCCGAGTACTGGCTGATATCCAGCTCGCTCAGGGGATAGGAGACCATCTCCGAGGCCATCACATAATCCAGCGTGAGGTCCGTGCCGTGACCGGCAAGAGGGTTGAACATGGCGTTCTTTCTGTTTTTGACCACCACCTTCGCACACTGATCTCTGGTGGTCCCGGTCTCAAAGAGGTACCGGTTCATTTCCATTCCCGCGATGTAATCCGAATGCTGCTTCAAAGGTCGATTGTATACGGGGTCCAGGGCAAAATCCGTCATATACGCCTTTGTCAAAATGTTGGAGGCCTTGCTGAGCCCCTGAACCGCCACCATGTTGTAAAGACCCGACCGGAGCATCATCACCGCCGATCCCATGGATTGCAGAAAATCGCCGGGCACCGTGTAAATCGGCCGCAACACGGCCCCCAACTGATCCGGCGCATACTCATCCGTGATACTGTACCCTTCACAGAAGTCCTCTGAGGTGGCCACAAACGCCCCGATCTCTTTCGGTTCAACACCGGCGTCGAGATACGCTTTCTTGGCTGCCTCATAGGTCAATTCCCTGTAGGACAGGTCCGGCGTCGTCGCCCGGAAACCCGTGGTTCCTATACCAACAACCGCTATCTCCTGGTTCATAGATATCAACCTCCTTCTTTCTAATTCACTTCTCCTGACTTTTTTTCAAAATGCCTGAATGAATTAAAATGCCGAAGGCGCCGCCTTCGGGAATCCATCACAGCGTTCCGACCCAGAGGGCCACAGCGCGCTCACTTCCTCTGTTAATGATTTTCTGATGCTCCTTGGCGGACCAGAAATGAACCGAATCCCCGGTGGCCAATTTGATGGTGTTTTCCCCTTGTATCAGTTCCAGTCTTCCCTCAAGAATGCAGAGAATCTCCTGTCCGTTCTTGATACCTTTTCTCACGGGAATTGATCGTTCCGGTTCAAGAACCAGGACCGCGCTGTCAATAACCGTTCTTTGTTCGGGAGAGAAAAAACGCGTGGTGGTAAATCCGGTGTGGGGCAGATCCATCTCGTCCCAGTCCTCTTTTCGGATGACGACCAGTTTTTCCTGATTCTCGATCTGGTTCAGAAGATCACCCGCATTAAAACCGATACTGCCGCAGATTCTCATGAGGGTTTCAACGGATGGGGATTTGACACTGTTCTCCACTTGGCTCAGAAAGCCTTCGGAAACCCCGGACCTTTTGGCCACGGTCTTGAGGGTGAGGTTCTTTTCTTTTCGATATCGTCGAATCAACTGCCCCAGATGCACGTGCGTTGTCCTTTCTTGGATTCAAGGGGGAGCTTGGCAATGTTAGCCATAAGTTAATTTTTAGCATATGCCAATTCTTTTCAATTTGTCAAGACTATTTTTTGGATCTCCCTTCAGTTCTGGCTATACTTTTAAAAATTAAGGTACTTATTGCACAGGAGCAGCAATGGGTTTATGGAAAAGGAAAAAGTTAACCTTTACTTAAGAACCTGTGGGTTTTGCATCCGGCAGCGTTCACAGATAGGACGGGTTGATCTCGGGCAGGACTGAAACACCTTTCTAAACCGAAGAACCGAAAGCAGCGGCAGGCGGAATTCTGAATTATGGGGTCAGGGGAATCTCTTGGCCATACTACGCGCCGTTTTTTTTGGGCTCTTTTGCGCGGGTTTTGTCTTCGCGCAGCCAGCTGGACATAATATAAACAATATTCTTGTATAGGGTGGGGTACTCTTCGAGAATCTCTTCGAAATCCCTGCTGGTGATCATCAACATTCGACATTCACTCACACACTTTGCAGTGGCCGAGCGCCCTTTTTTATCTATTACGGCGATTTCCCCGAAGCAGCCCGGGGGGTCAACGCTCACCAGCAATTTGTCGTTTTCATTAACAATATCTACCCTGCCCTCCAGGACAAGATAAAGGGCGTCGCCCGGATCCCCCACCCTGAAAAGCACTTGGCCCGCTTCAAAACTCACTTCCTGAGCGATCTGCGCCACAATGATCATGTCGGTGATGGAAAATCCCCTGAAAAGCGGGACCTTTCTCAAAAAATGGATCTTTTCAAGTACCGGTATCATATCCTCGGCTTCCTCCAAGAATGACTTGAACCGCGGTTGCATTTCCGGCGGTACATCCAGGATTGCCGATACTCCCAGCCAGCGGTCGCTTTGCAGCAGGATGTGTTCATAGACATCCTCAATGGTCAGATGGGGACCCGGCAGATGATCCACATTCCGAAGCAATCCATCTTCAAATCTGACCGCATCCAGCAGCCTGAAAAATTCCGGATTCTGTCCTTTTCGAGCCCTTGACAGGCTGTCGAGATACTCGATGGATTTCCCCTTCACGTGCTCGGTACTTCCTGGCATGATGCGCGTGATGCGGTAGTATGAATCAAATACCCCCAGATCGGGATAGAACATATCAGATATTTTGAAAACGCACCAGATCCGATGTTCAATGCTTCTGGCCAGTTCGATCAGAAGCAGGCTTTCCCGGTTCCATGATTTAACCACCGAATAATAGCGGCAGTATCTTGTACACAAAGTGATCTCCTCCGGCAAATGGTCCAGAAGCCGACTGCAGTCGAGATCCGGTTCATCTTCCCTGATCCTTCCAAATACGTTCAGTATTTCCTCTCTGATCTGAGGTACGTTTAATTCTTTCAGCATGTTGAGCAGAAAGTCTATGGTGCCGGGAGATGGAATGGCTCTTAAACTTCTTAAGCATTTGCGCAATTCAAAACGGGATTTGGCATCTATGATAGAAGCGATCATTCGTGAAATGATGGGGAGAGTCGCTTTTCCCAGAAAGGCGAGGCTTTCATTAAATCTGTCAAAATCCTTGATATTCTCATACCCGACATTTTCCAGGTATTCAACGAAAAGGGCCGCATCATCAAGCCTGGCCAGGGCTCTTAGGATGGTATGGAAAGATCTTTCGGGGTCCATGCCGAAATGCCGCCGGATGTCATCCTTCAAATGTCCCAGGTTCAGACGCCCCGCCAGCCAGATGCCGGCCAGGGCCCTTTCCGTGTTGCCGGACTGAATCAGGACTTCCGCCTCATCCGCCACCTTCCGCTTCAAGTCCTCAATTTCCGTGCCATAGGCGATGGCCAGTATATAACGCCGGTATAAGATGGATAGCGGTCTTTTCATCCAATCCAAAACAACGCTTTCATGTGAAGTGCCCAAGTAAGCAATGACTTTAAGAGAGGTCAGTTTCAGGGTTTCATCGGATTCCGTTTCAAACATCCTTTCAAGCCGTTCAATCAACGGCAGGATTTTCAGATCATTCACAACGGATATGGCTTCCAGTCTCACATCTCGATCTTCGCTATCCAACAGCTCCACCAGAATATAGTTCAGGCTCGATGAATGGTTGTTACGGATGATATTCAAGATATAGAGGTAGTCGAACCGGTCTTGGGTTCCCGAAACCACCTTCTCATACTGATCAACAATATAACTGTCCCCCATTCGCACCAGGGAACTCTGAGCGCCGGAAAGGGGAAGACGTCTGAGCACCGATGTTTTGAGCGACGATATGTAATGCTCCGGAATCCTTATCACCACGGCGATCATTACGCCCAAAAAGGCCATGATCAAAAAACAGTAAAGGGGCAGGGCCGCCTGTTGGGGCGGCAAGGCCACAAAAAAACCGCAGATGACAATCACCACCAACGGTTTGATGAGCAGTTTAGAGTAGAGCCTCAGGGCGTTACAGAGCCTTTCAGGAACCGAGAACATGAGTACCTGATAGGCTGCATCAAAAATAATGCGCCGAATCAATTCATTGACGCCGCACGCCACAACGGTCCCCCAGAAGAGAAGGTCTTCATAACCGCTCCCGCCCAGAAAATAGAATCCGAGTACAAACAAGAGGTTCGGGATCAATAGCAGCGGGTAAGCGAAAAGAATCTGACCGTTAAACCATAAACGGGTGAAAAAGTAGATGAAGGCAAGCTGCAAAAATACTTGAAAAAGACTGATGAACGCCTTGTAATCCCCTATGAATTCCGTCTTTGGATCAGGGCTGTCCGGTTTCTCCAATTGGACCGTCTCAACCGCCGGCACCGCTGGAAACCGCGCATTCACCCGGGTATCGAACAGCACCTTGAAAAAGAGGTTGAAAACACCGATCAAGATGGTGAGTAAAATGATGGATCGAATGATCCGGTATTTCTTTTGGGATGAAAAAAAAGTGGTGAACTTCACCCGCTCGCCCGCATCAGCGGTGAGAATCTGAGATCTGTACCTGGCGAAAATGTAGGAAACGATCAGGTAGCTGATGGAACTGATGGCCATGGTCAGTATCAGAAATCCTAAAGGGCGATCGGCCGGGATCATGGGGACCACGCATCTTCCTGAGATAAAGGCGGCGGTTCCTCCTGAAAAGAGGAAGAGGTTTTGTATCTTTCGGGATTCCCGAATATCGATGCAGTAATTGATAAGGGTCCAGGTCTGAACAATAATGAAATCATCCAAGATGTCATAGATCACGAAGTAGAGGGATGCGGGGAAGAACTGCTGCTGAAAGCCGGGCAGAAAAAGGGGTACCAGATAGAGCAACAGCGAGCAGCCGATCAGAAAAAGGATGTCCCGTTTAATGCGATATTCAAAGGATACTTTCGGGTTCAGCACGTGATAGAGAAAATAGAAAACAATGAATCCGACGCCAGCAAAACCGTACAGGAAGAAATAGGGTCGCTGGTTGAGCCCTCCCTCAAAACCCGGGGTGGTCTGTATGGCTGTCAGAAAGTTGCTTTTGGTAAAGGATGTGATAACGGTGAAACAGGATATATTGAAGAAAACAAACAGACATAACCCGATAATCAACTGAACATGACTGCGACTGGCATCTGTTCGGTTCCACATGGTGTCGATTCCGGATAGGCGCTAATTGAGTTTCAACCTCTTACGGTCATGATCATAGGTACTGCTGACCCGGCGCAGCTCCCTCACGAAGGGTATCGGCATACGGTTGTAAAATTGAATGGTCTCAGGCGCATATTCCGCCTCGTAAAGGGGTATGTTCCGGTAGGTGTCCCCCTTGTAAGCGCTTTTCTGAACGAACCTGGATGCAGGCGCCTGATCAAAGATCACTTTCCCCTGATCATCATAGTGATAACCGTCTTTGTACAGCCATTTATAGAAGGATTCTCGATCCGCCGGTGCTCTTCGTTTGTGGGGCTTCTTGTTTCTCAAGGAATAGGCATGGAAGTATTTAACGCCCATCACCTCCGGCACTCCGTCGCCGTTTATATCAAATACATCAAAATGGTTGCTCTTGTTCCGAAAGGTGGTCACTTTCGAGAGGATCTTCTCATCTGACGGGAGTATTTGCCTGAGTTCGGATATATGCCCGGCGTTCACATGGGTACACCCGTGGGACATGGGGCCCCGGCTGAGCAGCCACAGATGCGGGTAAGGTTTTCCCGTTCGGCTGTTCTCCGTATTCCGTCGCCATGCCTCGGGAATGAACTTATTTTTCCTGGTATCGATATTGAACCACAGGGTATGAAATGAATTGTGCAGCGTTTTGCCCACATGCATGTACGGAAGCCAGGGCAAATACCCGTAGCAGACCTTGTCGGGGATGTGATCGATGATCCGGGTACGCTGGTGTATCATAAGGTTCCGTTTTCCGGGGCAGGGATAAAGGGGCATTTCCTGTCCGCCGTACTTGGCGTACTGATTGAGGGTTCCCACCGGGTAGATGGCGGTAAACTCGTAGAAATCGAGGTCCGTTCCTTTGAAGGGATAGATGTCCTTGGTTGCCAGCCGAAAGAGTTCCACGGAGGCCTTGTAAAAGGACTCCCACCCAAGGGCGCTCTGAAGATCCTCTTCGTAGACGCCGTATCGGGTGATGGCATTTTTGAGCTTCTCCTTCAAACGCCACGTCAATTCGGTGACCCAAACCCTGGTGGGCAGCATGTCGTTGATAAGCCCCAGGCTTTCCTGAATGGTGGGTGCCTTTTGGATAAAGGGTCTTAGCCGGCTCGCCCAGCGGCGCATCTCCCGATCGAAATCGATGTCAATGTGAAAAACCCTTCCGGGATTGAGCTTCTTGAGGAGTTCGAGACTCATCTTTTCATAGGCGGCGGGTGCCATCCGGCCTTTTTCACGGGCCATTTTCAAAATGTTCTCGTCTTTGATGGTTTGAGCAAATTTCTCAAACCCTTTGTTCTGGGTGAGCTTGATGACGGACCCGGTTATCAGCTCCTGGTAGGTACGGTATCGCATTGCCAGATCTTCGATGTAAGAATCGATGATCCGCTCCGACAACACAATGGTCACACGGATCTGGTTGCCCCGGCCCAAATGGATATGGATCCGGTCCGGTTCCTGGCAGCGGGGGGCAAATCCCGTGTAGAAAGAGGGTTCAATGCGGTAATAGAAGATACCTTGGGTTGGGTTTTCCGTTGGTTTTTCCGCCAGTGCCCTTTCCTTTAAGGAGCCAATGACTGGCAACACCAAGACCATTGCCCACACAGCGAAGAAAACCGTAAAGAGGGTTCCAAAAGAGGCCCCATAACGGGGGTATTTCACGTTGATCATGAAACAGTCATCCCTTTCCCGGTCGTGTTTTCACGTTTTCCGTATTCCTTCACCAGCAGGGGAACGATCAGGATCCAGGCCAGAATGAGCCCGATGACCATGTAATTGATCGTGACCGCCGTAACGGCCATAACCGCCTGCATGCCGATAATGACGGCTCCGATGCCGCCTTTGGCAAACCGATAAATAAACATGTCGATCACCGCCTTGCCCTTGTATTTCTCAATATAGCTGAGCGGAATATAGAGGATCTCTTTTGCCGAACGAAAGATGGAATAGGTAAGGCTCTTGTTGGCCAGGCGGGTACCGAATAAAACGCCCATGGTGGGCGCAAAGAAGAAGACAAAGGATCCCGCCCCCATGATGGCCGGCACCAGTATCAGAGAGAGCAACAACCCCAGGAAATGGAGCATGGGCGCGCTGATGCCGAATTGAAGCACCAATGAAATGACATTGGTTGCGCCGTAGAATTTGGCCAGATAGGCGGTTCTCGTATCCAGTTCGGTTACCTGCACCTCCAGCACCTGGTTGAACTGCAGCCCTATCAATGCCGTCACGAACTGGCTGAACATGAGCATGAGGCATATGAGAATCAGATATTTGGACCGAAACACCACGTCGAACCCGCCCCATATGCCGCCGGTTTCCGATTCGTCCTTGGCCGCGGTGGACTTTTTCCGCCGGCTCGTGTTCAGCGCCGTTCCCACCTTGCCGTTGGCGTGGGCAAACAACCAAACACCCAATATCAACGCTCCGCAACCCACGAACAGCAGGTTTTTGGAGCCCAGAACGGCGGCCAATTGAGAGGTCAGCACACTGGCAACGATGCCGCCGATGGAACAGGCACCGGCCAGAAAACCATAAAGAACTTTCGCCCGCTTCTCCGAAAAGGTGGCATCACAGAAGGTCCACAGCTGCTCAATGAGAATCACCACGTAAATGTCTTTTACGATGAATGCCGTGAGGGAAAAACCTCTGTTCTTGGCTGAAAAATAGAGATAGAAGAGGAGAAAGAAAGCGACCGCCAGAAAATTGCTCCAGGCATACAGCTGGGAAGGACGGGCCGAGCCCACGAACTTGTTGTAAACCCAGACCACCAACGCTGTTGCGCCAGCGGACACGATCCAGACATAAGGCATCTTGGATGCTCCCCATGCGGACAGAAACAGGGACTCGCAAACCGGTCGGATAAAACTATAGGAGAAAAGCACCAGAAAGAAGCAGGCGAAAAGGGGGAGGAAAAGACCTCTGTTTTCCCCAGCCGCCGCAAAGAAATTCTCATACAGCCGTTTCATGGAAGCCATTTTCAGTCCTCAAAAACGACCATCCCGCCATGGGGCAAAATGGCGGGATGGCTAAAAGATATGGATCTAACCGAATGTTACCGGCAAACCAACGCTTCTTGTTGCATGGGTTAAAGGGGCCTCTCAAATCGATCGGCTTCTACGGCTGCCATTTGACTTTCTCGTTCAGCGAGAAGGGCTGATGTTTCTTTTCCTTCACCCCTTTGTCAAGGGCGGCCAGGGCCGGCAGGTTACGAATATCGCTGTTTCCCACAAATGGGCGTGTTTGAAACAGGAAGAGCTTTCCACCCACGAACCCGTATTCAATATCCCAGGGGAGAAGATCGCCACCGGCCCCTTTTTCGGGAGCAAATTCCTGTTTGATTTTGAGCGCCGCCACCACCAGGGCCTTCAGTTCCTGCTCCGTCAATACCCGCTCGGCACCGGTCGCCGGCACCATATGACTCCCCCCCTTCCCTTCAAGAATCAGCATCCGGCGCGTGGCCGATTTGAACTGGTTCAATAGAATGGTTTCCTCGGGACTGTATAGAAGGGTCTCGGCGGGCGAGCCATCCACCGTACCGCCCACGCCCTCGGCGGTTGCAATGGTCATTCTGGACTGATCGCCGGTATCCACGTCCGCCGTGATCAACACGCCGGATTTTTCCGACGGAACCGATTCCAATACCACAATGGAGGGAAAAACCAGGTTCGGATCACTGATCACCGTCTGCCGCCATGAAAAGGAGCGATAGGTGAAAGGGGAAGCCCAGACACGCTTCACACCTTCCAGCACATCCTGAAAGGTCATGAGGTTGAAAATGGTCAGGTTGAGACCCGCTCCGTTAAAATTGGGCATATCCTCCACGTTTGTGTCGGAACGCACGAAAACACCGATGAGCCGCCCCTTTTGTTGGTCTTTGAAAATCCCCTGGGCAGCCATCTCTTTCCTTAAGGCACTTACGAAGGCCGGGTCCAGATGGATCTTGGAGATGGAATATCGAATGACGTCCAGCCTGGGACGAATCCATTCAGCCAGCTGTTCCGAAGACATTTTGGCGTCTTTTAAGAGCTTACCGAAAAAAGTATCATAGGTGCGTTTTACATAAGCACTGAGCAACTCCCCTTGAACCGCAATCCCCTTGCCCTTTAGCTTTTTGGGCACCACCACTTTGGCATTTTGAAAATGGGCATGATAAATGCCAAAGGGAATCACCACCCCGCGAGCCACATTATTGGGGAAATGGTATTTCAACTCACCCAGAAATGCGGCCTTCGGTCCGCAAACGACGCCTGAATCCTTCCGTCTCAGATCATCCAACCCCATTACCCGGGTCTCTTTTAAGTTCAACCGGTCGGCGTCAATGGCCAGTTTGCTGGATTGCCCTTTGATGTCCGCATCGCCGGTCCGCTTTACGTTCTTTTCATATTCCGAAAGGATCAAATGATCCGTTTGATCCATCTTGCCGGCTTCCTTCAGAATAATCCGTCCCATGGGGGTGACCGCATAGAAGAGGGGACGGCCCTTAACCGCGTCGAGACGTTTGTACAGAGCATTCAGGAAGACGGCGTTGGGAACGCCCAAAGCCCGGGCCAGCAGTTGCACATGGGAAACCACGTTCCCTTCGTCTTTTGTGATAATCCCCGCCACCGGCTCGAGCTCGGCGTTGGTGCTTTCAAGGGCCAGGATATTTTCACGGGTGTAGGGCTGATCCTCATGGAAGAACTCGAGGGGACCCATTGCCAATCCAGGGTTCAAGGCCCTGACACCTTCCACATAGGTTTTGCCGAGAATGTGATGTTTAAGATCCAGCTTGCTCAGGATGACGGAGCGAACCGATTTTACGATGTTGGCATAGGCCATGAGCGGGCTGGATCGGATAATATCGTCGTTGATCCGCTGAACCGAAGGTAAAAGATAAACCCAGGGTTCCCACACCTCGGAAAAGGCGGTCCGGATAGAGGCCTGTGCCCATTCAACGGCAAGACCTGCACGATTGAGGGAGCGGTTTGCATCTCCCAGGGTGAGATTTTCCCGGTGCAGCAGTTTGTCAATGGTCCGGACCCCCGTTTCATACTCCCGATGGCTCATGAGTCCGGCCCCGTAACTACCGGCCAGCGTGTCCTTTAATATGTCCAGAAGCTCGCGCACGGTCCAATCCCTGTCCAGATCCATGAGCCGGTTGGTGGTCATGAGGATGAGCAGGTTCGCCGAGACATTTAGATTGACCAGGGTCACCGCCTCCTCGGGCTTGACTTCCTTTAAGGCAACGGTCTCGCGGGAGACAACCACCAGGTCGGCCAGGTTTCGAAGCAGCCTTAAGGGGGCGTTTTTGGGGATATCCAGGATTTTCTTGATGAGCGCCTTGATGCCGGGATCCGAAATATCGGGGAGATATTCTTTCAGCTGGTTTTTATCCACATTTGTCAGGCTTCTGATCAGTTCAATGAGACGCGGATAATTCTTCTGGTTTTTCTTGTCCTGGGGGTGCTTTTTCCGGAAATCCTCGATGAGGGGCATAAGGCCCGGGGAGAGGCGGTTATGGACGAGGTCTTTCACCGGTTTAAAGGGTTTGTAATTTCGATACATGACCAGGGAGAGGTTTCTGATGTCCTGTACGAGGCTCAGGTTGCATTTACAGAAAAAGCGCCTTTGCAGCTCGTATTGCAGCAGGTAATTGTGAAAGTCCTTCCAGTCCGGAAGGGCATAATACTTGGCAAAAAAGATGGGCGCATATTTGACCTCGTACTCGGATCCGGAAATACCGCCGTATGCCCGGGCCATGGTCAGTTTCGATTCCGGATGGGTCTCCATGTAGAATTTCTCAAGCAGAAATCCCTTGACCAGACGGTGATGGTCCGGGTTCTCGTCCCACAGAAATACTTCGTTTGAAAAGATGTTTCCCACGTACACGCCGTGTTTGGCGAGGGTCTTCGCATATTTGTTCCGATATGCCGAACAGAAAAGCTGGCCCACTCCCTGCAGTTCTCCGCACGGGTTTGGGCGGACCCGCATATTCTTGTCCGCAACCGGTGCCAGTTTGCCGTTTTTGCACGTGCAGGTGTTGATGGTAAAGGGCCCTTTTCGCTTCTTCAGGATGGTCTTATAGGCACTTTTCAGTTCCTTTTTTTCCTTTTTGGAAAGCTCGGCCCATCCGGAGCCTGAAAAAAACAGAACACTTAACGGAATCAGCAGCCACCATAATTTTTTCATTGATCACCTTTTAAAAAAAGATATAGACTTTGACTTTCAAACGAAGCCACAGACAATTTTATTGAGTATACCATCGACCCTGATTCATTGCAACCGAAACAAAGGCTCCCGTGATGACGTTTTGTATTTCCAATTGTTTGAAAAATGCCATGCGGTTATGGTTTCCGCTCCTGATCATCTTCCATTTTTCAATTGCGTTCAGTGCCCCCATACAACATGCAGCCGCTGAACCCTCTCCCGTTTACCATCTCACGGTTCTTTTTACCAATGATTCTCACGGGCACCCGGTGAAATTTTCCAGCCATTCCGTACCGGATGTGGGGGGTCTTCCGGCTCGTGCCACCGTGGTAAAGGAAATCAGAAAGAGCGAACAAAACGTGCTGCTACTGGATGCCGGTGACATCAACACCGGTCAGTCGGTCTCCAATTTCTTCAAGGCGAAACCGGACATCCTCGGGTACAACTACCTGGGGTATGATGCCATGGCTCTTGGAAATCATGAATTTGACCATCCCATTCATGTGCTAAGGGAACAGATGGATCTGGCCCAATTTCCCTTCCTTTCAGCCAATATAAGAACCCTGGATGGCAAGCTTCTGGCAATCCCTTACCTGATCAAAGGGTTTCCGGGATTCAAAGCGGCTGTTTTCGGGATTACCGGCACTGAAACGCGGATGAGCGCCGACCCTGATCATGTGAGGGATCTCATCTTTGACGATGAAGTGATGGTGGCGAAAAAGCTGGTTCCCTACCTCAAGGAGCGGGCCGATGTGATCATCGCCCTCACCCATCTGGGCATCTATGATGATGAAAACCGGGGTTCCAGACGACTGGCGATCCAGGTTCCGGGAATCGACCTCATTGTTGACGGTCATACCCATTCCCGCCTGGAAGCGCCCGTGATCATTGACCGTCCCGGTTCAGGACCTCCGACGCTGATTGTTCATGCGTGGCAGTGGGGGCTGGTCCTCGGGAGAATCGATCTGTCGATTCAGGACAAGGAAGTCATTGATTATCGAATGGAAATGATCCCCATCAACCTGAAACGGATTAAGAAAGGGCCTGACGGGAGTAAGACATTT
Source organism: Thermodesulfobacteriota bacterium (assembly GCA_028278625.1). The sequence goes on from JANQDY010000068.1 coordinate 25,239, forward strand.
GAGTATGTGGGAAAACCGATTGCAGAGGACCCGGAACTTCTGTCACTGCTTCAGCCTTATGCGGACAAGGTGCATCGATTCCTTTCGGAAACCATCGGTTATGCGCAAGGTCCCTTTGATAATGAAGGGGGAAGATACCGGGAAACGGCCCTGGGGGACCTGGTGGCGGATGCCATGCGCTGGTATTTGAGACGCTTTGAACCGGACTTTGCCCTGACCAACAGCGGCGCCATTCGTGAAGGCATTTCCGAAGGGCCCATCTCCAGGGAGACCATCTATGATACGCTTCCTTTTGACAGTTCACTGGTCTTCATGAATCTGAAAGGCGCTCAGGTGGAAGCCCTCTTTGACTTTATCGGCACCATCGCGCCCGGGGACGGCGCTTTTCCACAGGTGTCCCATGGCATCAATTTTACCATGGATCTCAAAAGGAAGACCTGCAAAAACGTCCTCATCAACGGCAAACCCATCGATCCGGACCGATCCTACGGCGTGGTAACCAATTCATATCTGGCAAGAGGGGGCGACGGCTATGCCGTCTTTACCGGAGCCAAAGACCAGTTTGATGCATCCGTGTTCATGAGAGGCGCCATGACCGACTACATCAGGGGGTTCAAGGAGAACCTTGTTCCCAGAGTCCACGGCAGGATAAAGGTATTGCACTGAGAACCCACATTATTGAAGAGCCCACTTCCATGAACGCAGAAGAGAACAGCTCAGAATACCGTGCTCAACAAGTGGAATTCTTTCGCCATGGTATGGCCCTCCTCCCTGATCCCCATGACAAAAGACCCGGGATTTCCTTTCTGGTACCGGGAGACGATTTTAGGCTTTCCCAACGGTTTTGCACCTGTCACCTATCCGAAAACCGCACCTGTCCTCATTTGAAGGAACTCACCAGGATTTTCAAGGCGTTCGAAAAGAAATCCACCGGCGATAGTTTTGAAGCGACTTTAACAGCCAGCATCTGGTATCGTCTTGCCCTCATTTTGGGGGAATCCGCCAAAGAATCCTCCAAATCGGTGCGTTTTAAGGCCAAGGCCGAAGATAATCAGCGCATCACAAGCGCTGTTGGCGCTGATGGAGACCCCCTGGTGCAGTACTATTCCGTTAATGATGACCGGCACCGTTTTCTGGAACGCTGCACCCTTGAGGCTCACCCTGAGAATGCACCCACAAGGGCTTGGGTCCTTTCCCGGCTGTCGGATCTCACCCGGACCGATAATGAGCGGATGATGAACGCACAGGGGTTTAAAACCCGCAAACAGGCCTTTGAAGACGGTTTCTGGTACAAATGCGCCTATCACTGTTTCAGGGAATTCGGAAACGGGACCTTGGATAACCATGGATGTACATTTGAACCGTCCATCTCGAAGGAAACCGGACGTTTTACGGTCTCCTGTCTCTCTGGCAATGGGGAACCCCTGATCCGTTTCTTCATCCCCCGCAACAAGGTCAAAAAGGTACTTTCGACATTCAAGGATCAACTCCCCAATCAGCACAAACTGGCCATCCATCCAATTCCGTTACAGTCCATATTCAAAATCACCCGGAATACGGAACTGGACCTGGAGATCAGGCCCCAGATTCAGCTCATTCAGGAAAACGGAGAAGAGAAATTTTTCGAAAACAGCGAACTTGCCAAGTTCACCTACGGAAACCTGGTCTACATCCGGGAAATGGGCATCATGGCGGAACTGGAAATGGCGGACAGACCGAGAAAATTCAGCTCGCCCGTCAAGATGGTCCTCAAAAAATCCCAGATACCCCTCTTTCTGGAGACCCATGAGGCGGATCTCAAAGAAGGCCCATTTCTGGTGGACGACACGGTCAAGGGACTCAGGATTTTCAGGGAATTCGACCGTATCGAAATCAGGCCCGAAGCCATGGACCGTGACTGGTGCTGGCTCTCAATCCGATACGGTTTCGGCAATCTGGATATTTCGCTCACGGAGATTCTGAAGACCCGGAAAAACGGGCAACGCTACCTCAACACCGAAGCGGGCTGGATCGACTGCGCATCCGAAGCATTCGGCCACCTGTGGAACATGGAAAAACGCATTCCGTCTCAACAAAAGCGTGAATCAGAAGATCATATCCGCATCTCCCGCATGGATCTGTTTCGTTTTCAGGCCCAGGGCCTTGAGACACCCACCATCACGGGGGAGGACGGATCGGCCGGCCTGGTCCGGAAAATGCTCGCCTTAAAACCGGCGGAGCCCTTGCCCCACCCCGCGGGACTCGGTTCCGTGCTGCGCCCCTATCAGGCCCTTGGCACCGAGTGGATCCATTTTCTGTATCAAAACGGATTCGGCGGTCTCCTCTGCGACGATATGGGGCTGGGTAAAACCCACGAGGTCATGGCTTTCATGGTTGGGTTGATGGAAAAAGAGACCCCCGAGGCCCCTTTTCTGGTGGTGTGTCCTACCACGGTCCTGAGCCACTGGAAAAACATCATCGGCCGATATGCCCCGACCCTTCGGCCCGCCATCTACCATGGACAGCAAAGGGATCTTGCAAAAGCTCTCGAAGCGCATCCCCTGCTCCTCACCTCTTACGGCATCCTGAGACGTGATATTGAGGACCTTTCGGCCCTTTCTTTCAGTGTGACGGTCTTTGATGAGATTCAAAACCTCAAGAATACCCAGACACAGCTCTATCAATGCGCCAGGAGGATCCGGTCCCCGATGAAATTGGGCCTCACGGGGACGCCCATTGAAAACCGCCTTGGGGAGTTGAAAGCCCTCATGGACCTGACCCTGCCGGGATACTTGGGGAAAGATGCCCACTTTGAAAGCCGGTACGTGAAACCGATCGAAAACCGGGAAGACGAAACCCGGAGGGCACAGCTTTCGGCCCTCATACGGCCCTTTACCCTGCGCCGCACCAAAGAGAGTGTATTAGGGGATCTTCCGGACAAAATAGAAGACATCCGCACCTGTGAGCTTTCGGAAGATCAGGTGAAGCTATACCGTGACGCCATCGCCAAAAGAGGCGCCGAACTTGTAGGCGACCTCAGAAAAGAGAATAAAACCATCCCCTATATCCACATTTTCGCTCTTTTAAACCTGCTCAAACAGATCTGCAATCATCCGGCCCTGCTAAAGGACCACGCCGACGACTACCAAAACCTTGCGTCGGGAAAATGGGACCTGTTCAAGGAGCTTCTCGCGGAAAGCCTCGAAAGCGGTCAGAAGGTGGTGGTTTACAGCCAGTTTCTCGGCATGATCGAAATCGTTGAAAAATATCTCACCCAAACGGCTAGTGATTTCGTATCGCTTACCGGGAAGACAGCCAACCGTGAAAGCGTCATTCAACGGTTCAATGAAGATCCCCAATGCCGTGTTTTCGTGGGGAGTCTCAAGGCAGGCGGCGTGGGCATCGATCTGGTGGCGGCCTCGGTGGTGATTCACTATGACCGATGGTGGAACGCCGCAAAAGAAGATCAGGCCACGGACCGGGTTCACCGCATCGGGCAGAAAAGGGGCGTTCAGGTCTTTAAACTGGTGACCGAAGGGACCCTTGAAGAGAAGATCGCCGCCATGATCGCAAAAAAACGGAATCTCATGGACAGCGTGGTCAAAGAAAGCGACCCGGGCCTGATGAAGAGCTTTACCAGGGAAGAACTCATCCAACTGCTGGAGATCCCCGGCAATGAACCGCCACCGCCGTTTCCGGGGGAGTGGAACTCCGATTAGTGATGCGTCAAACCTTCACCCCCCTTGCCTATCATGAAACCGGGTTAGAAATCTTTTAAATCGCCGTCATCAAAGGGAATGATCTCTTCGGGAGTTCCTGCCTTTTCATGGCCCTTTTCCGCTGTCTTTGCAGGAGACGGCAGGGCAGCCGGTTTGCGGTTTCCGGTTTTGCCCATATCCGCCGCCATGTCAAACCGATCGTTGGTATCCACCTGCTCCGTTTCAGTTGCTTTCTGGCCTTCTACGATTTCCAGCAGGATCCCCACCATCCTCTTCAATTCTTCGGATTGGGAGGAGAGTTCCTCGGTTCCCGCCGCATTGGTCTGAACGACCTTGTCCATCTCGGCCACGGCCGTATTGACCTGTTCCAGGCCCTGAGACTGTTCATTGGAAGCAGTGGAAATCTCACTCACAATTTCTCCCACCCTGGAAGCGCTCTCCGCCACCGCACTGAAATTGGTGCCGGTCTTTGTGACCAGATCCGAACCCCTGTTGACCTTCTGAATGGTGCCGTCGATGAGTCCTGCGGTGTTTTTCGCCGCTTCGGCGGCCCTCAGAGCCAGGTTCCTTACCTCATCGGCCACCACCGCAAAGCCCGCACCCGCCTCGCCGGCCCGGGCCGCCTCGACCGCAGCATTTAAGGCCAGGAGATTGGTCTGGAAGGCAATCTCATCGATGGTCTTCACAATCTTGGATGTCTCCTCGCTCGCCTTGCTGATCTCTTCCATGGAAGATGTCAAATCATTCATGGAATCGCCGGCCTGGCCCACGATCCCGTTGGCCTCTACCATGAGATCGTCCGCCTGGTTTGCGTTGCTGGCGTTGGTCTTGGTCATGCTTGCGATTTCCTCAAGGGAGGAGGAGGTCTCTTCCAGGCTGGCCGCCTGTTCGCTGGCACCTTCGGCGATCTGCTGGCTCGCGCCCGCAACCCTATCGGCGCCGTCCCTCAAGCCGTTAATCACCTGTATGAATCTTTCCTTGACCCCCATCAGTTCATTGGTACTGAAGGACTTCAACCCCTGGAATATCTCCTTGAACGGACGGGTGATGGAACTTGCCAATAGAAAGGAGACCGCCAGCGCAAGCAGGATGGCAACGATGATGCCGCCGATGATCATGTATGAGGCCCTGTCGGCGGTGGCAACGGCTTCGGCCTGCCGTTTCTCCAGAAGTGCCTGTTCCCTGCCCATGAAGGTGGTCATCTGATCTCTGAATTTGTCGAAGTAGACCTTCCCCTTGGCCTGTCCCACCAGCTTGGCCATGTCGTTCATGGTTTTTGAATCACCGATCTGCCGGCGAAGTGCAATAGTGGGTTCCGTTACATTCTTCTGCCACTCATCAATGGTGGTTTTGGCCTCCCCAAGGAGCTTCACCTGGGACGGATTGTCGCGAACGGTCTTTTGGAGCGTTGCCACATGTTCGTTGAACTCTTTCACACCCTCCGAATAGGGCTTCAGGAATTCCTCTTTTCCCGCAAGGAGATACCCCCGCATGCCCGTCTCCATATCCACCGCCGTGGCCAGTATGTGGTTTGCTTCGGCGATGATTTCGTGGGTATGCTCCACCCATCCGGCGGTATCGGAGATCAGCTTTCTTTTGACGGCCGCAGCCGCGGTCGCTTCTTTTGCGGCCTTCTCCCGTTTTGCCAGCAGTTTCTCTTCCCGCTCGGAAAATGTCGCCATCTGAGAGCGGAATTTGTCAAAATACATCTTCCCCTTTGCCTGTCCCACCAGTTTGGCCATGTCGTTCATGGTTTTTGAATCACCGATCTTTCTGCGAAGTGCAAGATTGTGCTCTGCAACGTTTGTTTGCCACTCATCGATGGTGTCCTTGATTTCCTCAAGGAGCTTCACCTGGGACGGATTATCACCAACGGTCTTTTTAAGGGATGCCACCAGTTCATTGAACGCTTTCTGTCCCGACGTGTAGGGCTCCAGAAATTCTTCTTCGCCCGCAAGAAGATACCCCCGCAGGCCCGTCACCATATCCACCGCCGTGGCCGCAACACTTCTCGCTTCAAAGATAACCTTGTAAGTATGGTCCACCATTCGGGCGGTTTCTGAAATCAGCTTTCTCCTCTCACCCGCTGAAGCGGTCGCTTTTTCGGCGGCCTCCTGCCGCTGGGCCATCAGTTTCTCTTCCCTCTCCAGGAAGGTGGCCATCTGAGAGCGGAATTTGTCAAAGTATCGCTTCTCCTCGGCCTGTCCCACCAGTTTGGCCATGTCGTTCATGGCTTTTGCGTCGCCGATCTGCCGGCGAAGTGCAATGGTAGGTTCCGTTACATTCTTCTGCCACTCATCGATAGTGGTTTTGGCCTCCCCAAGGAGCTTCACCTGGGACGGATTGTCACTAACGCTCTTTAGAAGGGACGTCACCAGCTGGTCGAACTCCTTCTGTGCCGACTTGTAGGGCTCCAGGAATTCCTCTTTCCCCGCAAGGAGATACCCCCGCATGCCCGTCTCCATGTCAACCGCGGAGGACACAATCCGGTTGGCGACGGCGATCACCTGGTAGATATGCTCCACCCGCGTTGCGGTACCGGCGATCAGGTTTCTCTTGACACCCACTGCGGCGGTCGCTTGCTTGAGGGCCTCCTGCCGTTCCGCCATCAGTTTCTTTTCTCTCTCGAGGAAACGCGCCATCTGCGAGCGGAATTTGTCAAAGTATGCTCTTCCCTTGCCTTCTTTCTCCTGTTGTACCACGTCATTCATGGTAGCCCCTGTTCCCTGCTGAACTTCCCTACGAAGGCGAATGGCAGGTTCGGTAACCTCTTTCTGCCACTCATCCATGGTGGCGTTGGCTTCACCAAGGAGCTTTACCTGGGACGGGCTGTCATGGACGCTCTTTTGAAGAGATGCCATCAGTTCATTGAACTCTTCCTGGCTGGACTTGTAGGGTTCCAGAAATTCTTCGTTGCCCGCAAGGAGGTACCCTCGCAGGCCCGTCTCCATATCCACCGCGGAGGAGACAATCCGGTTGGCGGTCACCATGACCTGATAAGTATGGTCCACCCATTTTGCGGTATCCGAAATCACCTTGTTTTGCGCCTCATTCTCAATGGTGGCTTTCTCGGCAGCCTCCTGCCGTTCCACCATCAGTTTCTTTTCCCGCTCAATGAAAGTGGCCATTTGAGAACGGAATCTTTCGAAATATACCTTCCCCCTGGCCTGTCCAACAAGTCTAGCCATATCATCCATGGTTCTTGCATCACCGATCTTTCTCCTAAGTGCAATGGCGGGCTCCGTTACGTTTTTCTGCCATTGATCGATGGTGGTTTTGGCTTCCCCGAGGAGTTTTACCTGGGCAGGGTTGTCACTAACGGTCTTTCGAAGGAACGGCACCAGGTCATTGAGGCTTTTCTGACCCGATTTATAGGGATCCAGGAATTCTTCCTTGCCGGCCAGGAGGTATCCCCGCAAGCCCGTCTGCATTTCAACCGCGGAGGAGACAATCCGGTTGGCGGCCTCCATTACATGATAGGTGTGATCAACCTGTTCGACCGTATTGGAGATCAGCCGGCTTTGCACCTCGTCTTCAGCGGCGGCCTTTTTGGCGTCCTCCTGCCGCTGGGCCATCAAGTTCTCTTCCCTCCCGATAAAGGTACCAATTTGATCCCTGAATTTGTCGAAGTACACCTTCCCCCTTGCCGTTCCCACGAGATCCGCCATATCATCCATGGTTTCCGCGTCGCCTATCTCTCTCCGAAGCGCAATGGCGGGCTCCGTTACGCGTTTCTGCCACTGATCAATGGTGGTTTTGGCTTCCCCGAGGAGCTTCACCTGGGCCGGGTTGTCACCAACGCTCTTTTGAAGGGACGCCACCAGTTGGTTGAAGTTTTTCTGGCCCGATTTATAGGGACCCAGGAAATCTTCCTTGCCAGCCAGGAGGTAGCCCCGCATGCCCGTCTCCATATCCACCGCGGAGGAGACAATCCGATCCGCAACCTCCAAGACATGAAATGTATGATCCACCCATTTGGCGGTATCGGTAATCAGTTGGCTCAGGGTTTCGTTTTCCGCGGCGGCCTTCTTGGCGGCCTCCTGCCGCTGGGCCATCAGTTTCTCTTCCCTCCCGATAAAGGTACCAATTTGATCCCTGAATTTGTCGAAGTACACCTTCCCCTTTGCTTCTCCCACCAGGTCCGCCATATCATCCATGGTTTCCGCGTCACCGATCTCTCGCCGAAGGGCAATGGCGGGCTCTGTTAGGTTTTTCTGCCACTCATCAATGGTGGTTTTGGCCTCCCCAAGGAGCTTTACCTGGGCCGGGTTGTCATCAACAGTCTTTTGAAGGGACGCCACCAATTGGTTGAACTCCTTCTGGCCCGCCTTATAGGGATTCAGAAAATCCTCCTTGCCGGCCAGGAGGTATCCCCGCATGCCCGTCTCCATATCCACCGCGGAGGAGACAATCCGGTTGGCGGTCCCGATGACCTCGTTGGTATGTTCCACCCACTTGTTTGTCTCTATCAAAGAATTAAGACTGTTGATGCTGATATAACCGAGCACCACCATCAAAATCAGAGTGATACAACTTCCCAAAATGATCTTTGCTTTTAGGCCCAATTTCTTAAAACCCATGATTTTTCCTCCCGACTCTTTTGGTCTTAATCACAAATCTCCAGTTCAGAAGTGGATGCGGTACGCAACGCGCCAGGCCCAGATCCTCCCGATGCCCCTTACCTGGAAACAGGACACGATTCACCCCGATGC
>JANQDY010000075.1 GCA_028278625.1 Thermodesulfobacteriota bacterium
TTCCGGTCTTGGTTGATGCTATGCGAGCCTATTTCAAAGAACAGAAGCCAGACCTGGCTTGGATATCACACGGGTAATTTACCCCGTGATCGCTTACAATACTGCGACATTAAAGGCGGTTTTGAAGGGTTGGGCAATATCGATTCAGACCCTCTCTTTGCGACCAACGGCTTCTATCAACTGACAGCAGGATCTCCCTGCATAGATGCCGGCACACCCAACGGCGCCCCCGGCACGGATATCGATGGGAATGTCCGACCCCAGGGGTCGGGATATGATATGGGAGCATATGAGTTTTTTCCCTCTCCCGCGGCCCCGGCGGCCGAAACCGGCCCGGCAACCAAAATAGCCACCGGTACGGCCACACTGAACGGTATTGTGAATCCCAACGGCGGCAGCACCTGGTATTATTTCGAGTACGGGACTTCCGAGGGTTACGGATCCATCTCAGGGAGCATGAACGCCGGTTCCGGAACGGAGCCGGTGTCCGTGAGCATCCATGTGGAAATGCCTGAATTGAGCACCCGTTACCATTACCGGATCGTGGCCGGGAATAATGCCGGAACGGTACATGGCGAAGACCGGACCTTTCTGAGCGGTGCCGACAAACCCGGCGTTACAACGGAACCGGCGGATGCCGTAAGCACTGATTCGGCAAGGTTGAACGGCACCGTGAATCCCAACGGCGCCAGCACCGCCTATTACTTCCAGTACGGCAGGACAACGGATTACGGAACGACCACACCCGTTTCAGAAGCAGGGTCCGGAACAGCCACCGTGCCGGCAAACGCGAATATTGACGGCCTGGAACTGAACAGGACCTACCATTTCAGGCTGGTGGCGGAGAATTCAGTGGGAGTGGTTTTGGGTGCAGACCAAAGCTTTACCACCGATGCTATGGCGCCTTTGGTCACCACCGGTTCAGCCACTTCAATCTCAGCCGGTGAAGCGACCCTGATCGGATCCGTCAATCCGAATGGTGCGGATACGACCTATTATTTCGAGTATGGGGAAACCAGTTCCTACGGGTCCTCTACCATCGTGACGGGCGTGGGAGCCGGAAAAGATCCGGTGTCGGTCTCCGCCCTTTTGAGAGGTCTCACACCGTACACCACATACCACTATCGATTGACTGCCGAAAACAGTCTGGGATCTTCTTTTGGCGACGACAGGACCTTTTATACGGAGGATATGCCTGAAGTTTACGTATCCCCCGACGGCGTGTGCGGCGGGAATGAACCATGCTATTTGACCATTCAGGGGGCCATGGATTTCGCGCAATCGGGGGCAACCGTTTATGTGGTTGCCGCGGATTTTTTTGAGAGCCCGGTGTTGGATATGAAAAAAGGGATCATCCTTCAGGGCGGATGGGATAGCTCTTTTGCGACACAGGTTTCCAATACCGTCATTCACGGTTCCTTGCTGGTGAGTGCCGGATCCCTCAAAACCCGAAAAGTGATACTGCATTTAAATCAATAGTTGGGGAGGTGTTTTATGCGCAAAACGGTTTGTATCAGCCTGTTGGCCGCACTTTCTTTTGCATCCTGCATCGGCCTGCTGCTGGTTCTTCTATCCGCATGCTTTTCCCTGGTTTGGGCCGATGAAGTGGAATTCGCCTGCAAAATCGAGAGAGATGAGAAACATGTGGGGCTCATTGCCGAAGAGGCGTCCCCGCTTTTGGCGACCGAAGACAGGAAAGGGATGAGTTCCATGGATGTGGTTGCCGTTTTGACGAAGGTTGTCCAGGAGCAGCAGAAAACCGTTCAATAGCAGCGGGCGGTGATTGCGGAATTGTCCGAAAGACTGGAGCCGCCCATTGAATCGCGACTTTGAACTTGCCGGACCGATGGATGTGAGGGCCGCTTCTCAAAAAAATGTGATTGAATTGTACCTGAGCCGTAAGAAATCGAGAGGATGGGCGTCATATGTATTAAAGCGGCATGAGAGGTGAAGCCCAAAATGGAAAAACTTCGCGATATCATAAAAGTATCCCTCTACCTTGTGACGGTCGTCGTGCTGTATGTTATGATCAGGATCGTGGATGTTGTTTCAAAGAAGAAGGAACTCAAAACGGCTTATTGATCCAGTTGTTCAGGCAATCGCAATGTCGGCGGCATGTTTTAGCATCGGCAACGAGAGAGTCCGGGAGGTTTCTTGATGAAGGTTAAACGGATGTTTGCCAGAGGGTCCGTCTCAATCATTTTCACATTGTGCCTGTTTTTGATCCCGGCATTTGCCTTTGGCGCCACCATCAGGGTTCCCCATGACCAACCCACCATTCAGGCTGGCATCGATGCGGCAAATGACGGTGATACCGTTCTTGTGGCAGATGGAACCTACAAGGGGGCGGGGAACAAAGACATCGATTTCAAAGGAAAGGCGATCACGGTTCGATCGGAAAACGGTCCCGATGCGTCTATCATTGATTGTGAACGGGAAGGAAGAGGATTTTACTTCGCGACCGGTGAAAAAGCTGATTCGGTGATTTCCGGATTTACTGTGACCGGAGGAGGGCATGTCACAAGCGGAGGAGGAATTTACTGTTCCTCAGCCTCACCTTCCATCATCAATTGCAAAATCGTGGGTAATGACATAAATGGCAATGGTGGCGGCGTGTATTGCAGTTCTGGCGCATCACCCAGGATTATTGAATGCATAATCAGTGATAACAGGGCAGGTCCAGGATTGGGATATTATGTCGGCGGAGGCGTTTTCTGCGGTTCTTCCTCCTCTCCCACCATTACAAACTGCCGGATTATTAACAACGGTGCCTATCGTGGAGGCGGCATTTATATTAGTGATTCCTCACCTACCATTTCAAGATGTATCATTTATAAAAATATTGCTGGGTTAACCGACATGCCCGGCACAGGCGGTGGAATTTTCTGTGCATCTCCATCATCTCCGAAAATTGTTAATTGCATTATCGCTGCCAATACTGCCGAAAGCGGTAAGGGAATGGACGGATATGGCGGCGGAATATATACCGGTGGGGATTCTGCTTCAAGCATTACGAACTGTACTGTTTCCGGAAATATTCAGGAACCGGGTTGGTCATCGCCTGGAACAACCGGCGGAGGTATCGTTTGCGGCCCTGCCACGAAAATCGTAAATACCATCTTTTGGGGGAATAGCCCGGGAGAAATCGACGGTAATCCCGATATCACCTATTCTGATGTCAAAGGCGGCTTTGAAGGCTTGGGGAATATTAATTCAGATCCCCTCTTTGCGGCCAACGGTTTCTATCAATTAACGGCGGGGTCTCCTTGCATAGACGCCGGAACACCCAATGGCGCCCCCGATACGGACATAGATGGGAATGTCCGTCCGCAGGGCTCGGGGTATAATATGGGGGCCTACGAGTTTTTCAAAGCACCGGCCCTTCCAACGGCGCAAACCGACCCGGCAACCCAAATAGCCACTGGCTCTGCCACTCTGAACGGAACCGTGAATCCCAATGGCGGAAGCAGCTGGTACTATTTCGAGTATGGGCCTTCCGAGGATTATGGCTTGATTTCGGAGAGCATGAACGCCGGTTCCGGGCTTTCTCCAGTTTTTGTGAGCATGGGTGTTAAAGACCTCGAAATGAGTACCCGTTACCATTACCGGCTCGTGGCCGCAAATAGCGGTGGCACGGTCTATGGTGAAGACCGGACCTTTTTAAGCGGTGCCGACAAACCCACCGTTACAACTGAACCGGCGGATGCCGTGACCACTGATTCGGCCCGGCTGAACGGAACCGTGAATCCCAACGGTGCCAGCACCACCTATTACTTCCAGTACGGCAGGACAACGGATTACGGATCGACCACACCCGTTTCAGATGCCGGTTCCGGAACAGCCACCGTGCGGGTAAACGCCAATATCGACGGACTGGAACTGAACAAGACCTACCATTTCAGGCTGGTGGCGGAGAATTCCGTGGGAGAGGTTTTCGGCCCAGACCAAAGTTTTACCACCGATGGGTTGGCGCCTTCGGTGACCACCGGTTCAGCCACTTCAATCTCAGCCGGTGAAGCGACCCTGAACGGGTCCGTTAATCCAAACGGTGAGGATACGACCTATTATTTTGAATACGGAGAAACCGCTTCATACGGATTCACTACCATCGTGACGGGCGCAGGATCCGGAACGGATCCGGTGTCCGTCTCCGCCGTCTTAAAGGAACTCACACCGTACACCACTTACCATTATCGACTGACCGCCGAAAACAGTCTGGGATCTTCTTTTGGCGACGATAAGACGTTTTATACGGAGGATATGCCTGAAGTTTACGTATCCCCTGACGGCGTGTGCGGTGGCAATGAACCATGCTATTCAACCATTCAGGGGGCCATGGATTTCGCGCAATCGGGGGCAACCGTTTATGTGGTTGCGGGGGATTTCTTCGAGAGCCCGGTGTTGGATATGAAAAAAGTGATCATCCTTCAGGGCGGATGGGATGCTTCCTTTGAGACACAGGTTTCCAATACCGTTATTCACGGTTCGTTGCTGGTGAGTGCCGGATCGCTCAAAACCCGAAAAGTCATACTGCATTTTCAACAATAGTTGGGGAGGTGTTTTATGCGTAGAACAATCTGTATCGGCCTGTTGGCCACGCTTTCTTTTGCATCCTGCTTCGGATTGCTGATGGTTCTTTTATCCGCATGCTTTTCACTGGTTTGGGCCGATGAACCGGAAGAGAGTTTTGCGGTCTTAAACCAGGATGCCGAGGAAGTGTTCATTGTCAATGACAGGGGAGACGTTGCCGCGGACGGCGTGTTGTTGACCAACGGCGCCGGTCCCTGGGGCGATGCCCCCTTTGTTCTGGGCCAGGATCCGTTGAACAGGGGAATCGTCATAACGGATAAGGCCCCCGAAAATCCCAAGAATATCTATTTCGGATGGAATGTCGGGGCAACCCATGAGTATGCCGAAATATTTGCCTTGCAGGAAGGTATCGCTTACATGGATCTCATTCTGAATCCCGGCGGCTCAGGGTTTGTGGGCATTCGGACCACCACTCCTTCCCACCCCTTGGAGATGGGTAGCGGCGCGTACGTTTCCGCAGGTGGCGTGTGGACAAACGCCTCCAGCCGGAACTATAAGACGGATATTCGGGAGTTGACCGCCAAAGAGGCTGCGGATGCGCTGGTACAGCTTAGGCCCGTGGAATTCGCCTACAAAATCGAGAGGAATGAGAAACATGTGGGGTTTATCGCTGAAGAGGCGCCCCCGCTCTTGGCGACCGAAGACAGGAAAGGGATGAGTTCCATGGATGTGGTTGCCGTTTTGACGAAGGTGGTCCAGGAGCAGCAGAAAACCGTTCAAGAGCAGCGGGCGTTGATTGCGGAATTGTCCGAAAGACTGGAAGCCGTCGAAAAGTCCAGCAATTAGACATTGATAGGGAACGGTTCGCTTATCAGGCAATATGGAGGATGGAAGGGGAAGGACGTTCATAATGGAGTCGTGACCAAGAACGAATCGACTGTGCAGCCACGTACCGAAAAATCCAAATTCGCAGATGAAAAGAGACTCCTGGCCCACTGCTTGAAAGGGGACAAGGCCGCATGGGATACCTTTCTCGAAAGGTATGCCGGCCTCATTTTCCATGCCATCACCGGAACCCTTGAAAAATATTCATTTGTCTCCAAGGACCAGGTCTCGGAAGACCTTTTTCAGAGGGTGCTCCTCTCCTTGATGGAATCCCGCTGCAAAAAACTTCGCCAGTTTCGGTGGAGGTGCAAATTTTCAACCTGGCTCTATACCGTGGCGGTCCGAATGACCATCGACCATGTGAAAAAGGAGGATCCCGGGCCGCCCGCAAACAATCATGTCTGGGCTTCAATACCGGACGGAGGGCCGCTGCCGGACAAAATGGTGGAGATGAAGGAGGAGAACATCGTTTTTGAGAAGATAAAAGAGGCGCTTAATCCCAGAGAGCAGCTTTTCTTAAAGCTCTGCTATGATCAGGAACTCCCCGTAGCTGAAATTGCCAAAATACTGCACATCACCGAAAACAATGTCTATCAGTTGAAACGCCGGGTGACCCTCAAAATGAAAAGAATCATGGACGAACGCTAGCCAAAACCAGAAAGTGAAAACATCAAAACGGTGAATGAGATGATGGAAAGAGATAACGAACGTCATTTGCAGATGATGAGCCGAAAGTGGTGTTCCTGGATGAAGCGGGCCGGCGCCGGCTCCGATTCCTGCCCCGAGGATGAGATCCTGGCGGCCTACCATGATCACAATCTGAAAGAAGAGGAGGCGGAAAATATTGAGAGACACCTGGCTTCGTGTGATAACTGCCTGGCATATCTCACGGCCCTTTCAGGCGGCATGAACGCTTTTAATACAGGGCAACAGGTTTCGGTGCCCAAATCAACGCTCAAAAAAGCCGGGAACCTTGTACGGTCCAAGCCCGGTATTGTTCGGAAAAGGCGCCTCTTTTCATGGACTTCCCCTTTCAGACCCCTGCCCGCCATGGCCGCGGCATCCGTTGCACTGGTACTGGTATTATTGAGCACCCTCCTCTGGCACGCCCCCGATCACAAAACCGGCAATCAGTTGGCCTTTTTGAGGCTTGATATTGTGGGAAGGGTCTCCACCGGAGCGGTTACGAGAGGGAAGGATTCGGTCTACCGGGAGGTGGTCATAAAGGAAGACGGGGTCCTTCATTCGGGTGACATGTTCAAAGTCATATTCGAGGTGGAACAAGAAGGTTACGTCTATGTCCTGGGGCTCGATTCAAGAGGGCATGCCATCCTCCTGTTCCCCGGAGAAAAGGATCGATTTCCCTTCAGGGCCGAAGCGACCCGGCCCTATTCAGTGCCGGGCCAAGACCAATGGTTCCGTCTGGATGACCGGCCCGGCCGGGAACAAATCATGCTGCTCCTTTCGAAGACGCCCTTGGACGGGTTTCAAGAGAAACGCCATCGATTGAAAGACTCAGGGTTTGACGAGATCGTCCGCTCATTCCCCCAGGCGGTAAGCAGAATGCTTTATTTTCAGCACCAATAGGCGGTTCAGCAAAAAGCGGTCTTTTGAGATGGCGCCGTATCGACTGCTGGAACTCCCTGGTATTATGTCGGTTCCCAGGAAGGGAATATCTGCAAATGAATTCCATTGGCGGCACGGATTTTTGTCCAAATGGCGCTTGATTGTTCTGTTTTATTCAAACTGCGTTGGGTTATTTCTCGATCTTTCACGAAATTCAGTTGGCGATAGGCCCGTCTTTTTCTTAAACATTCTGCTAAAATAGTAGGGGTCTTCGTATCCCAGGTGAAAAGAAATCTGTTGTATGTTTAACTCACTGTGGAATATGAATCTCTTTGCTTCCAGAATCGTTCTTTCTTTTATGATTGCTAATGCCGTTTTGCCAGCATTTCCACGGCAGATGGCATTTAGCCGTTTGGGGCTTATATTTAATTTTCTTGAATATTCCTTAACAGAGAGGTTATTTTTAAATTTCTTTTCCAACATATTACGAAATCGCAAGAAATCGTAGTGTTTTGGCTTTTTTGATGTATCTTCATAATCAATTTGTTCTTTGATTCTTTGGGCTAGAATTAGAAATGAATTGATGAGGTATCCCAAAACTGCGTTTCGTCCGAACCGGGTGCCTTTCTCATACTCTTCACGGATTAGATTCAAAAGCAGCTTAAACTGAGATAGATCTTTCCCGTTTGGTGTGACACTGGGTTTGCATTCATAAGAATTAAAAACATTAAACATCAGATAGATATCCAAATCATCCGGAGTTGTCTGGAGAAATGAATCATTAAAGTGCATTGCATAACCAAATGGTATATTTTTGTCAAAGCAATGTATCTGTTCTTTGGCGATAAAGAAGAGTGTATTCTTCTTATAAGGGTATTCCTTGAAATCTATGTAGTGGTACCCGTTTCCACGCGTTAACCAAATGATTTGATAGAAGGAGTGCCGATGAGGAATGGTCATATCCGATCTGCGAATATCCCAGAATGATTTGATGTCATAAATTTCAAATTCCAAATCACCACCATAGGATTCTTTTTCAACAGGTATGGAAAACTCAGGTATGATTGGATGGTCCATATTGTTGAACGCCACTTGTGCTGTAATGATCGATTAAACAAGGAGCCCGTCTGTCAACGATATTCCCATATAAGACGAATGGTTATCCGGTAGTCAAGGAGAATTGTCCTTATGAAAGGTTTTTGCTTAAAACACCGGCAGAATAGCGGTGTTTCCCATGAATGATCGGTTGGAGGGTGCGGGCGAGATTCCGGTATTCGCCTACCGAAAACCCCACACCGCACAAAACTGGCAGATTGGGCCCTAGTGGTCAGGCCCAAACAGGAGGGTTAGTTGTAATAGCCGAAGTCATTTACCGCTTTCGCCATCATCCACACAAGATAGGGCGCGGCCCGAGGCGGCATTTCACACCCCGGAGCGAGGATGAATCCCCGTTTGTGCTTCTTCCCCTTTTCTATGGCGATGCGGCAGCTTTCATAAACCTGTTCAGGGGTGCCCAGTTGGAAAAGTGCCGGTTCCACATTTCCCAAAAGGATGTTGGAGCACCGATTTTCGCGTAGCGATATGAAAAATAATTATTGCGACCCATCTTCAGCTGGCCGCTCGAAATTATTAATCATTTCAAACAGATGGGAAG
>JANQDY010000136.1 GCA_028278625.1 Thermodesulfobacteriota bacterium
CTTCCTCGTGAGTTCAAAGTCGATCTCCCGGCGAACGTCCATGGTGTACGGTTTGACCTTGCGTAACGGTCCATTGCCGGCGGCCTCCCAGAGATGGGGCCCCTCTTTACGAAGCTCCCTGAGCGACTTGTCAGACGAATGCGTGAGCGTTGTGGACCGGGCGTAGGTGGCACAGTTCCACGTGAGGTTGGGCGGCAGGCCGTAGAACTCGTCGAACCCGTGGGCCGTGGGCAGGCTCTCTGGGGCGATGCCCAAGTGCCATTTGCCATAGATGGCCGTGGCATAGCCAGCGTTCTTGAACAACTGCCCCATGGTGAACGCCTTGCCCGGGAGCGTGTTCGTGGTACCTGGCAGGATGACCAGCGACAGGCCGTTGCGGATCGAGTATTGCCCGGTCATCAGCGCCGCCCTTGATGGTGTGCAGGCGGGCTCCACCAGAAACTGCGTCAAGCGCAGACCCTCGCTGGCGAGTCGATCAATATTCGGCGTTGGCGCCCCGCGAAGCTCTCCACCACCGTAAGGACCCATGTCGCCGTAGCCCACGTTGTCGGCGAGGATGAATACCACATTGGGCTTCTTCTGGTTCTTCTCTTTTGCCAAGGCCGGAAGACCGGCGAAAATAGCCATTGCCACGAGTGCACAACCGAATGAACTCCGTTTGATAAGTGCTTTCATTGTCATACCCCTTTTGGCCCGATAGTTCCAATGCTCCCCGGAAAAGGGCCGGTTTAGAAGCCATATTGTTACATTCATATGTGTCGTGACGCTTTGATTTTCCTCGTTAGTATACTTTCTGATACTACATGACTTATGGTTGCCTACTTGACTAATGCGAATATAGGCCCTATGTTTGCCGAAATCAACGGAAAGGATGGAAGATTCATCAGGGGAGATCAAATAATGCGCGCTGAACAAACCATGCGAAAAACAATTCTTATTACCGGCGCCACAGACGGGATCGGCTTGGAGACCGCCAGGATGCTGGTCTCCATGGGCCACAACGTCATGTTGCACGGCCGAAGCCCCGCAAAACTGGAAAACGTGGAAAGAGCGCTCAGAGACATAGCGGGCGGCGGGCAGGTTGAATGCCATGTGGCCGATCTGTCACGCATGGCCGATGTGGAGGCCCTGGCTGAGGCGGTGGCTGAAAAGCACGAAAAACTGGATGTGCTGATCAATAATGCCGGCGTCTTTACCACGTCCGATCCCGTCACCCGTGACGGTATCGACGTACGGTTTGTCGTCAATGCCATCGCACCCTACCTGCTGACGAAACGCCTTTTGCCGCTGCTTGGGGTTTCCGGAAGGGTTATCAATCTTTCCTCCGCCGCCCAGGCGACCGTGGAACCAAAGGCCCTTGTAGGACGGGTCGGGCTGTCCGACATGGAAGCTTATGCCCAAAGCAAACTGGCGCTTACCATGTGGTCCCGCCATATGGCGCTTTCGCAAAAGGATGACGGTCCGGCCATCATCGCGGTTAATCCTGCATCGATGCTCGGCAGCAAAATGGTCAAACAGGCCTTTGGCGTGGCCGGCCGCGATCTCCGCATCGGCGCGGAAATTCTCTGCCGGGCAGCCCTGGCGGATGAATTCGGGGCAGCGTCCGGCCGGTATTTCGACAACGATTCAGGCCGGTTTGCCGCGCCCCACCCCGATGCCCTGAATCCTCAAAAAACAGAAAAGATTGTGCGTGTGATCGAGGCAATTCTGGCCGATATGGGATAAGTAATTCGAGACCATTTACTGGGGAGATCACGCCAACAATATCGTATCCTCAAAGGGGAGACTGCCCGCGTACCAAAAGCAGTTTCTTGGAAAGATCGATCACGCGATCTCCAGTCATCCGGTCACCGAGCAGGAGGTTCTCCAGACGTCTCCGTGGTAGGAGACCGGTTCGTTTTTGTTTTGATAGAGAAAAGGGTCCATATGCTGTCATGGATATTCTTTTGAAAAGACCGCGAAAACCGCTGGAGACCCTTCTGATCAAGCCAGCGGGACCTGACTGCAACATGGCCTGCACCTATTGCTTCTACCGGGAAAAGACCTCGCTTTTTCCAAAGAGCCCAAGTCATCGCATGTCGCAAGAGGTGCTGGAGGCGGTGGTTGGCCAGGCCATGAAACAGTCCGGGAGCCAGATCAATTTCATCTGGCAGGGGGGAGAACCCATGTTGATGGGGCTCGACTTCTATCGGAAATGCGTTGCTTTTCAGCAACGCTTCGGTCGTGGACAGGTCGTGGGAAACGGGCTGCAGACCAACGGCCTGCTCATCGACGCCGAATGGATTCGTTTCCTTAGATCCTACAACTGGCTCGTGGGATTGTCCCTGGACGGACCACAACATGTACATGACCATTATCGCAGGACCCGGAGCGGCGCCGGCACATGGAAAAAAGTAACGGCCAGTGCCGAGAGAATGCTCGCCGCCGACCTGGCCGTCAACGCCCTCATTGTCGTGAACGACTACTCTGTCCAATTTCCGGACGAGATTTACGCGTTTCACAAGAACCTCGGATTGTCCCACATGCAATTCGTCCCCTGTGTGGAACCGGATAGGGACGATCCATCCCGTGTTCTCGGCTTTTCCGTCCCCGCCGAAGGGTACGGGCGGTTTCTCTGCCGGCTCTTCGATCTGTGGATGGGCGATTTTAGGGGCCTTCAGCCTGCCACGTCCGTACGGTTTTTTGAATCATTGTTTCACGCTTATATGGGGTACCCTCCACCTGAATGTACCCTGCTGGATGAGTGTGGCACCTATGTGGTGGTGGAGCATAACGGTGATGTCTTTTCCTGCGACTTCTTTGTCCATCCCGCGTGGCGACTCGGCAATGTGAAAGACGCGATACTGTCGGAAATGCTGAACGCCGAAAGACAATCTGTTTTCGGCCGAAGAAAAGCGCACCTGCCCGACGAATGCAGCCGCTGCCGCTGGCTTTCCCTTTGCAGGGGGGGGTGCCCAAAGGATCGGCTGCCGGGACAGACGGGGAAGGCACCGAACTATCTGTGTTCGGCATACCGGATGTTCTTCGAATACTCGGACGAAAGGTTCCGGAGGCTCGCTGGAAGGTGGCAAAGAGAGCACCCGTATTCTGAAACACCGGCGGAAGATCGAACAGGAGGGCGGCCCCCTGATGTCAAGGTTCAAGGCAAGGTTGGCAGAAACCGGCCCTGCCCCTGTGGAAGCGGGAAGAAATACAAGCGGTGTTGCGGTGCATAAGTAAAAACCCTTGCGCCGACCCATCATTATTGCGTAGAGTGATCATATTCATCCGCCTTAAAGTTTCGCGTGGTTCCCATTGCGGGATTTTGTCGATGATGCAGGCCTCAAGTCAACAGGACCAACAATACGCCAAAGAAAGGTGCAGGCAAATGAAAGATAAGACGCGGCGCGAATTTCTGAAAGACGGCTTGGCGGTCACAGCCGGGGTTGTGGCTTCCGGTGTGCTGGGCAACACGGGAACCGTTAGCGCAAAGCCTAAGGGCGACGGCAAGACGTCTTCACCCTTGGACACCACCCAGAAAAAGCGCAATAATATCGTCTTGATCATCACGGACCAGCAGCGGCAGGCCCAGCACTGGCCCACCGGATGGATCGAGGAGCATATGCCCACCATGGCGCGCCTGCAGCGGCACGGCGTGACCTTCACGAACAATTTTACGGCCGCAACCGCCTGCTGCCCCAGTCGCGCGACTTTTCTTACCGGGGTTTATCCCAGTGTGCACGGCGTCAAAGACACCCCGCCGAATCCCCCCTTGAGGTCTGACATTACGAACATGTTGAAACTTGCAGAAGAGGCCGGATACCAGGTGGCCTACAAGGGGAAGATGCACCTGTTCACCCCGCAAGGCACCCCGTCCCAGGACAATTTCTCGAGCTACGACATCAAGTGGGCATCCGACCACTACAGCGCTCATCGATGGAATCCGCCGGACTGCGCCTTGGACCCCGGCGGTGACGTCTGGATCTCCGGGGGGTGGCCCAACAACGATCGCCGCTACGTGAGCGGCGTGCCGGACACGTTCAACCGCATGACACCCGCCGTAGGCGGCGGCGAGACCATTTTGCAGTATCTGGACAATTATGACCCGAAAACGGATAAGCCATTTCTACTGGTCTGCTCCTTCGGCAACCCCCACGACATTTCCGTGTGGCCCGATCAGGACAAATGGGGCTATGACAAGGCGAACTATGAAAAGCTCACGGAAATCGGACTGCCTTCCAACTACAATGATGACCTGAAAGAGAAACCTATCGGCCAAAAGCAATTCCAGAAACTGACCGACAAGACAGACCCCTGCCCCACCACACAGGACCGCATCGAATACTGCCGCTTCTACGCGTACCTCCACACCGTGGTTGACAGGCATATCGCGGCCGTGCTGGACAAGCTGGACGAGAAGGGGCTCACCGACGACACCGTCATTTTCCGTTTCGCGGACCACGGGGAGCAGAGCTGGTCCCACCAGATGATACAAAAGGGATTGACCAGTTACCAGGAGACCATTAACGTGCCCTTGATCATCTCCAACCCGAAGCTCTTCCCAAAAGGAACAACCACGTCATCCTTCGCCAGCCTGGTCGACCTTGTTCCCACCATCGCGGAAATAACCGGCGCCGCTTCCCCCGAAGACCTGAGTAAGATGGGTATCTGCGGCAAGTCTCTTGTGCCCGTCATGCAGGACCCGAACGTCCGTGTCCGCGACAACATCATGTTCTACTCAGAGGATTTCCAGTTTTTCTTCAACCAGTACCTGGGGACGAAAAATACCTTTAAGACCATCCCGGGCAAAATCCGCAGCATCCGCTTCGAGGACTGGATGTATGCCGTGTACTTCACTGATAAGGGGACCAGGTTCCAGTATGAGATGTACAACCTGACCGACGATCCTGGGGAGATGACCAACCTGGCGTGGGGATCGCGGAGACAGGGGAACCTTTCCCGGATGCAGGAACTGCACGACATGCTGACAGCGGAACTTAAGACCTACAAGGCGTTGCCTGATGGATTTCAGTGGCCGGCAAAGGCAGGAACGGAATCCGCATAGCAAACCTTTCCCAAAGGCCGGGGTGCTTGATTATCTTTTTTCCTTGGCATTGGGCACGTGCATGCACCGCCATATGTTCAAATCGCTCTCAACAATATGATAGTGAGGCACTAATTCTCGTTGACGCCTTCCCGAAGGGTCTGATACAGAAAACGGATGTGGTCGGCAATATGGGCGTCTATGAGGTCCATGTCATTTGAATCGTGCTCCGCGTAGTGGGCCAGAAGCGGCTCAAAAACCCGCTTCAGTTCTTCTCTGTCAAAAGACTTCATCAGGGAGAGAACCGTGTCCGCGGAAAGTCCGGACCCGAGGTCGTTCGCCGATTCCCTGGCCCTAAGTGCTTCAAAAAAGCCATTTGCCGTGGCTGTGACCGCAAAATCACCCAGCCAGACCGTTTCACCAACGCCTTCCAGCCGATCGAGCCGCATCTTAACGGTTGTATCCAGGAAAAAGTAAATGAGGGCGATTGCGGGATTGACGCCTTCTTCGGTCAATCCGGGCATCAGCGGGCCATATTGCCGAACAGTGGTTAACCGCACATGGGGCTTGCCATGGGGATTGATTTTGACGATGAAATCTCCGGCCGCATGATGCCAGGCGCTTATCTGCATGAAGTTCCGGAAGTCATAATAGAGGGTAAGGATTCTGGCGCAGTTTCTGATAATTCCGGATGCCACAACGTCCGAGGCATACCAGGGACCTTTCCCATAATCCCATATTTGGATCTTTTGCACATTGTCTTTTGGGTCTGTTGCCATGTGCCATTCGTGGTAGTCTAGAAACCACCGGGACGCAAGGATGACCATCTCCACGGTTTTTCCCGTGGCCGTACGGCAATTCATATTTCTAAAACCGAAGATTTCAGGCAGATAGGGATGGCCGAAATCCCGGTTCAGCCCACGAAGGATGTCGTGTTCACCCCTCATACATTCTACGCTGTTTTCGGTCATGGCCGTACTGAGCGTGAATTTCGCGGATCTGCCCTTTGTCACGATTTCCACGCTGACCAGATGGTACAGCACGCCGTGCTTTTCGCTGCGAATCCTCAGTTCTTGAACATCCTCCAATTTAAGGGGATATCCAAGACTTCCTTTGAAAGCCTGATTGAGCAGCTCACCCCGGTCTTCAAGAAGGGAGGTCTTGAGCGTATCAAAATAGTCCAGAAGGGTGAGATGGGGATGCGCCTTATGGGGGGCCAGAATGAAAGGCCTATTGAGATCCGGAGCGCTTAAGGGGATGTCGCCCAGAGGGGAAGCGAACAGATAGGAAACAATCATAGTTTTTTAAGGGCCCCTTTGGCGATGTCATCCACGGACATCCTCTTAATTTCCCCATCCTCATAGAACGCGATCTCGTGGGAATCGCCCAAGGCTTTTTCAATGTCTTTTCTGGCCTCGTGCGCGCCCAGGTTCCCCAGAAGCCATACGGTGTATCCACGGACCGAAGGGTCGGGATCCTCCAGAAAGGCGAAAAAATAGAGGGTGTGCCGGCGGATGAAGGGGCCTTGGGTCTTCGAAATCCTGCCCAGGGCCTTAAGGGCGTCAATCCTGCGATTCTCATCACCCAGGAACTGGTAGAGTTGAGAGGTATAGCCCCCAAAGAGATCAGGGCGTTGGCCGATGATTTCACCGATGGCTTCAAATGCGCCCAGGGGAAAGGCGGCCGTATCGATGAGGGAATAGAAAAGGGACTGCAGCAGTTTGCTGACGATGCCGGGGTCCCGGTCCCCTATCACGGCACAGGCGCTTCCTAGGAATTCGGCGGCCCTCTGACGAAACAGGTCGTCACCGGAATAGATCAGCCGTTGGAGATATCTTAGGATTCTTTTGTCGTTTCGGGCCGCCAAAAGGATGGGGTCCAAACGGTATTGTCTGACCTTTTCCTCCACCCCCTTTTTGGACATCCGTGCGTTCGGTTTGGGTTTCGATTGAGTGGCGGCAACTCCCTTTGGATCGGCGTCAATTGAAACGGCGCCGGTTGAAGCGGCGTTGAGGCGCCCTCTGGCGCCATCGGCGGTAACTTCCTGAACTTCTTGGTGGAGTCTTATGAAATAGAGGGCTCCGGAGGTTTTTCGGCCTTCGTAAGCCCCTGAAGGAACAACAAGATGGGAATTGAGATCGTAATTCTCCACGATCTCCTGTTGGTAATCCTCGTCGGCCGCAAGCCCCCATGCCAGGTCCCAATCCATGTCGCAGCCGAACAGAAGGGCTTCAATCAGGGCGGCGCCCAGATTGTGTCCGGTTTCGTCACAGGCATAGACCGCCCCGCAAGAGCACATCCCCACGGGCATTTCGCCGGGCTTGCGGGTGGGAAGCTCTTTTGGCTTCTCAACGGGCAGCCCGCAAAAAGGGCATTTGGCCCTTTGAACCGGCTCTCTTCCCAAAAACTTCCGATCAAACATATCTATGGTTTTTCCAGTATGGCAGCGGTTCTTGGCAGGTTGAAACTGCGTGTGTTTTCATCATACTCAAAATCGACGATCTTAAGACCCCAACGGGAACTTGTGAATTCAAGAACCCAGTTCCGGTACTGGTGGCCGGCAAATTCACAACTGATATTGCCGCTTTTGGCATCCATGCCAAGGAGTCTGTCGGCGATTTCCCCCTCAAAAATCTCAGTGATGTGATACCGGTCATCATCGTCAAGGGTCTTTTTGGGCAATGGGGCGGTCTCTTCTTCTTCCGTCATTTTGAAGGGCCCGGCAGATCGACGGTCATGCACTGGTTCCCTGAACCGCACGATTTGGCTGAGATCCGGGGCTGATTGTCGCCCGGACCCGCCCCGACGGCATAATTTATGGCGCTGGCCACTCTTTCCACGGTATAGGCCGAACACTTGGGACAAGACATGTCGGCGTCCTCCTTTGAATTCATAAACAGTTTTTCAAAAATCTCGCCGCATTGGGCACATCTAAATTCGTAAATAGGCATTGTCTTGCTCCTTCGGTATGTCGTATAAAGTCCAACTATAGTCACGAAAAGAGGCAAAGTCAAATAACCATGATTCTTTCCTTTCATCCATGTTTTGCGGCCGATCACCAGATTATTCTGGGGGATCGGGCCTTGGGCCAAGAGGATCGAAAACTGATCCGAAGCGCCGATGCGGCCATTTTGCCCCAGGGACGGTGGAACCGGGTATATCAGGAAGGTCTGAAGGCGGATGTACCTATGTTTCCCAACTATGAAATCCGTTACGCCTATCCTGGCAAGGTCGGTCAGAGCCGTCTCTTTGAGACGCTTGAACTTCCTCATCCCAAGACCTTCCGATGGCGGGAGGCCGGGGATCTTATGAAGAGACGCCGGTTGCCCCACAAATTTCCCATGATCGTGAAAGACAATATGGGCCACGAAGCCGAAGGGGTCTTCTTGGCCAGGGATCAGACATCCCTTGGATCGGCCCTTGACATCCTGGCCCTTCGGAAGAGTGCCGAAAACAAAGGGTTTATCACACAGGACCTCGTGCCCTGCGGCGGCAATGTTCTGCGATCGGTTATCCTGGGAGAACGGATTTTGACCTACTGGAAACGTCCGGTGAGGCCCGGCCAGTTTGTTACCACCATCAGCAAAGGGGCCCGGATTGACCATGACTGGAAACCGGATCTTCAGGAAAAGGGGCGTGCTCAGGCCAGGGTTCTGGCTGAGCGCACGGGGATTAATCTGGCCGCCGTGGACTTTTTATTCTCTTTCTTGGAAGAAGATCCGGCTCCTCTAATTCTGGAGATCAACTACTTTTTTGGAAGGAGGGGGTTGGGCGGCATGGATGCCTACTACCGCCTGCTGTTCGATGCCATCAGACAGTGGGTCAGGGAATTGGGCCTGGATCCGGGGAGGGTTGCGCTTGTTTGAGTGAGCCCTTAGCCCTTCTGCTTTTGTGGAAGGTGGATTGAGAATGTGCTCCCCTCATGAGCCGTGCTTTCGACGGAGACTTCGCCGTCGTGGGCCTGGACGATGTGTTTGACAATGGCCAGCCCCAGGCCGGTTCCCCCCAACTGCCTGCTCCTCGCCTTGTCCACCCGGTAGAACCGCTCAAAGAGGCGCGGCAGGTGTTTTTTGCTGATACCGATGCCATGATCCTGAACGGCAATGATCACTCTGCCCGACTTCTGTTCGGCCGTGATGTTGATGGTGCCGCCTTCATCACTGTATTTTACGGCATTATCCAGGAGGTTCACGATTGCCTGTTCCAGAAGCGTGGGGTCAACTTCCAGGCTGATGGCATCGGAACAGGAAACATCTACGTCTATTTTCTTTTCCGAAATCGCCACATGGCAGACTTGCAGGGCGTTTTGAAGAATGTCCATCATTCGGCCTTCAACCAGTGAGAGCCCTTCCTTTCCTGAGGTTTGTTCGATCTTGGAAAGATTGAGCAGATCTTCGATGATGGCCTCCAGTCGGCTCACATGCTTTTCAATGATGCCCAAAAAGCGCGCGGCGTCATCGGGGTTGTTTACGGCGCCGTCCCTGAGTGTTTCAACAAAACCCTTAATGGCGGTGATGGGGGTTTTGATTTCATGAGAAACGTTGCTGACGAAATCACGGCGAATGTTCTCCAATTTGCGAAGGCGCGTGACATCGTTTAATACCACGAGGGCCCCGATCTGGCTGTCCGCTTCGTCACGAAGAAGGGTACCGTGCCCATTCAGAAGTCCTTCGCCGCTTATGGGGATATCCCTTTCAATGGAATCCTGGGCCTTCAGGGTCTCTTCCACAAACCTGTAAAAGGCGGTATTTCGGACCACTTCCTGTATGTCCCGGCCCCGGGCCGCTTTGGGATCGCATCCAAAAAACTCTCCCGCCATTTCGTTCATATTCAGGACCCGGGCTTCCATGTCAATGGCAATCACCCCTTCCACCATGCTTGAGAATACGGCCTTCATTTCATTGCGCTGCCTGCTGACCTGTTCTATCTGGCTCCGAAGATCGTTGGCCATCCGGCTCAATGATTCATAAAGGCCCTCTATCTCCCCCGAAGACTTTACGTACGGTTTGGGAAGAAAGTCGCCCGCGGCAATGGATTCGGCCCATCTTCTGATCCGCTCGATGGGGCGGGTAATGCGGCGGGACACGAAAAGGCTTAGGACGGCGGCAAAAACGGCCATGAAAAGGCCTGCCAGCAGCACCTTGTTCTGAATGGTATGAATCGCGCCGTCGATGGCGCTGGTGGGTATGGAAGCCCGGACCACGGCAATGATGTAAACGTCTTTCCGAACCGGAACGGCCACATACATGAAATCCTCTTTCAATGTATTGCTGTGCCGTAAGGATGCTCCCCGTTCTTCATTTAAGGCGCCCAGGAATTCGGGTCTGTCGGCGTGGTTGTCCATGGCCGAAGGGTCTTCATCGGAATCGCCGGCCACCAGACCGGTGGGAAGTATGACCGTCAGGCGGGTTCCGGAATGCTTGCCCGCTTTCTTGGCAAGTAGATCAATGGCCTGGGCATTCAAGGGTTTTAAGTGCGTTTCGATCTGCTTCTCAAAGAGACGGGCACGTGCTTCGAGATCCGTCGTGGCCTGTGCGATATAAAAATGTCTGATAGCGCTTGAGGTGTACCATGCCACCGCCACCAGAGCGATGATTGTTATCAGGAGATAGGAAGGAAAGATCTGCCAGAACAAACGCCGCTTTGTCGCCATTGCCTAGCCCTCTCTGAATCGATACCCAACACCTCGAACCGTTTCTATGTATTTTCCCATGCCGCCCAGCTTCTTTCTAAGACCGACGATCTGCACATCGACGGAACGATCGGTGACAAAATAATCGGACCCGCGTACCGAATCCACAATCTGGGAACGTGTGAACACCCAGCCAGGTCTTCGTACCAAAAAGCTCAACACACCGAATTCGGTAAAGGTGAGATTGACGGTTTTGTCGTTCACCCGCACTTCACGACGACCCGGATGGATAACCAGATCATGGATTTTGACCACTTCCGATTGGTTGGGTACTTCGCTCCCTTTTCTTCGAAGGACCGCCTTGACTCTGGCCAGAAGGATTTTCGGGCTGAATGGTTTGGTAACGTAGTCGTCGGCGCCCAATTCCAGTCCCGTCACCACATCCGATTCTTCCCCCTTTGCGGTCAGCATCACGATGGGGATGCTCCTTGTCTCAGGTGTCTGTTTCAGGAATTTGGCCACCTCGAGCCCGTCCATTCCGGGAAGCATAAGATCCAGTAATATCAGTTCAGGGAGTTCCGCGCGCGCCAGTTCAACGGCCTTTTCGCCGGTGGTGG
>JANQDY010000141.1 GCA_028278625.1 Thermodesulfobacteriota bacterium
GTGAGGTGAAAAAAATGGCCGCCCTGTACCGCACCCGTTTTGAGCAAATGCTCATAATATCGGCTTGACCGCGTTCTGACTTTTTACGAGACCATCAAACTTGAAGCGAAAATGGACGGTTGGGCATGGCAGCAACTAAAAGCTCAGGTTGTTGCCATGCCGCCCCCTGAAGAATTGAGCATGTATCCCAGTATCCGGCGCGTCCGGCTAGCATGATGTCGCGGCCCGCGGAAGATGGATTGCCTAAACGGTTACCTTGTAGTATGCATAATAGACACGTTGTCCAGCAGACTGCCAAAGTATTTTCAGGTTCTGTTGAAAAGTTGCCCCATCAAGGATATATTGATGAAAATACTGATAGTGGCGGATAATCCCATCAACGCCAAAATCCTGGCGGCTCACCTCAAAAGTGTAGGATGAGAAACGGTTGTAGCGGGATCCGGAAAAGAAGCTCCTGAGTGTCTTGGATCCGATTATTCAATTATGCTCATCATTTCCGATATCATGATGCCTGAAATGAGTGATCCGGATCTCCATCAAACCATAAAGTGCCGACCTTCATGGCAAAATCCGCCTGTGACCCTGTGTTCCGCACTGGCCGATCTCGAAACCCTTAGAGAGGCTGTTCAACAGGGGTGTAACAGCCACATAATCAAGCACGTGTTGAAACATCATGTTCTTCGAAAAGCTTGGGGATGTGCTGGAACAACTTGATGGCACGAGTGCTTCGAAAGGCTCTTTTTGCTTGAAACCGTAAGACCGCTTGAGAAAAATCGCGAAACCACATTGAAAAGCCTGTGGACTTAAACGACAGTTCCTAATTTGTGATAAATGTGAAGAAAGGCTTTTGTCCCGTTGCTCCAGGATTTGACGCGCCTTTGTGAGTGAATCTGGGTGGGGATGCAAAATTATGCGAAGTCGTTCGGAAAACACCGGATAAGAATTCTTGAAAGAGGGAAAAATGATGGGAAATCCAACGATGGATTTGTTGGTAAACGCATTGATTGACGGCGATCAGATTCAGGCAATTACCGCAGCGAAGACGCTTCTTGGTGCGGGTATCGAACGCCACCGGATAATTGTGGAAGGGGTGGAGGCAGCGATGACTCGATTGGACGCTAAATGCACCGTTGAGCAGTTTAATTTGCTGGAGATCATGCTTGCCGGTCGGGCGGTGATGGGAGTTATGAAGGAACTATATCCGTCCACTGCCCGTCTGCCCCAAACAAAGGGAATCGTTGTCCTGGGGACCCTGGAGGGCGATATTCATGACTTGGGGAAGAACATACTCAAAATGGTTTTGACGGCAAAAGGATACCGGGTCGTGGACTGCGGCAAAGACTGTCCTGCTGAAAAGCTGATGGATGCTGCTGAGTTGGAAACGGTTCTGGCCATCGGGGTCAGCGGTTTGATTACTTCGGTAATCCCTCATGTCCGTGAATTAAAAGAAAAGATGGCCGCGCGGGGGCTTGGGCAAGTCGGGATAATGGCGGGTGGCGCAGCGCTGAAACAATCTTCCGTCGAGAGCCTGAATGTTGATTTTTTAGCCGAGACCGCTTTCGACGGTGCAGACTATCTCAAACAAATCGCGGGAGGCAATGATGAACAGCCTTGAACGAATCAAGTCTGCCGTAGGTTTTAAGACGCCGGATCGGACGCCGGTCATAGCCCAGGTTTTCGGTCATGCTGCTGTTCTTTCTGGGGTAGCTTTGGGCGACTACGTTCAGGATGGCGATTTGCTGGCACGCTGCCAGATAGAGGCTTTAGAACGATATGGCTACGATGCCGTCTTTGCCTTGATGGATGTGGGTGTTGAGACTGAGGCGGTAGGCTCCATTCTGACCTATAGACCGAACCAATATCCTATCGTCAGTTCATACGCGCTCACGGGCGATGCAGAAATAAGGGGCCTCTCGGCGCCGAATCCTTATCGGGACGGGCGTATGCCGGAGCTTCTGAAAGCGGCGAGGCAATTACGGCGAGAAGTGGGAGACGATGCGCTGGTGGTCGGCTGTGTATTGGGGCCGATGACCCTGGCAACACAATTGCTGGGCATAGAAAAAACGCTTTACCTGGCAATTGATGAGCCCGAAAAATTTGCCGATTTAATGGACTTTGCCGAAACGGTCGTCATTAGGTTCGGAATAGCGCAGATCGAGGCGGGAGCGCACCTGCCCATTGTTTTCGATCCGTCTTCTTCGCCTGCCGTCATTCCGCCCCAGTTTTTTCGTGAATTTGTTTTTCGTCGCTTGGAAAGGGTGTTTGCAGTGCTCAAACGGGCGGGAGCGATAGCCAACTGGCTTCATATTGCCGGGCCAATCGAGTCGATTTTGCCTTTTTATCCCCGAGCCGGGGTGGACATTGCAAATTTTGACTACTGTGTCGATCCCTTGGACGCCTGTAAGGCAATTCCCCGGACTTGTCTCGACGGAAACATCAAATCTCTCTCACTTGTCGATGAGACGCCTGACGCATTAGCGGAGGAGTCGAACAGGCTGTTAGCCCGATTCGCTGATCGCGGGGGTTTTATCCTTTCTTCCGGATGTGAAGTTCCACTGGAGTCGAAACCGGAAAATATAAGGGCCATGGTATCGGCCGTACGCAAGGAAGGATAATTCGATGCCGGAACTTAAGGTTGTCATTGGAAAAGGGGAACGTCGAATCCCTTTTGCTCCCGGCCGATCTCTGCGTGATATTCTGGATGAGATGGATGTTCGGGTTCGTTCGGGATGCAGAGGGATGGGAGCCTGCGGCCTGTGCCGTGTCCGAATTGGATCGGGGGAAGTGGGTGAGCCAACGCAAAATGAACAGATTCATCTCGGCGAAGCGCAACTTGACCAGGGGGTCCGGCTGGCCTGTCAAATAATGCCTGAACGTGATATTGAGATCGCGATTCTGGCGCCTGCCCCGGAATCAAATTGGAGAAGCCTTCCCGATAGCGCCAAACGGCGCATGGATCGAACGCCTCCTTCTTTCCCAAAAGATCTGGCGCTTCAGGTGGAACGTGCTTATGGCGCGGCGGTGGATCTGGGGACAACGCACATCAACCTTTCCATGTACGAACTTGAAACCGGTCAATTCCTGGGAGATCGGTACAGCCTAAATCCTCAGATGGACTTTGGTTCGGATGTGATGACGCGTTTGATCGCCGCTTCCGAATCTTGGGAACAGGCGCAGGCTCTGGGTCAACTGGTAGTCAAGGCAATCGGCGAGGGGCTGTTGGATATCGCCACGAGGGAAGGCATCAATCTTCAGCAAGTGGTGCGTCTGATTCTGGTTGGAAATTCGGCGATGCTGGCATTGTTGTCGGGAAGGAATCACGGATTGCTGCTTCAACCGAGACACTGGGGACACGCAATTGATTGTCTTCCGAAAAATACGATGCCCTGGATTGCTTCATGGGGCCTCCATCACAGGGCTCGGATAGAGGTGATGCCGCCTCTAGCGGGTTTTGTTGGTTCGGACTTGCTTGCAGGCGTAGTAACGACATGCCTGACCGAAAACGGGGACGGCAGCCTCTTTATTGATTTTGGCACCAATTCCGAAATCGCCCTTTGGGATGGAGAAACTTTGTGGGTTACATCTGTGGCCGGAGGGCCTGCTTTTGAGGGAAGCGGTATCAGTTGCGGATTGCCGGTTTCTCCGGGGGCCGTTTATCGCGTAAATCAGCAGGATGGGGCGTTTGATTATGCCGTCATAGGCGGGAGTGAACCGCTTGGACTCTGTGGTTCTGGCATTGTGGATCTCATAGCCATTCTGGCGAGGTCTGGAGAACTGACCGATTTGGGACGTTTTGCGCCGACAGTTCCCAAAGGGGGATTTGCACTTCCGGGAAACGAAAGGAGAATGGTCCTGACCAAAAGGGATGTGGACGTATTTCAGCGCG
Organism: Thermodesulfobacteriota bacterium; assembly: GCA_028278625.1. Next base: position 3,887 of record JANQDY010000141.1, read on the forward strand.
CCAAAGCCGCCATCGGCGTGGGTGTCCAGGTTTTGATGGCGCAGGCGGGTGTGGGGAATCTACGACGGATTTACGTCGGCGGCGCTTTCGGTCGTTTCCTAAACATCGAAAACGCTCAGGACATCGGGCTTTTGCCTTCAATTCAAAAAAATCAAGTTGAACTTTGCGGGAACACAGCCTTGGCCGGATGCGTGGATATGCTTTTGTCCCCGATCATGGTCGAGCGTTTTAAAAAACTTGGAAACGAGGCAAAAGTGATCAACTTGTCCCAATATCCTGATTTTGATGATACCTTTTTGGAAAACCTGTATCTCAAACCCATGCAGGGAAAATGAGTGATGAAAGAGCCCTTGACTGAAAAACCCGATTACCTTGAAGCCTTCATCAAAACAGCCCAGTATCTCGCCGGTCTTACGACCCAACAGGATTTGTGGCGTGAGACGGGGCAAGCCCTGGTCAATTTTTTCGGCGCGGCATTTTCTGCTATCGGAACTCCCGGCCCTGATGGTGAAATATCAGAACACCATTGGGTTTCCTCCGATCAAGTCTCCAACCGGGAGGATCTTGGATCGGAAACAAAGGACGCTATTGCCGAGGTGTTGGAGAGCGGTTTTCTCACGTTGAGGCGCATTCATAGTCCCGATGTCTTCTCAGCAGTGTTTTTGCCGGTCAATCAGAAAGGCGAGGTCACCGATGTAATACTGGTGGCCCATAAAATGTCCGAGCCGATTCCCAATGAGCTGCTCAATGTTTATCTGGCGGTTTCCCGACTGGTCGGAACAATGGCCGAGCGCCTGACTTCAGAGATTGAATTGAGGAAACACCGCGATCACCTTGACGAATTGGTAAAAGATCGCACAATCGAACTGACAAAATCCAATGAAAAGCTTCAACAGGAGATCATTGAGCGAAAACAGGTGGAAGGGAAGCTAAAAGAAAGCGAGGCGGAAAAGAAGGCGATACTTGACGGAATGACGACAAGTGTAAGATTTGTCAATAAGATGCATGAAATAATATGGATAAACAAGGCGGGGCTTGCTTCGGTCAATAAATCCCTTGAAGAAATAATTGGACACAAGTGTTTTGAATTCTGGGGGGATGATCCCAAAAAGCCATGCGTAAGCTGTCCGGCAGCGAAAATCCTCAAGTTGAAACAGCCGGTGAAAGGTACCAAACATTTATCCAATGGAACAATTTGGGACATCAGAGCCGAGCCGGTGTTTGACGAAAATGGAGGCATCTCCGGAATTGTTGAAATATCGGATGATATTACCGACAAATCACGGCTTGAGGCCGCGCTGCACCATTCTAGAAAGATGGATGCAATCGCTACGTTGGCGGGCGGTGTTGCCCATGAATTCAACAATGCCCTGATGGGAATTATGGGGAACATTGAGCTTCTTAAAAGTGATTTGGATGAAGATGAGAGAAGAAAGCAATCTTTTGTTGCAATGAACGCGGCGGGTCATCGAATGTCCCGTCTGACTGACCAGTTATTGGCTTATGCGGAAGGGGGAAAATATCAGCCAAAGAATCTGAAGCTGGATGATTTTGTGATTGAAACGCTGCCAATCCTAAAACATGACCTCAGTCCTACAGTCAGGGTAGAAACGCACTTCCCGAAAGAAATCTCATATGTTAGCGCAGACCAGACTCAGATCCAGATGGTTCTGTCTGCCGTATTGACCAATTCAAATGAGTCAATGGAAAATGATGGCTTTATCCGTATATCCGCTGAAAATAAGGACGTTGACGAGTATTTCATCCAACAATATCCCGGTGTTAAGCCTGGCCCCTATGTTTGCCTCATGATCGAAGATAACGGTAAAGGCATGGATGAAGAAACAAGAACCGGGATATTTGAGCCCTTTTTCACCACCAAGTTTCAGGGGCGTGGCATGGGGATGGCCGCTGTGTATGGAATTGTCAGGAACCATGACGGCAGAATTTTTCTGGAATCTGAATTGGGAAAGGGAACCACCGTCCGGATATATCTCCCCGCCATTGAGATAGCGGCTGAAATGCCACAAAAGGCCTACGCTGAAATTGCTACGGGAAGCGGAACCATTTTGCTGATCGAAGACGAAGATGTGGTTGTTGAAGTCACCCGGTCGATCCTGGAGAAGTTGGGATACCGGGTTCTGGTTGCCAAAACCGGAAAAGAAGCTATCCATATTTCCGAAGCTTTTAGAGGTCAGATTGACCTTGCTTTGCTTGATATAAAACTTCCTGATATTGATGGAAGAGGTCTTTACACTCTTATAATGAAAGTCAGACCGGATCTGAAAGTGATCGTTTGTAGCGGTTATTCAATTGATGGTCCCATTAGAGAAATTCTGAGCGCAGGTGCTCAAGATTTTATCCAAAAGCCTTTTTCGATTGCAGCCATTTCAAAGAAACTGAAGGAGGTATTGGAGAGTAAATGACACATGAAATTACTTGCCTTTCAATAATTCCTTCTTCAGATCACGCTTCAAGATTTTTCCGGCATGGCTCTTGGGCATTTCTCCCACCGAAACGTACGCCTTGGGAATCTTATAGGGTGCCAGCTTGGCCTTAAAGAAGACCTTCAGTTGATCGGGGTCAATGTTCTGCTTCGGTTTCGGAACCACAACCGCCACCACCCGTTCTCCATATTCCGGATCCGGGAGGCCCACAACGGCGCATTCCTGGACCTCCGGCCGGGTATAGAGCAACTCCTCCACTTCACGGGGATAGACGTTTTCCCCTCCCGTGATAATCAGGTCTTTTAGGCGATCCACGATATAGAGATAACCCCTGTCGTCAAAAACCCCCATATCTCCCGAACGGAACCAGTCATCCCAGAACCCCATTGCCGTTTCGTCGGGGCGGTTCAGATAGGCTTTCATGAGGTTGGGTCCGCGGATGCAGATTTCACCTTCTTCATCCGATCCAAGCACGCTGCCGTCCAGCCCGCGAATTTGCACCTCCACCAAATTCGCCGGTGTTCCCACGGACCCTACCACGTGTCGATAATAATGGTTGAAGGTGACCATGGAAGCGCTTTCCGTCATGCCGTAGGCCTCATGAATATCCAGATCCATGCGGCCCTTCCATTCCCGAACCACTTCCGCCGCCATGCTGGCTGCTGCCGAAAAACAGTACCGAACGCTTTTAAGCCGCTCTTTTAAGTTGCTGATGGAAAGCATGCGGATATATACAGTGGGCACTGAATAGAATTTACTCACCCCGTGGCGTTCAATGACGTCTAGGGCCCGATCCATATCGAATCCTGGTTGGATTACTATGGAACCGCCGCTATAAACAGTGGCACCCATGATGTGAATCTGGGCGAACACATGATTTAAAGGGAGGAAACAGAGGCAGATGTCCTCATGTTTAGAACGTTCCGAGAAGGATACGTTTTGATAAGAAGTCTGCAGGTTTTCGTGGGAGAGAGGCACCCCTTTTGAAATTCCGGTGGTACCGCCTGTAAATAGAATGACTGCCGGTTCGTGCCGGTCACAATAAACGGCCCTGAAACCGGCATCAGCTCCGTCGAGCAGGCTCACCATGCTGGTTTCGGTGCCTGGCGCCACAAGATATTCAATGCCGGTCTCATCTTTCATGCCCTCTAACTGATCCAACCGCTCATCGGTGGTGAAGACCGCTCTGGGACGAACATCCCGAAAGATGTTGAAGATCTCATTACGACCGAGAGCACTGGCGGGAGTGGCGACCCTTGCGCCCACCTTCAACGCACCGAAATAGAAAACGAGCCAATAATAGGAGTTGGGGGCGAACAGTGCCACGGTATCGCCCCTCACCATTCCAAGGCGTTTTAAACCGCTGGCCACCCTGCTGGCATCATCATCGAATTTCCCGTAGCTGATCTCTTGTCCATCTTCGATCACGGCAGCTTTCCCGGGAAAATAGAGTGCCGTCCGTTCCAGATTGGTTGCAATATTCACGGAAAATCTCCTTCTATTAATTTGAAGCCGACCAGATTTCCTGACGCTTTCGGTAGTCTTTAAGAAATCTCTGAGCAAAACGATCCCGTCCGAGAATAAGATCAATGGCTGTGATGGTTGAACTCACCTTTTCAGCGTCTACTGTGGGGCAGGTAATACCAGCGCCGATTGCCAGCGCCAGGAAAGTCCTGTTTATCAATGGTCTGTCAGGCAAACCAAAAGATATGTTGCTGGCACCCAATGTTTGGTTGACGCCAAGTTCCTTTTTGACCTTGGTAACAGTTTCGAGCGTCAACAGCCCCGCCTGATCATCGGAACCCAAAGAAAGTGACAGACAGTCAATGATCACATCTTCTCGTGGTATTCCGATATTCTCGGCATGCATAACGATTTTGTGAGCGATTTCCAACCGCCCTTCACTGGATTTGGGGATACCTTTGTCTCCGATGGTAAGGCCGATTACGGCGGTTTTGTATTTTTTTACGATTGGCAGAATTTCTTTTAGAGACTTTTCTTCGCCTGACACTGAATTGATGATGGCCTTCCCTTCATAAACCCGCAATGCTCCTTCTAATGCCGCGGGGTTGTTGATGTCTATGCAGAGCGGTACATCAACCACTTTCATAACAGCCTCAACAACCTTAGGCAGAGTTTCAACTTCATCGACTCCGCGAGTTACCACATTGATGTCAAGAATGTGAGCGCCTGATGCGACTTGAGCCAGGGCTTCGCTTTGAATCAAATCCATATCTCCCGCCTTTAAAGCCGCTGACATTTTTTTCTTTCCGGTCGGATTGATACGTTCTCCGATGACGGTGGTCGGTCCATTATCGCTGATGATGACTTCTGTTTTGGCGCTGCATATTCTGGTTTCCATCTCTTAAATCCTTCAACCCTTCAAACCAATGCCGAAGTTCGAAATGCATTTTCCATGGATGCCTGTTTTTGTTGCGCTTTGACATAAATGGGTCAATCTATTGTCGTCCCCCAATCCACTGGTTGGCAAGGTTGACGCCCGCCATGGCATCTTTTCCAATGGCATCCGCCCCCGAATACTCCCTGATGTCCTCGGAAATCTGTCCGCCCCCCAACATGATTTTCACCTGATCCCTCAACCCGGCTTCTCGAAGGGCGTCAACGGTATTCTTCATGGCTTCATAGGCCAGGGTCAAGAGGCAGCTCATGCCCACTACCTGGGGCTTGAAATCCTTTACTGCATCGACGAATTTATCAGGTGGGGCGTCTATGCCGATATCCAAAACCTCATAACCGTTTACATCAAGTAAAAACACCACCATGTCTTTGCCAATATCGTGGATATCACCCTCCACGGTACCGATCAACACGCGACCTTTTTTCTCTTTAACCCTTTCACCTGTCAAACGGGGTTTGACCAATTCCGTAATTTGTTTCAGCATCTCGCCTGCCATCATCAGCTCCGGAAGAAAATAATCTCCCACTTCAAACCGTTTACCCACGGTTTCCATGGCCCGAGTACAGGTGTCCAGAATGGCCAAGGCGTCTTCTTTCTCTTTTAACAAGGCCTTCGTGGTTTCAAGTGCATCTTTTTCTTTCATGTTCACCATTTGCTCAAAAAGAACTTCAGACATTTCTTGTGTCTCCTGTTTTATTATCCTTCTATTGGTCAATTAATATCGACCGTAGGTTTTCGTGAATTCCACCATGGCCTTTACGTTTTCATGTTTTGCTTCATCAAACCAGATGCCGGAATCCACCATCAGGCCACCGTCTTTACCCACCACGTCAATCAATTCCCTGACATAATCTTTCACCTTATCCGGCGTGCCGGCGTAGAGCAGAGATCCTGGCACGTTTCCCCTGAAGCAGACCGTATCTCCAAGGATTTCCTTGGCTTTGTGAAAATCCACCTCTTCAAACCAGTAGATGGCTTTTCCTTTGGGAATATCGCTAATAATCTCCAGGCGGGAGGTATAACTTCCCTCAAACAACGGCATGGGCACGAGGCCTTCTTCAATAAGACCCAGCAGGACCTTTCGAAGGGTCGGCCAATAAAAGGTTTTGAACTGTTCATTGCTCATGAAGCTGTCCAGGCCTTTATGAAGCATGAGCATCACCACCGGCTTTCCCATGCGTTTGGAAAGAGTTGCACCCATATTGACCTGTATTGGCACCAGTTTTTCCATGGTTTCAATGAGCTTTTCAGGATGCCGGTACATATCCAGCATGATACCACGAGTCCCTCTGAACCAGTCGCCGATAACGTCAAAGGGCGCGGCCGCATGGCCCCCCAGAAAATCAGGGAACCCCATGGATGTGATGGTCTGCATCTCTTCACGAACATGGGTTAACCATTTTAAAGCTTCAGCCGCGGCTTTTTGAAGGGCTTCCAAGGCGCTGACCATTTCAGGCATGGCCAGCGCCGCCACATTACCCACGAGCCCCAGGTAATACCCGAACCAGGTGAAGAAGGGGGGGAAGCCCTTAAAAGGCTCAAGTGCGCCACATACGCGGGGCAGATATTTTCTGAGCATGAAATCAGAAGGATCCTGAAGAAAAGCGTCGTAGAATTCTTCCGCCTTTACATACTCTTTTTCCACAAACTGAAATACATGATTGCTGGCAATACCGCGTCCGGGGAGCTTGAGAAGCCTGTAATCCAGCGCCTCCAGCGCACGGCCGGGAAAGGCGTAAGCGGAAGGACGATACAGATCCGGTTCAAAGTCCTCGAGAGTTTTCAACCACGCCAGGGTGGCCTTTTCATAATCAAACATCACCTCTTCACAGGTAAAACCGTTGTCAAGGGCGGGAAACATGCCAAAACTGGGGGTGACGGGTACCCGGTCCGGCACCTTGAGTTGGATTACGTCGGCGACGCGTTTCGCTCTCCTTTTGTAGGCCTGTTCCGCCTTTTCATCTTTGAAGCCGGCTCCGGGTGCAGAACACCAGGTTTCCAGGGTTTCTGCTGTCCTATCCATGATTATGCTCCTCCTCGTTTGAAAATCTCAGGTTGGGCGTCCGCGAAAGACTATTTGCCGTATAGTCGCCACTTTCCATCTTTCACGATTACTTTTGTATAACAGCCCTCGGTCAGCCCGATATGGTCGCTGGGTGAATAGTTGAACACGCCATTTTGCCCTACAAACCCCTTGATCCCTTCGAGGTTATCTCTCAACTGTGCCCGAATTTTGATCAGATCGTCTTCATCGGCCGGATCCAATTTAGGATCCACTTTCTTGAGGGCTTCGGTCACCAGCATGACCTGATCCCAGGTATGTCCGGGATAAAGATTGAATGTTTTGTATTTTTTGGTGTATTCGTCGTAAAGTTCCATGGCGATTTTCTTCTGAATGTCGTCGTCCGGCAGGTCTGGTGCCACCAGTGCCTTAAGGGATGTACTGACAATCCCTTCCACAAGGTTTCCTCCCAGTTTGATGAACTCGGGACTGACAATGGCGTAGTCACATACAATGGGAAAATTGAGCCCCAACTCTCGAGCGGTCTTGATGACCTTTACCGAGTCCGCCAGATTGCCCGTGATAAGCAGACCATCGGCGCCACTGGCCTTGATGTGAGCCATCTGTGTGCTGACGTCTACGCTTTGGGGCGAATATTCCTCAATAATGGCCGGTTCGATTCCCAACTTTTTGCAGGCCGCCTTAAAAGCGCCCACACCCAGTTTGCCGTAAGCCGTATCCACATAAATGTAGGCTATCTTTTTGGATCCGCGATCCAGCAGGTTCTGAAGCAGAACGGGCACAGACGCGATCCTTTGATCGGGCACCACCGTAAACAGCCACTCCTTGGTGGCACCACCGGTCACGATGGCGGGTCCCGCGCTGAACAAAAGGGTTTCACCGTCACTGGCGGTCTGAGCCGAAGCCAGGGTTCCTCCTACGGATGTATAGCCCATGCATGCGATGGCCTTGTCCACATCGATCATTCGTTTGGTGTTCTTGACGCATGTGACAGGCTGAGACTGCCCGTCATAAAAGACCGCCTTCAGCTGCCGGCCGTTGACACCACCCGCCCCATTGATTTTTTCAATGGCCAGAAGTGCTCCGCGCTTGTTTGCGATTCCCATTTCAGCACGTCTTCCTGTGATTTCAGGGGTGAAACCCAGAACATAGGGCGAGGCGGGTTCGCTCCAGGCACTGCCAACAAAGAGCAGGAGAAGTCCAAAACAGACGGTTGTAAGAAACAATGATTTTTTCATTTTTTCCTCCTTTTGATCAACAATTGGGTTGCCAAATGCTTACAGTGAGATCATCTTTCCAGGGCCTGCAAAAACGATGATACCCCCTTTCCGTCGCCCTGAGCCAAAAAACAGGTGAAAAAGACTTTTCAATCCCCTTAACCGCCAAGGTAAGCGGTATATATGGATGGGTCTGCCGCCACATCTTCTCCAGCGCCTTCAAATGACACGGCGCCCCTTTCAAGCACGTAGGCAAAATCAGCGATTCTGAGCGCTGCTTTTGCGTTTTGTTCCACCAGAATGATCGATATCCCCATTTGGCTGCAGATATCCTGCAGGAGCGCCATCATTTCGGTGACCAACAAGGGGGAGAGCCCTAAGGAAGGTTCATCAAGGGCTACCAATTTGGGGTCACTCATGAGTGCGCGTGCAACAGCCAGCATCTGCCGCTCTCCGCCTGAAAGGGTTTCGGCTTTCTGAGATAGCCTGTTTTGGAGTATGGGAAAGGTTTGAAAAGCAGTTTCCAGGCGTTGGGACAACTTCTTTTTTCGATCGCTTCGGCAAAGAGAATAGGTTCCCAAAAGGAGATTATCGGCCACACTCATGGGGCCGAAAAGCTCTCCTCCCTCGGGGACGCTGGCAATGCCTTTCCGAATGATTTCGTTGGGAGAGCGACCATCGATTCTCTCTCCGTTCAGAAGGATTTTTCCCTTCCTTGGTTGGATCATCCCCGCAAGAGCTCGTAGGAGGGTCGTTTTTCCTGCACCGTTGCTTCCTAACACCGCAACAACCTGCCCTTTCTTTGCAGAAAGAGATATGGAATCAAGGGCCTGGGCTTCTCCATAATAAACGCAGAGGTTTTCCACCCTCAGTTCAATTTCCTGTGAAACGGCCGGGGGAAAGACGTTGGGGGGTATTTTTGATTTAGCCATCATGATATCTCTTCGCCTAAATAAGCATTGATAACCTTCTCGTCTGATTTCACTTCTTCTGGGGATCCCTCCAACAGCTTTCGGCCGCCATCCAGGACAACAATACGTTCTGAAATCCTCATGACAAAGGGCATATTGTGTTCAACCAGAAGCAATGTCAGCCCTTGTTCAACCAGGGCATGGATGACCTTTTCCAGCTTTCGAGCCTCATGGGCCGCCAGCCCACCCACCGGTTCGTCCATCATGAGCAATTCAGGCACCATGCCCAGTACTCTGGCAATTCCCACCAGCTTCCGCTCTCCCAAAGGAATCTTGGAGATTGGATCTGCGGCTTTGTGGGCCAGGCCCAGCATGTCAAGGTTTTCCATGGCCGTTTCTTTGATGCGCTTTTCTTCTGCTTTTGCGGATGGAAGTCTCAATCCCACAGGAAAAATGCCGCTTTTACTTTTGATATGGCATCCCACCATGGCGTTTTCCAGAACACTTAGGTTTGGAAACAGCTCCTCCAGCTGAAATGTTCTGCCGATACCCAGTTGGGCAATCTGGTGGGCAGGCAGCCCCGTGATGTCTTTTTTTTCAAAAGATATTCGACCGGTATCCGGAGTATAGATCCCCGTGGCCACATTAATGAACGTTGACTTGCCGGCACCATTGGGTCCGATCATACTGGTGATGCTCTTACTTTTCAGGGAAAAAGATACGTCAAAAAGCGCCTGGACGCCCCCAAATTTTTTGCTGATTCCCTTAACTGAAAGTAATGGCGAAGGTGCGTTCTGATGTGAGACAAAATCCATGTTATCCTCATTCTATCGTTTGAGGTCGTCTATAACGTTTACCGGCCCAACGATAGAATTGTTCGATCCATCCTGCCAGGCCGCGCGGCATAAAGATGAGCACAAAAATAATGAAAACACCGAAAAATACAGCGGTTACCTCCCCGGTCATGACCGGAAAGAGCCGTCCTAGGTACGCCTTGAGCAATTCATGAAGCCATGTGATGATGAAACTGCCCAAAAGCGGCGCCCATATGGTTGTCAACCCTCCGATGACGGACATCAGTATAATTTCCACCAGCAGGTCAAAGCCGAAAATCCCGGGTGATACAAACCTGAGATAGAAGCAACAAATGCTGCCTGCGAGACTGGCCATCACCGCCGTCAAAACAAAAATCTGAAGCCGATATTTTGGAATGTTGACCCCTAGGCTGGCACTTGCCGGTTCACTGTCGTGGGACGAGATGATGGCTCGGCCCACACGGGACTTCACAAGGTTAAAACAGAAGATCAGGCAGGCGATACACAGTGCCCAGGACAGGTAGTAATAGTGAATGTCTTTTTTAAACTTGAAACCTGCCACTTTGAGGGCTGGAATCCCTAAGAGTCCGGAATGGCCTCCGGTGAGGTCGCCCAGCTGAACGAAAGCAATTTGAGCGATAATCAAAATACCGAAAGTGGCACAGGCCAGATACAGCCCCCGCAGTTTTAATATGGGCGCACCGATGATATAGGCGACCACGGCCACAAAAAGGGCGGCCGCCACCGTGGCCAATAGTGGTGACGCGAGCCCCCGGGCGCTCAGGATACCCGCCACATAAGCACCAAGGCCGAACCATGTGGGGCTAACCAGAGAAAACAAACCCGCATACCCCATTAACAGACCCATGCCCAAAGCCAGAATGCCATAGAGCGCCACGAAGACCATAATTCCGATCACATATGGACTGGCGACAAATGTTGGAATCAGAAAAAGCGGCAGTAACAGGATGATCCAGGGTAAATATCCTTTTAACGCTTTCATACTTTTTTGACCCCCTCAGATGAGAAAATGGTTCGGTACAGCAGAAAAAGGATCATGACCAGCAAGGCAATGGCGTCTTTCCATCCCGGTGAAATAAAGCCGCCGAAAAGGCCTTCAAGCAATCCCAGCCCCAGACCGGCCAAAACCGTGCCGGTCATGGTCCACCCGCCCATGATGGCAGCCACGAGGCCTTTCATACCAGCCATCAGTCCAATATTGTATCCGGTGAAAGTGATGGGGGCGATCACTATACCAGCAACGGCCCCGAGCCCTCCCGCCAGGGCGAAACAGAAAACGATGAGATACCGAATTCGAATTCCCACCAAAGAGGCCCCGTTGGGATTGATGGCAGTAGCCCTCAATGCTTTTCCCAGAAGGGTTCGATTGAAAAAGAGAGAGAGTAGAACGGCAACGACACCCAAAACTCCTAGAACCAAAAGGGTTTGGCTGGTGATCACGGCACCCAGGATAGAGAACTGCTTTTCAGGGACCAGAGAAGGTATGGCTTGTGTTTCGGAGCCACATGCGATCAGCGTAATACCTTTGAGGATGGATGCCGCGGCGATGGTAATCACCATGAAAGTGGTTTCCGACGGATAGCGGACCGGTCGGATCACGAGCCATTCCAGCAGAATCCCCACAAGAACGGTAAACAGGATGGCTGCAAGGACTGCAGGTACCAATGCGACCCCGGCGCTAAGAAGCAGCCACGTGAACATGCCACCCAGCATTACGAATTCACCGGTGCTGAAATTTACAATGCCGGTCACCAGAAACACGATACTCCAGCACAGGCCTACCATGGCGTAAATGCTTCCGGAGGTCATGCCTGAGATGATGTATTGGATGATTTGCGATACAGAGGTCATAAACTGAAGCTCCAAGCCTGCATGTTGAGGGTTGTGGGCACAGACAAGCACAGAAAGTTATATAGGGAATTTTGCAGATCCTAAAGTTATATAGGGAACTTTGTCAAGAAAAAATTACAAAACCCGCAGAGAAAGTGGGTTTTGAGATAAATATCTAAAATAAAGAAATAAACAGCTTTCTCTTGCCCAATAGTTCGTGGAATCAGAGTGCTGAAAAACTCAATTGGTTTGAAATTTCGAACTGATTGGGTTCAATTTTTAGGGTTTGGGCGATATTGACGCCAGAGATATGGATATGCTATATATATAAATGACCGTTTCAGTCAATTAGTTGAACGTGGTATGGGTATGAAAAAAATAATCGATCGTAAGGCGCCTGTTCCCGCCTACATGCAACTTATCAACATATTGAAAGAAGGGATTGAGAAGGGAGTCTACCGTCCGGGCGACCGCCTACCGTCTGAATCACAGTTGTGCAAAAAACACGGATTGAGCCCCATGACGGTAAGGCGATCCATCAATGCGCTTTTGGATCAGGGTGTTGTCACCACCACTCAGGGGAGCGGAACATATGTGAAGGTGCCGGATTTGGGCGGCGCCACCTTTAATCTGGAGCAATTTCATGAATTATTCAGAGACAAGAAACGAACCCGGGTGAAAATCCTTGAGGTACTGATCAACCGTGCAAATGATGCAACGGCAAAAAGGCTTGATATTTCTGTCGGTGAAAGAACCATTCTCATTCGAAGAGTTTTGGAAAGAGACGGGGACCCGATTCTCTATCATATGGAACATCTCATCTACAATCCAAGACTTCCAAGTGTTGAAGCAGAACTGGAAGTCACTTCACTTCATGGTCTCTTTATTGGGACAGGGGAATCCAATTTCAAAAGAGGGACTTTGACCATTAAGTCGGCGGTACTTTCAAAAAATGAAGCGGAGATCCTAAACACTCTTCCGATGCAGCCGGCTTTTCACCTGGAACACGTTTTCTATGATTTTGACGACAGGCCGGTCAGTTGGGGTCGATTCATCTGTCGTGGAGACCTACTCGAATTTACGGCGTCAGTAGGACTTGGTGAACGATACGGCCACGGGGACAACAATGACGAATGATACGCTGAAAGATAATATGATGGGAAGGCTCAGTGCCCTGGTAGCGGATCTGGAAGAACAAGCGGTGTTGAATCTTGTTCGCGAAAGTCTGTCTGAAAGCATTGAGCCGTTAACAATACTGGAGCATTGCCACCAGGGAATGCTTGCGGTAGGTGACCGTTACGAAGCGGGTGAGTACTTCATCTCCGGGCTTATTATGGCCGGGGAGATCATGGTTCAAGTGGGGCAACTTGTTTTTCCCTTCCTGGAACATAAGGTGGTTACGGGTGACACGGGAAGCATTGTTCTGGGAACTGTGGAGGGAGACATACATTTTGTGGGCAAAGACATTTTCAAGGTCCTGGTAAGAGGATACGGTTTCACGGTGCATGATTTGGGTGTCGATGTGCCGGCCAGTCGATTCCTGTCTTCAATCCATGAATTCAAGCCTGACATACTGGGAATTTCATGCCTGATCAGTACAGCTTACAGAAATTTGGAAAAAACCATTAATCTTTTAAGGAAGTACGGTCCGCAAGAACTTGCACCCCGAGCCTACATTATTGGCGGTCGGGTGGATGAACTGCTGCAACGGGAAGTGGGTGCAGATTATTGGACCAAGGATGGGATGGCCGGTGTTCGATTGTGTCAGAAAATCATGGACTCCCATCCAACATAGAAAATGTTTTCTTTGGAAACGGTTCATTCCATTGCACGGTAAAGGTTCTTTATTCTGTCGAGAAAGCGCTCGGAATAAAGACCGGTGGCAGATGAAAGGATGAACTCGCCGCCTCGAGCCAGTTCATGTACCCGATTTCATCACCCAGGAATCCTTGGTCTGCCAATTCTCCGACGATCATGATCCCGGTCAAAAGGGAGCACGTCGCCTCCTACGAATTGTCATATAACCGATGCCTGTCAGTAGCGCGACAAGGATCATGAGCCCCAACTCATTCATGGCAGGAATCGGACTCGGTCCACCATGTCGTTCAACGGCGCCAATGTCACAAAACCGACTCTGCGGCCGACTGATGCCCCGCTGATCGACGTTGTAGGGGGCCGTAACGCCGCACTGTGTGCCGAAAGGTATCTGTCCTATAGCCGGACTGGTTATACCCTTGCAGCCAAGGGGGGCCGAGTCCGTAGCTTCGCAGAGCATACGGGTTTGAGTGGATCCGCCGTAGTCGCCCAGCACGGCAAGCTGGGGGTCGATGACACCTGTGGTTCCGGTGTTGCCAAGCTGATCGCCAGCGCTCGGTGCTGCGATACAATCCATGCCGCCGTATTTGTTATCACCCACCAGGTTATACCCCTGAGAGGCAAACGTTCCCCAGCAGTCCGGGCCCTCTCCGGTAGCTGTGTTCCCGGCAAGGATCGTGTTTTGAAGGTTGATGGTCACAGTACCGGTGCCGCCGGGGTCGCTATAGATCCCGCCGCCAATGCCGGTGGTGGAATTGCCGCTTATGGTTGAGTTTGTCACCGTAACGGTGGCCGTGCCGTCCCCAGGTGAGTTGAAGATCCCGCCGCCGAGGATGTAGACAGAATTGCCGCTTACGGTCGAGTTCACAAGCGTGACGGTAGCCGTGCTGCCGGTGACGGCGGCTACGTTAAAAATCCCGCCGCCGAGGGTGTCGGCGGAGTTACCACTTACCGTTGAGTTTTGAATCGTAAGCGTAGCCGTACCGGCGTCGGCGAGGTTAAGAATCCCGCCGCCGTCGTCGAGGCCGGAATTGCCGCTTACGGTTGAATTTTGAATCGTAAGCGTAGCCGTGCCGCCTTCGATACCGAAGTTAGAAATTCCGCCGCCGTCGAAGTAGAAGATGCGCCCAAAGGCGGAATTGTCGCTTACGGTTGAGTTTTCAAGCGTGACCGTGGCCGTGCCGCCTTCGTCGGCGATA
>JANQDY010000244.1 GCA_028278625.1 Thermodesulfobacteriota bacterium
AAAAATAACGGTTGTCATCATGGTATAAATCTATGAAATCAAAATCAAACAAAGCTATAAAAGTTCTTACCTTTATGGTTCCGGCTTGTCCGGGTTAGGGAATGAAGAAACAAAAGCCAAAAAATGCCTTGTGGTACCATGTCCGGAATGAATAGAATATCCGAAAGCTGGAAATCGGGTACTGACTACCCCAATGTTTAAGCGTCATGATTGGAAGTTCAATACGGCGAGGGCCCAGAAACGGGAACAATCCCAAAAATTCACTCTAACATTATGGTTCTTTGAAGGAGACAAAGATGAGAGCAAGCAGAGCCTTTAAGACAATCATATTATTCTTCTCCTTTCTGTTGTTGTTTGGTTGTTCAGTGTTTGAGAGTGATAAGGAAAAGGCGGATCGCTTTGTTCAACTGGGTCTGGAGGCGCAGAAAGAGAATAAAACCGATGAAGCGGTTATTCAATTCAAAAATGCCCTTCAAAAAGATCCCCTTCATGCAGGTGCGCATTATGCTTTGGGGAAAATCTATTTTGAGGCCGACAAGCCGCAACTGGCGGCAATGGAACTGAATCTTGCCATCAACCACGATCCGCAAATGAGCGAGGCGAAACTGCTGCTGGCAAGACTTTACTTTCAGTATGGCGCCTATGACAGGTCGATTCCACTATTAGAAGAACTGGCGGAAGAGGGCAAGGCGGATCTCGATACGACCCTTATGCTGGGAAATGCGTTGGTGAATACGGACAAAGGCGCTGAGGCAAAGGCTGTTCTGGAAAAGGCCGAGGGGAAATACCCTGACAATGTGGAAGTGAAAATCAGCCTTGCCCGTGCCCTCCTTATGGTGGATCAGCTCGAACAGGCCAGGAAAATGATGGAAAAAGCCGCCTCTTTAAAGCCAAAGGATATTTCCGTCCAGATATTACTGGCACGGTTCTATGAGAACACGGGAAATTACGATGCTGCCCTCGATGAACTCCAGTCCATCACAAAAGCCTTTTCAAAAGACCCCGTGGCATATCTCGCGTTGGCGCGGTTTTATCTCAGAAGAAACCGTTTGAGCGATTCTGAAATGGCGCTAAAGGAAGCAATCAGCAGCGGGCTTCATGACAAGGGCCTCTATCAGGCACTGGGGCTCATTCAACACAAGGAAAAGGAATATCAGGCGGCGTTGGAGAGCTTCAAGCATGCCGTTGGGGCGGCCCCGGATGATCAGAAAAGCCTGATCCTCCTGGCCGACTATTACATTTTTCTAAAGGACTATGCGAAAGCGAAGGCGACCTATGAAAAGATCGCGGAAAAATGGCCCCAACTGCTCCCTGTAAAATCCAAAATTGCGGAGTTCCTTATCGCGGAAAGGGATTATGACCAGGCCCAAAAACAGGTTCAAAAAATTCTTGCGGAAGACCCGGACTATGCCAGAGGATATGTTCTAAAAGGTCTATTGTGGCTTAAAAAGGGAGATACCGATAAAGCGAGGGATGAATTCCTAAAAGCACGCGACCTGGATCCCGAATCGGGGGAAGGCGACTACTTCTATGGGCTCACTTTTTTGAACAATCAGGATTTCCGAATGAGCCTTTCGGAGATCCTAAAGGCCCTTGAAAAGGACCCCACTTCCCCCAAAATCCGTCTGGCACTTGCCTATATCTATTTCAGAACCAATGAGCTGTCCTTGGCTTTGACGGAGGTGGATAAGGTTTTGGGTATCCAACCCAATAACCTTCGTGGGCGAATATTGCGGGCAAGAATCTATGCCGCTTTAAAACAGTACGAAGATGCCGAGTCCGACTATCGATATATTATAAAGGAAAACCCTGATTCCAAGATCTTTGAGCTCAGACTGGCACAGGTCTATCGTGCACAGGGAAAGTTGGATCAGGCGCTCAAAGACTTTCAGACATTGCTCGATAACGACACGACGGCTTTTGAAGCACTCAAAGGTATCACCGGAATCTACATGAGCCGAAAGGAGTTCAGCAAGGCCATTTCACTGATCAATCGTGAAATGAAAAAACAGCCCCAGAAATTACAGATAGGGTTATTGAAGGCGGCTGTTTTTCTGGCGGAGAAAAAATACACCTCAGCGGAAAGGACCCTGGATGGACTCTCAAAACAACATCCCGATGCCATTGAACCGCTGGTCCTGCTGGCAAACCTGCATATGAACCGCCAGGATGCGCGGCAGGACTACGGTGCGGCGTTAAAAGCGTTTCAACGGATTATTGAACTTGACCCAAACAATATTCCGGCCCGCATGCGGATGGCCTATCTCTACAAAAAGCTGGGTGATATGGACAATGCGATTTCCTCTTATGAAGCGGTCCTGAAGATTGATGAGAATTATGCACCCGCCGCCAACGATCTCGCCTATCTTTACGCGGATCGCGGGCAAAACCTGGATAAAGCCCTTGAACTGGCCAAGAAGGCCCAACAGCTTCTCCCCAATAATCCGGATGTTGAAGATACCCTGGGGTGGGTCTATCTGAAAAGGGGGTCTTTGCTTCTGGCGGGGCGCCACCTTGAAAAGGCGATTTCCCAAAGACCGTCCCAGCCGCTGTTTCATTTCCATCTGGGACTGGTACTCCATGAGCAAAATAAGGTTGAAGCGGCGGCCAAAGAGCTGAAAGAGGCCATAAGACTGGGGCTCGGCAAGAGCGAATTGGAGCAATCCAGGAAACTGCTGCAAGCCATGAAGGATCCGGCCCATCGGTATGTGGATGTATTGAATAACTTGGACCGTGCGCTCAAAGATCAGAACCTGGATCAGGCACTCTCTCTGGCTAAGAAAGCACAGGAATTGATGCCTGACAGTCCGGAGATAGCCGATAAAATGGGCGCCATCTACATGAGAAAGGGATCGCTTTTGCTGGCGAAGAACAAATTCCGGGAAGCCATAGAAGGTATGCCGAATAACCCCCTTTACCACTATCACATGGGGCTATTGCTTTATGAAGAACAGGATTTTTCAGAAGCAACGGCGGCTTTTGAAAAGGCACTCAAATTGGGATTGAAAGCTGATGAAGCCGAAATTGCAAAAAACCTTATCCAAAAAGCCGGAACCCAGATGAAGTAATCGGAGTAATTATGGGAAAGTGGGCTAAAGCCTTCTTTTTAGTCGCGGCTTTATTGTTGGCCGTTCAGGTGAATGCTGGCCCTATCGGTGACCGTCCCAAAATATGGCCGGAATTTCAGTACCGCAATGTTGGCCCCCATTCACCCTTTGCGGCCACTCTGAAGGAAGCGGATGACGAACTTGCGGCCATGGAGTTGCTGTTTGGTGAAATCGTGCCTCCCGGTGAAGGCGAAGAGGCATTGCAACCCCCATCTTCTGCGGATCGCGCCAGAATACCGATCAGTGCTTTCATTTTCACCTATGGTGCTTATCTGCATCGCTGGGATGTTCCCAGACATCAGGTGCCCAAGGACGTACTTGTAGTGCAGGAAAAACCATTTGTTTATAAGGGGCCGCCACCGGATCCGAAACCGCCGCCGGCCATTCAAAAAGAAGATGATAAAGCATACCGATATCCCGAAGAGCTGATATCTCCCATTCATCAGCAACCCGCCGGTCTGCAAGATACCTTTGGACTCGAATACGCCATGCAACTGGAAAAGGACGCATCTCGTTTCGCATATCCTTATGCGCCGAAAGACGCACCGGAGCCGGTGAAACAAATGTATATGTATGGGGAGGTCTCACCGGGAAGAGGGGAAAGCGGTGTGGAATACGGTCCCGCTCAGCAGCAACCCGGATATCAATACCCGTCTGGGGGAGCGGGTCCCGGCGAGCCGGGGTATGGTCCTGAGGGTGAGATTAAAAAACGCAAGAAAAAAGAAAAGAAAGGGGGATTAGAAGACTTCAAGCAGAAAGCTCCCCGGCTTGTCAAAGAACGTTCCTATGGGATGATCCTTTTGGGTGCCGGTCTATCGGCTGTTGCGGCCGTGTTTCGAATGTTTCGACTGAGTCTTTTTGTCCTTGTGGGCTGGATGATATTCTACGCAAAAGATCTCTGGCTTATCATTGTTGAACTGCAATAGATGCATTTATGCTGTGAATCATATCCCTTTTCGAGACGGTTTAATGCCGGTTTTCTCTTTCAGGTTCTTTAGACAATCATCCCGCTGCTCAGTTGTTTTGTAAGTGAAATAGACGTCGTAAGTCTGATATTTGCTGGCTTGTATTTCCAGGTCAAGCCCTTGGACAGAACCCTCCAGATAGGAGGCAAAACCGGCAGCTTCATCAAAGGACTCAAACCGCATGATGAGTTCCCTGTGCGCTTTAACGTAGGGTTTAGAGAGCACCGCCTTCAAATGCCTGTATATATAGGCCACATACCATTTGGCCCCTGATGGTACCCGTCGGTTGGGACTGATGGCGTTGGGGCCGTAATTGTAGGCTGCGATGGCCAGGAACAGGTCTCCGTCAAACTCCTCCAGAAGCCAGGACAAATAACGGGCGCCCGCATCAATGCTCACCGCCGGATTGAATAGATCCTCACGGCGCATGATGCCAAGGTCATTGGCGGTTCCGGGCCATTTGATCTGCATGAGTCCGAGACATTCCTTGTGGCTACGGGCGTCGGGATCAAAGCCCGACTCGCCGCGGGCCATGGCTACCAGAAGGGGTACCGGGAGATTGTACTTTTTGGCCGCATCCATGAAACAGTCCATGTAAGGGTAATTGCCCTTTACCCGGACGGTTTTTTGCTTTTCCAAAAACGTTTTCCAGTTGCGTCTGATTTCCCGCTCTGTACTGTCGGTGGTTCTTCCCCAAGAGAGGCTTGAAAGAGCACACAGAAGGAAACAGAGGGGAACGATTAGAACAGATCTGGAAAATTTGTAGGATCTACGGGTCATTTCACAACTAAGGAAGTATTTCTATTGTCGGATAAATCCCTTTCAAGCTTCCTTCAGGATACGGATGAATGGTGTTAAAGGCCATGTCGCTGTCCATCTGTGCGTGACCGCGGTTTTTTTCGCCGTCAAAAAAAGCCCCGTTGGCTTCAAGAATATGATCGATGCGGTGGCTGAAATCGTTTATGAACGCGTCCCCGTCACCTTTAAATACCATGGCACCCAGTTTGAATTCGCCCGCTATTTTTGAAAACGCATCAACTGAAGCGCTGTGGTTTTCAAGATCTTTCTGGTTTTTGATGTGCCCCCAAACCAGAGAACCGCCGGGAATATCAACGGGACATTCAAGGTCAATGAGGGTGTGCGGCATTACGACGCATCCATCACCCACTCTAAGCGGTGCATCTTCTGTTCCGCGCAGAAATGAGTTGAATCCCACAAACACCTTTTGACCCATTTGAGTGCAAATGATTTTTCCACCGTGAGCGGTGATATTATTCCCTTCAAGTCCCGAATCTATAATGTAGCAATTTTCCTGTGCGTTGGCCCCTTTTCCAAGACGTGCATTTTCGAGATAGGCTCTCTGGGAGACCAGCACATTTTTTCCAATCTCTGTTTTCCCTAGGGCCACCGCATAAGGACTGAGGGAGCTTCCGGTCGCCGCGGCGACAAAAGGTTCATGATAGACGGCGTCGTATACCGGTTGAAAGTTGTCCTGAAGTCCGGAGACAAAATCCATGAAGATCCCTTCAGGGGCACTCCCCGGCGCCTGACGAATGTACTGATTCAGGACCGACGTTTCAAATTGATAATTAAACTCGTAACGGTCCGAATTTTGAATCCAGATGCGTCCCGCTGCAATTTGTTCGTGGGAGAGTTCCCCGGTTTGTACATAGGCATAGGGACCGATGACACAATCGCTGACGGTTGTAAGATCGATGGTGGCAAAGGGCCCCAGAAAACTCCCTTCAACCGGTGCGCCGTGAATGTTGGCATAATTCAAGGCCACCGTGTTGTGAATGGGAAAGGATTCCAGGTTCTCCGGATCATGAGAAAAATTGTGAATGAGGGTTTTCCTTAAGAAGCTGTTTTTGATATCGATTGTTTCGTTATCGTAAACCGGAATCTTGAGATCCTGGTATTCGAAGATCTCTCCCTTGCTTTTCAGTTCATCACCGCGGACATCACTTTTATACAGCACTGAGTGGTCCACCAGGCATTTGCCCAGGAAAAAACTGCCGGCCAGACTCGATCCGTTAAACCTGAAATGGATGGGATGATCGGTCGTAATGCCGTAAAAGGCATAAAATCCGGTGGAATCCTCAATATCAACGGCGTCGCGAATATACGGGCCCGCGTCGAAGTGAAATTCCCGAAGGTTGATATTGATCCGCTCTACGATTCGTTCGATAAGTGTTTCAAATGCGTTCATCTTCTCTCTTTAAACATGTATGAAACACTCCCTTTGATTGATATCTCCTATTCACTAAGGGGGTAAATCGGCTCCACGTCTATTTTGACATCTTTGACACCCGGGACTTTCCTTGCGATGTCTTCAATATCATGGCCCAAAGGAGATTGCTGTTGAAGGGTCGCCTCGCTTTTCACGAATATGTTGCCATCCTGTGCGGTAATCTCTATTCCGTGGCCGATGTCAATCAAAGCGGTCTTGACTTCAGATGCGAGCACCAGGTTTTCGATGGCTTTTTTCGACGCCTCGGTAGCCTGAAAGTCCTCTAGGGCAGCCGTGTGACAAACGATGTCCACCGCATCCTCTACAGTCACTTTGTGAATGTGGATGACCAGATCATAAAGGCTGGGCTCCGAGGTGTCCGTTCCATAGAGGTATTGGCTCCACCTTCTTCTTTCAGCGTCATCTTTCTTTATCAGGTGGAGAGCCTCCCCGCGGGTAATACCTTCGCGCTCCATCTCAAGCATGACCCGTTCCTCCATATCTGCAATGATCCGAACTTTGAGCACGTGGGAGACGCCTTTGATAAAATAGTGTCCCGCCAGGCCGTGGTAGACAATATTGTCCCTGCGGAAGTGCTTCAGCAATGCAGTCTGAATATAGCTAACATATCTATCCTTTTCATGGGAAAGCCGCTCCAAAATATTGGGGGCATCATGGACGGCGCGAATGAGCTTGATCTCCGGAATATTGAACTCCTCTGAAGCCTCCAAAATGATATCCCTTGAGATACACTCATAGCCGAGTTTTTGTGCGACCCCTTCGGCAACCTCCTTCCCTTTACTATATGAGCCTCTTGAAATTGTGATGATGGGCATTTCAAATCTCCTTTGATATCTATTTCGGTTTAGTGCATGTCTCTATCCGGCGTACGGAGTTCTCTCCACATACGGCCTGACGGGTGTTATTGTGCCAGACCCCAAAGCTTTTCCGGAATATCCAAGAATTCCTTCAAGATATTCATTTTTCGGAAATAGGAAAAAGGAGGTGCCCAAAAGCAAATATAGAATCGCCGCCCGAGGTCATGACGTGTTGTCAGACTCAAGGCGCGTTTGATCAACAGATTCGATCCTTAATCTACACTAATCTGCATTCGGGACCACCAGTACGGGGCACGGCGCATGACCGATCACATTCTGGGCGACACTGCCCAGAAGGACCCGCTTGATACCTGTCCGGCCGTGGGTTCCCATGACAATGAGGTCAATGTCTCTTTCATTTGCCTCCCGCACAATGAATTCATAGGGCTTGCCTCCCATATGAACGATGGTCTCGCACGGGATACCGGCCTTATCGACCTTTTGCTTTGCGTTGTCAAGATGCTCCCTGACCTCTTTGGACATTTTTTCCACCAGGGTCGGGGCGACTTCCATCTGTTCCGGGTAGAGATCGATAACGCTGACCAGGAAAATTTGACTGTTACAAATTCCCCCCAGACTGATGGCCTGATCCACGGCGGCGTCACTAAAGACGGAGCCGTCAACGGCCACCAGTATGCGTTCGCCCCGGGTTAGGGGGCATGCAAAGCTAGACTGTACCATATGTATGACCTCCTAAAAAATAAGCGCTTGTGAGCGACTTTGTTTAATGTGCTGCCCCGAATCCTATCATCGCCACGGCCACCATTGCTGCCACCCACAAGGCCAGGCATACATAAAGGTATGTCTTCTCAGCGGCATATGCAACGGCTGCGGCGATCAAGGCCCATAAGGCCACGCTGCATCCCAGCGCCAACCCCAATTGGGTGAAGCCGTCGCCATAGGTGAAATGCTTGAGATAGAAGTGGCCGCCGGGAAATCCGGCGCCGGCCTCCTGCCATATGGTTTGAGCGTCCTTGCCTTGGAAGATGGCGTTGAACAGCTTGTATGGATCGAGGACGTTGTTGTCCGGGAAAGCCACGGATAAGACCGGGCCGATCATGCAGATGATGGCTGAAGCGATGGTAACCCAATACACAATCGCACCGTAATTGAGGTTTGCTTGCGGCAGTTTGGGGATATTGTCAGTATTCATGTCATCACCTCCATTATGATTCTGATCGGGTAAATTTGATGATGGATCGTGTGACGGCCCCAAATACGATCACGAACACGATGCCATCGATCCATACCGGAAGCTGTCCGATAACGCCAAGCATTCCAAGACCTTTTTTCAGCAGCGCATAGCACGAAAAGATCATAAAGCCGATCAGCAGAAAGCGCACGAAGCCCGCTTTCACACGGATAAGAATCAAGGCGCCCAACAGTCCCCCAAGGACCTGTCCCACCAGCCAGGGTGCGACAAAAACGGGGATGATGGCACCCATGAGCAGGTAAGGCCACACCGCCACACAGTCGCCCATACCCAGGAGCACGCCGCTGTTGGCTGCAGCCACCTTGAGGGGCACGGCCATGATTACGTTTTGGGCGGGAACGATGGCCCAGCCTGCGCCCAGGCCGAAGAAGCCGGAGAGAAGTCCAACGCCGACAATAGCCAAAAGAATCCAGCCTGCACGGGTCAAGGGATAATCGATAACCTTGTTCAGAGAAAACTCGAAGTAGGGTTGGGTAAGCTTGAGACGTTTGGTAAACCCGTCCACCTTTTTGACCTCGGGCCACTCAATTTTCTTGCCGCCCACCAGAAAATAGACCGCCAAAGCGGCCAGAATAAGCCCCAGAACAAGGCGAACTAAGCCCTCCCCGGTTTCGCCCATGTGTTGGGCCACGTAAATGGCCCCTTGGGCACCTGTAAAGGCCCCGACGCCGTATGCGGCTGCACAGAAGATGCAGATCCTCAGGTTGGCCAGTCCCCCTTTCATGAACGGACCGGTTGACACCAGCCCGCTGAACATGGCGACGATCAGCCCGGTTGCCCGGACGATCAGGCTGTCCACGGGCGTGAAAGCCAGCATAAAGGGGGTAAACAGCACACCGCCCCCGATTCCCCCGATTACGGCTACCATAGCGATGGCAAAGCTGAGGAAAAAGAATCCAAACAGCCATCCCCATATGGCCCCGCCGGACATGGCACCAGGCTCAGTTTCGGCACTCCCAGTGATCAGGGCAAGTGCGATGTATGAAATAATGAGCACGGCCAGCATTACGTTCACTTCCAGCCATGGAGATTTTAACAATTTACCCATTTGTTACTCCTTTCTTTTTTTGGAGCAAGGTCCACTAACATATACGGTGCTTCTTGTCAAATAATTTCAAATCACATAACTTCCTGAAAATGTGTAATATATTCTAATTTTAAAAGAGTGTAGATATCTTATTACGCGCCTCCTCCAGTGCAAGCACTGTTTGGTAGATCGTTGCATGGTCCGGGACGATGGCATACTCTTCGAGACGTACCATAGAGATCTTTTGTCATTTAAACTTCAAAGATTCACCTTCCTTGAATATGGGGTACAATTAGCTGGCGGATCTTAAAGATTCCTTATTTCAAAGTCAAGGTTTTTGGTGCCCTAAAATGAATCTTTCAATCTGTTTTGGTCGGATATTTCAAGGCACCATTTGAAAACCATTGAAAATTGAATTGGGAATGATTTATGATGGTCTCGTAAAAAGTCAGAACGCGGTCAAGCCGATATTATGAGCATTTGCTCAAAACGGGTGCGGTACAGGGCGGCCATTTTTTTCACCTCACC
>JANQDY010000259.1 GCA_028278625.1 Thermodesulfobacteriota bacterium
CGCATTGCCCCTGCCGGTTCTGGAAGAGATAAAGGCCGAACTGCTGGATTTTAAGGGGTCAGGCATGTCCATTATGGAAGTGAGCCACCGTTCCAAATGGTTTGATGAGGTGATTAACGACGCTGTCGAAAGAACCAAGCGGTTGTTGGGATTGGGGGACGATTTTGAAGTGCTTTTCGTTCAGGGAGGGGCCAGCCTGCAGTTTTGCATGATCCCCATGAACCTGGCCGTGAATGACCGTCCGGTGGATTACATCAATACGGGCACTTGGTCCACCAAAGCCATCAAAGAGGCCAGCATTCAAGGAAAGAACGTGCAGGTTATCGCCTCCTCCGAAGACAGGAATTTTTCCTATATTCCCAAAGAGTATCAGGTCAGCGAGGACGCCGCATACCTTCATTTCACGAGCAACAACACCATTAAAGGGACGCAATGGGCCGAATTCCCCAGTGCCGGCGACCTGCCGCTTATCTGTGACATGAGCTCCGATATCATGAGCCGTCCTTTCAATGCAAAGCCCTTTGGTTTGATTTACGCCGGTGCCCAGAAGAATATCGGTCCCTCAGGCACGGCCATGGTCATCATCAGAAAGGACATGCTTGAAAGAACACCGGACAATCTTCCGTCAATGCTCAAGTATACCACCTATGCCGGAAAGAACTCCATGTACAACACCCCTTCCTGCATTGTCATTTATACGGTCGACCTGGTTCTGAAATGGCTCGAGGAAACCATTGGCGGCCTTGATGAGATGGAGCGTCTTAACCGGGAAAAGGGGGCCCTGATCTATGGTTTTCTTGACGGGTCCGGTTTCTACAAAGGGACTGCCGACAAAGACAGCCGTTCTTTGATGAATGTGACCTTTAGACTGCCCAGTGAAGATCTGGAGAAGAAATTCGTTTCAGACGGCCTGAAGGCAGGTCTGGGCGGCTTGAAAGGGCATCGTTCCGTGGGCGGTTGCCGTGCTTCCATCTACAATGCCAGCGGATTGGATGCGGTCAAGGCCCTGATTGATTTCATGGGCGAATTTGAGAAAAAAGAAGGGTAGTCTATCGGGGTGACCGGTTTTGCGAAGAGAAAAAATATCGGACGTTTTAAGCGCGGAAAGGATCGGCGCGCACATTAGGGTGGCCGGTTGGGTCAGAACCCGCAGGGATTCCAAGGGTGGTTTTTCATTCATTGAAATCAATGATGGTTCTTGCCTGTCGGGTCTCCAGATCATTGCGGATCAGGGGTTATCCAACTACCGAACCGATGTGCTGAAACTGCAGACCGGTTGCTCCATTGTCGCCTCAGGCACTCTTTCAGCGTCCCAGGGGAAGGGGCAGAAGGTAGAGTTGAAAGCGGATGAAATCAGGGTCGTGGGTTGGGCGGATCCGGACGTCTATCCATTGCAGAAGAAAAGGCATTCCTTTGAATTCTTGAGGACCATCGCCCATTTAAGACCCCGGACCAACACGTTCGGGGCGGTTGCCAGGGTGCGGAATGCCGCGGCTACCGCCATTCATCAGTTCTTCCAGGACAAAGGATTTTTGTATGTGCATACCCCGATCCTGACGGGAAGTGATTGCGAAGGGGCAGGAGATATGTTTCGTGTGACCACGTTGGACCCGGCCAAGGTCCCCGTGGAAAACGGACACGTGGATTATACCCAGGATTTTTTCGGAGGTCCCTCCCATTTAACCGTCAGCGGTCAATTAGAGGCTGAGATCTATGCCCTGGCACTGGGCGACGTCTACACCTTCGGCCCAACCTTCCGCGCGGAAAATTCCAATACGTCCAGACACCTGTCAGAGTTTTGGATGGTGGAACCGGAGATGGCCTTTTGTGATCTGGAAGGGGATGTTACGCTTGCCGTTGAATTTCTGAAACACGTTTTTGCCCATGTGCTCACCCACTGCCCCGAAGACATGGCGTTTTTTAACCGGTTCATCGACAAAACGGTGATTCATACCCTTGAAGGTCTCGTGGCCCAGGATTTCAAAATTCTCACCTACACCGAGGGGATCAAACTTCTGGAGAAGGCCAAAGAGAAATTTGAGTTTCCCGTCACTTGGGGCAGTGACATTCAGTCCGAACATGAGCGGTACCTTTGCGAAAAGGTTTTCAAAGGTCCCGTGGTGTTGATCGACTACCCGAAAGATATCAAGGCCTTTTACATGAAGATGAATGCGGATGAAAAGACGGTGCGCGCCATGGATGTGCTGGTGCCCAAGATCGGTGAAATCATCGGGGGCAGCCAGCGGGAAGACGATTACGACATCCTTCACTCACGCATTGTCGGGATGGGCTTTGACCCCAAGGACTACTGGTGGTATCTGGAGCTTCGGAAGTTCGGTTCGGTCCCCCACGCGGGTTTTGGTCTCGGGTTTGAGCGGTTGATCCAATTCATCACGGGCCTGTCCAACATCCGGGATGTGATCCCCTTTCCAAGAACGCCGGGGAATATTTCATTTTAGCCGTCTATCAAGAAGGGTATGGCGTCTGTGTGTCTTGTCGTTCCTGATCCCGATGGCCAGAGCTTTCCTGGTTCCCACGATCACCACCAGCTTTTTCCCTCGAGTGACTGCCGTATAGATCAAGTTTCGCTGCAGCAGCATATAATGCTGTATCAAAACGGGGATGATGACCGCCGGATATTCCGACCCCTGGGATTTGTGGACGGAAACGGCATAAGCCAGAATGATCTCGTCCAGTTCCGCAAAATCGTATGCCAGTTCACGGTCTTCAAATGAGATGATCACGTCACGGGTTTCACCGTCTACCCGAAGAATGTGCCCCATGTCGCCGTTAAATACCTCCTTGTCATAGTTGTTTTTGATCTGCATCACCTTGTCCCCGACGCGAAATACGCGGTTTCCCCGTTCAATTCCTTTGGTGCCGGCATTCAGCCGGCCCTGGAGCGCCTGATTTAGGTTCCCGGCGCCCACCACGCCCCGGTGCATGGGCGTCAGCACTTGGATGTCGTTCATGGGGTCGAGGCCGAAATAGTCGGGCAGCCGTTTTGCCGCAAGATCCAGAATCGTGCTTAGGGCCTTTTCCGGATCTTCTTCTTCGATGAAGAAAAAATCGCTTCTATGGCCCTTTGGTTGCCGAAGGGGCATCTCTCCGTTGTTGATACGGTGGGCGTTAACGATGATGCGGCTTTCCCGGGCCTGGCGAAAGATTTTGTCCAACACCACAACGGGTACGGTCCCGCTTGCAAGAATGTCCCCCAGAACATTTCCCGCGCCCACCGAGGGGAGTTGGTGAATATCCCCCACCAGGATCAGGGTGGCTTGCACGGGAACGGCTTTTAGGAGATGGTGCATGAGGATGGTGTCGATCATGGAAGCTTCATCCACGACGAGCAGATCGCAGGGGAGGGGATGTTTCTGGTCTTTTTGAAATCCCCCTTTGGCTATGCTGTACTCCAGCAGTCTGTGAAGGGTCTTGGCCTCATATCCAGTGGCCTCCGCCATGCGCTTGGCGGCGCGCCCCGTGGGCGCCGCCAGTTGAATGTCGATCTTAAGGCGTGCAAATATGTTCAAAATAGCGTTGATGATCGTGGTCTTACCGGTCCCCGGGCCTCCCGTAATCACCAGGACTTTACTCCGGGTGGCCGTATTAACGGCCTCCGACTGTTTTTCCGCCAATTGAATGGCCAGCTTTTCTTGGACCCAAGAAACTGCCTTCTCCCCGTTGATGGACCTGGTGGCCCTGGGTTCCGTAAGGAGCTTTTTAAGACGCGCCGCAATGCCTGTTTCTGAGACATGGAATTTCTTGAGATAGACCGCCTTGTTGTTTTCAAGGAAAGTCTCTGTATCCTCATTCAGATCCTCCAGAACAATTCTCCCTGCAACCACATTAGCGGAAACGGCCCCTTTGATGGCTGCGCGGTCGATGTCCAGCAGCTCATGGCATTTCTCTATCAATGATTCGTAGGGGTAATAGACATGGCCTTCATCGGCCATTTGATGAAGAATGTAGAGCAGGCCCGCTTCGGCGCGGATGTCACAGTGCTTGTCAAAGCCCAGTTTTTCGGCAATGGTATCGGCCGTCACAAAACCGATGCCGAAAATGTCCATTGCCAGCCGGTAGGGATTTTCCTGAACCACCTGGATGGCTTGATCCCCATACTCCCTGAATATTTTGGTGGCATATCCGGAACTGACTCCGTGGCTCTGAAGGAACAGCATGACCTCCCGAATCTCTTTTTGTTCTTCCCAGGCCCTTTGGATCATGTGGATTCTTTTTTTTCCGATGCCATCTATGGCCAGGAGCTTTTCCAAGTCATTCTCAATGATGTCCAGGGTCGATTCTCCAAACTCTTTTACAATGCGTTTGGCCATGACCGGTCCGATCCCTTTGATGAGTCCGGAACCCAGATATTTCTGAATGCCGTAAATGGTTGCCGGTACTTCTGTTTTGTATTGGGTGATTTTGAACTGCTCGCCGAATTTGGGATGTGTGGACCATTCCCCCTTGAGATCGACAATTTCCCCGGGCGTGGGCGCCATAACATTGCCCACTGCGCATACCAGGTCCTTTTGGCCATGGACTTTGAGCTTGAGAACGCTGTACCCGTTTTCCTCATTGGTATAGGTGATTCGCTCGATCTGACCTTTGAGATAGGCGGTCGATGCCTGTTCCAAAACATTCTCCGTTTCTCATGCACTCACATGGAGGCTGGATCAGCACCGAAACTATACAAATGACGTCTTAAAGTCAACGGTCCGGGGATTGGGGACGCCCGAAAGACGATATTCACAGAGGAGAGGAGGATGTCCCTATTTCAACTCTTCCATGCAATTGACACAGATCTTGAGAGATATTAAACTCAAGATGAACTTCAGATGCCTCTTGGGGATTTGAAATGACAAAGATCATCAATACGAAAGAGTTGCGTGCCACCCTTCCCAAGATCGTGGAGAGTGTCCGTAGGGGTGAACAATTCACCGTACTTTACAGGAGCCGACCCGCTTTTCGAATTGTGCCCGTCCACGAGGCGGATTGCCCATCCAAGCCTTTGGAAGAAGATCTCCTTTATCGTGCGGGAGCATTGGGGATATCTTCCGACGGATTGGGATCGGAAGACCACGATACGGTTCTTTATAGGGGCGATAAATCATGAAGCAGCTGTTTGTGGATACGGCCGGTTGGATGGCCATGGCCGACGCAAAGGACCACATGCGCGCATCCTTCCGAGATGTCCGGGACAATTGGCTGGAGGCCGGCGGGACGTTGGTGGTTTCCAACTATGTTGTTGATGAGACGTTGATGAATGGTAACAAAAGCGATAAGACTTTTGTAGGGAAGTATTGTGAATCATGGAACCGCAAATTAAAGATGAAATTGCCCGCCGGATTGAACGCTTTCAGAAACGGCTCAAAGACAGCGAAGTGGATGGGGCACTGATCGTTGAAAAAACCGATCTGTACTATTTTTCAGGAACCAAACAAGACGGCCATTTGTTTGTCCCCGCCCAAGGTCTTCCCGTGTTAATGGTGCGACGGGACTTTGACAGGGCCGTATCAGAGTCTCCCTTTGAGCAGATCCTGCCAATGACGGGCTTTTCCGAACTTCCGCGTCTTCTATGGGAAGCAAATATGGCGCTTCCCAAGCGGATGGGTCTCGAGATGGACGTGTTGCCGGCAAAGCGTTACTTTCATTACCGGAAGCTGTTTCCCCATACGGAAATGGTGGATGTATCCGGATCGATTCGGGAACTCCGCATGGTCAAATCCGAGTATGAAATCGGGCGGATCAGGGAAGCCGCCAACATGGCCGACGGCATGTACGAAAAGATCCCGGAGTTCCTCAGAAGGGCTCGAACCGAACAGGAACTCTCCATCATGGTGGAATCCTATTACCGAAAAAGAGGGCATCCCGGCCTTGTTCCAACCCGGGGATTCAACTTTGACCCTGTGTACGGCCATATCATGGCCGGGGAGAGCGCGGCCATTTCCGCCGCCTCACCGGGACCCACCGGGGGGAAGGGGCTGGGGCCATTTTTCTCCAATGGGGCGGGATGGGAGGAGATAAAACCCCATACGCCCATAATGATTGATTACGGCGCCAACCTAAACGGCTATCTCTTCGATTCGACGCGTATTTTTTCCATTGGCGACCTGAAGGCGCATCTTGTTCACGCCCATGGGGTGATGCTGGAGGTTCAGGAGACCCTCATGGGCGCAGGGGTTCCCGGGGCCATGACGGGGGACCTTTATGAAACGGCCCTTGGCATCGCCAACAGAAACGGTTTGAGCCGGGGATTCATGGGGTTTCCCAAAGGAGTCCCCTTTGTGGCCCACGGCATCGGTTTGGATTTGGACGAGTGGCCCGTTATCGGTAAGGGGGCACGAACAATCCTTCAAGAGGGAATGGTCATCGCCCTGGAGCCGAAGATGGTTTTTCCGGGGGAAGGGGTCGTGGGAATTGAAAATGCAATGCTGGTAACCAAAAAGGGCCTTGAGAAAATCAACCGTTTTCCGGACAGCATACGGGTCTGTTGATGTATTTCGCGGTTCAGGGGTGCTATGAACCCATCTGCTGATTCCTTGAGGCGGTGTCTCTGGTAAAGAGATAGAGAACGGAGACCGCCATGATGATCCCTGAGCAGAGCAGGAAGGATGTGGTAAATGCTTCCGGCCCCCTTGAGGCCTGGGGATAGAGCCCCTGCATGAGTATTCCCAGCCCCTGAAGAAAGACCGCCGGTCCGATCATGGTGAAGAAATTGATGCCGGTCATGGCGGTTCCCGCCATTTCAACGGGCATGGTCTCCTTGATATGAACATATAGGAGTATTCCGCTCGACCTGAAGAATCCAAAGCTGAAGAATAGCATCATCAAGATAAACAGCGCCGTTTCAGAAGAAAGAACCGCCATGATGATAAGGACCAGAAAATAGATGATCAGTGTGCCGAATATGACCCATTTGCGCGTTCTGAAGATTCTGTCCGACATCCATCCCCACGCCGGTCCGCCGACGATGGCTCCCACATTCATTATCAGGATGACGTTTCCCGCATTCATAACGGTGAGGCCCATGACCTCCGTGAGATAGGGTCCGGCCCAGAGGGTTTGAACCGCGGCATAAATCCCGTAACTCACGAAGGTGGTCATGGAAACGATCCAATAGGTTCGTCTCTTGAAAAGGTCCATGATTCCGGCAAATACACTGGTGGCGCTTTCCGAAGATTGGGCCGCTTTCAAACGGTCCATACCCGGCGGTGTGTCGCGAACAACCAGCCAGAGGGCGATTACCAGCACCAGATTGACGCCTGCGATGATCACAAACGCCTGACGCCATCCCGCAAGCTCAACGAGATATACCATGGGCACGGTTGCGGCCATATTGCCTAAGGTGCCGATGGAAAAGACAACGCCTGTAAGGGTTGCAAAAACGGCCGGGGTGAACCAGTTGGTCAGAAGCTTAAGGGTTCCCATGAGGTTGCACGCCATGCCGATGCCCAAAAGGATGCGCCCGATCATGCCAGCTTCCAGAGAATTGGATGCGGCAAAGATGAGAGCGCCTGCGATGCCCAACAAGGACAACCCGGTCATCATCAGCCTGGGGCCGATCCGATCGAGCAGCATGCTGATGGGGATTTGGGTGATGGCGAATGCATAGAAAAAGGCCGCGCTGACCGTTCCCAGTCCGCGGGTGTCCAGGGAAAGGTCCAGGAGCAGTTGATCCGCGATCACGGCATTGGCGGCCCGGTAGAACATGGAGAGGAAGAAGTTGGCCGATGTGATCAGAAAAATGGCCCAGCGACGGTTCATGGAGTTCCTAAATCATTGGGGACGCTTCATAAACAAAGGGGCCACTCATGGCCCCTTTCATTTGAAATGCGATAGGTTTTGCTTGGAGGATGGTTTCAGTACCAGGGTCCCCAGGGTCCCCACGGTCCCCACATGCCGAAATTCATGCGGGCTTCCATGTTGGCCTGTGCGGCCCAGCGGTAATCCTCGGCCATTTTTTGTTGAGTGGCCAGCTGCTGGAATTTCTGATAGGACTTCTCGCTCCCCACGTAGAGGCATTTACAAAACTCGGCATCGGCGTAATAGAAGTAGTTCTTTCCTTCATGCACCTGGGGTACCAGTTTTCGCTGGGGCAGTCCCTCTAGCGCCGTCATCTTCTCAGGGGTGTCCGCCAGTTTCATTTTAAAGCCCGAGGCGGCAAGCAATCGCTCCTTGTCCATTGAATTCTGCTTTTCAATGGCGGCGCAGGATACAAGAAGAGCCGCTAAAACGAAGAGTGTCGCGATGAACGTTGCTTTCTTTATGGTCAACATATGTCATGTCTCCTTCAAGGGGAATCCCGGAATGATCAAACGGTTCTATGCAGGTTTCTGAAGCCTTGTCAGCACAATGTATTTATCTTTGAAATCGACCCTGAACCGGTCTCCCACCTCCAAGTCCGTTTCAACAAGGTGCCCCATGGATATATTGATACCATCCTCCGCGAGTTTTACGGGAGATGTCTCTCTGTAAAGGTTTTCAACTTCGATATACCTTTTCAGTTTATAGCTCAGATATCCCACCTTATGTTGAAGGTTTTGAAGGGAAATACCCGCTTCTCTACAGATAATATCCGCCCGTTTAAATTTCTGGATGAAGAAGAGCAGCTGCTTATCCGAAGTAAGCATTTCCTGTTTTCTGGGAAGCTCCGAAACTTTATTTTCTTTGGGCGCTGGTGCGGGCTTTGATTCCGTCCGGCTCTCTGCTTCGGCAATCTGAGGGGGCGGTTCCGCTTCTGTTTGAGGTGCGGCTGTTTCCGATACCGCCACTGTTTCCGGTTTGGCAGGTTTCTCTTCATCCGGAAGGAGCTGTTTCAGATCATTGTTCCAACGATCCCAGTTAGGAAGTGCTTTTTCAAGATCTTCGTTCCAATTATCCCAGGTTTCCCAGTCACTTTCCGGGGATGTGCGCTCTTTTCGTTTTTCCTCTTCCATTGATGAGTCCCCCTTATCTAGGCTTTAATCCATTTCATCAAATAATTATCTTACCATAATTCCAGAGAAAATCCATAAAAAAATTGAACAGGGGTTGACCGTGGCTGAACTGAAAGCCCCCATATGAGTGTTTTACCCCTGTTCCGCCCACCCTCCCTTGACATCTGATTTCTCATGTTCTGCGTCATTACGGTCGTGTATTGTTGGCGCAATTATTGCTAGGAGATTTAGTTGTACTTGCCCGCGCAAGTCCAACTAAATTTGAAATGAAACCGGCTGACGGAAAACCATCTCATTTGGAATCAAAGATGAAAATCCTGATTTTTTCCCTTAATGACGCCCAATTCGCCATACCTGTCTCTGATTTGGTGGAAATAAACAGGATCGCAACGCTCCGAAAGGTTGAAAAGGGGCCTGATTGGGTCCTTGGCATGATCAATTTTCATGGGAAGACGACAGCGGTTCTCAATCTCAAATGCCTGCTCTCCGTAAAGCCCAGTGAACCGGGTCCCACGGCGAGATGGCTGGCGGTAAGGTACGATGAAGCGATTGTCTGTCTAACCGTGGACAAAGTAAGGCATTTTACGGATCTGGACCGTCATATTATTGACGAAATGCCTTCCCTGGGTGACGGCCCGGAACTCAAATATATCAGATGCTTTGCGCGAATAGAAAGTCTTCTTGTTCCCGTGTTGGATTGTAAAAGGGTTCTCAGGGAAAAAGCGCTGTCCATTGAAGAATTAAAAAACGGGGGTCCCGACAGGATTGAGGAATGATCTCGAGGCGGACTGCCACAGCGGGGAACCCGGAGACACCGGACTGAAAACAGATGGCCCGTGGCAGGTGCCCTGGAATCAAGAATTGTATGGAACAAATTATCACCTTCCTGGGAAAAAAGACCGGTTTCCTTTTTGACGACCGAAAAAAGGAAGCCCTATCCTCTATTATAGAAGCGAGAGTGAAATCGGTCAGTTTCGGATCCGAAGAGTTATATCTGGCTCATCTCA
Source organism: Thermodesulfobacteriota bacterium (assembly GCA_028278625.1). The sequence goes on from JANQDY010000259.1 coordinate 9,944, forward strand.
GGTCCCCGGACGGGCTGGCTGAACTGGTGGAACTGATCGGTCACGTAACGGTGGGGGAAACCTATTTTTTGCGCAACAAGCAGCATTGGCACGCATTGAATGGGTTTGTTCTGCCCATGATTGCCAACTCCAACAGGGGAAGGAAACAGCGCATCAAGATATGGTCGGCGGGATGTTCAACGGGCGAAGAGCCATATTCCATAGCGGTTTCCATTTTGGAATCGCTCCCGTTTTCACGGAATTGGGACATCAGTATAGCGGGCACGGACATCAATGACACCTTTCTTGAGAGGGCCAGGAAAGGGATATATTCAAAAAACGCCTTCAGGGGTGTGAAGGCCCAATGGATTGAAAAGTGGTTCACTAAGGAAAAAAGGGGATACCGCATTAAAAGTGAAGTTCGGAAGATGGTGAAGTTCTTGAATTTGAACCTGATTTCTCAAAACGGCTTCCCTTTGGCATTCTCGGATTTGGACATCATCTTTTGCAGGAACGTGATGATGTACTTTCGGCCGGAGGTCTACCAGCGTGTCTTCAGACAATTTGCGGAAAGCCTCAAACCGGGAGGGTTCCTATTTCTGGGTTATGCTGAAGGGAGTATGGCGCCAAAAGAGATCTTTGAAGCCAGAACCTGTTGCGACACGTTTATTTACCAGAAACGCGCCAATTTAGGCATACAAAATTGGGCGCTGGGATCGGACAAGGAGACATCGAACCAAGCAACATTCCGAAAATATTTGAAATCTGAAAACAGGTCGACAAAACCCCCGAAATTTGACGGCAAGCATTCTATCCCACCCCATGCCGGAATCGGAAATGATAAGGTCAGAGATCTACCAATTCCGAAATCCCACAGGCCACAACCGAAAGTGGGGGATCACCATTCGTACGATGCAGCCCTGGCCCTGTATTTCAAGGAACACTTTGATGCGGCCCTCAGGGCGTTGCCGCAAAACGATACCCAAAATTCAGGTCTCAAAGAGCTGATACTCAAAACAGTGATCCAAACGGACAGCTCGGATTTGATCAATGCGGAGATAAGTCTTCGGGAACTGTTTGACAGGTCGGATATCCTGCCGGAGGCCCATGTACTGGAGGCCATGATCAAGGAAGGGAAGGGAGATTATGAGGGCGCCGTAAAGGCATACCAGGCGGCCCTTTTTTTGGATAAGGCCTTTTTTCTCCCTCACTTTCGATTGGCCCAGGTACGGTCTTGGCAAGGGGAGGCTGAAAGGGCCGTAAGGCATTTTAAAAACGCACTCAAAAGCCTTAAAGCAGATCGGGAAGAAAGGGTGATGCTCTTTTCCGGAGGGGTCAGAAAGGAGTTGATGGCGGAGATCTGCAGGAAAAGACTGGAGGATTTTGGTGCTTAGGCATGCGGGGGATTCAGAATATCGAGGGAAGAATGGCAACGTATGACACCTTGCGGCAAAGGCTTCAACAATTACGGGAGTCATTTGATGCCTCTGTTTCGGAGCCCATTAGCGAAGATGCCGGGGTATATAAGAAGTATGTGGCCTTCAAGTTGGGCCGTGAACTTTTTGCCTGGCCCGCAAGTCAAATCAGTGAGATTGGCGTTGATAAAAAAATCATTCCCATTCCGGGGAATATGGTGGAACTTTATGGGGTATTGAACCATAAAAACCGGGTCTTGTCCGTCTTAAACCTTCATCGTATGCTGGGTCTCGAATCCGTTAAAGCGGCAAAAAGGGGGACCATTTTGGTGAGCAGAGGATTGGCGGTTGATCTGGCCGTATTGGTGGACGGTTTGAAAGCAGTTCTGACCAGAGCGGACGGTGATATCGCCCCAAAACCCTTTTCAATTGATCAAGGTACCGCAGGACTGATCGTTGGTGAATTCTATTACCGGGGAGAGATGATAACGATCCTCAATCCGCTGAAGATGATTGCATAACAAGGGGAAAACCATGAAGAATATGAAATTGATGACCAAGATAGGGTTCGGCTTCGGAATTCTCATTGGGATCACGGCAATTCTTGGTGTGATCGGCATTTGGGAAATGCGCATTGTGGCGACAGAAAACGTGGAGCTTCACGAAGAGCTTGTTCCCGAAGTGCGAACCGCCGTTGATTTGCGGGCAGCGGCAAACCGTATGATGTATGCCATGAGGGGTTACGGATTCACGGAGGAGAAGCGTTTTTACAGTGAGGCACAGAAAGAAATCCAGAACGTTGCCGAGGCCCTTAAAAAGGGCCGGACCCTTGCAAAGGGGGCGGTTCATCTCGATAACATGACGGAGGAATTGACCAACGCCGCCAAAGCGGTGGAATCCTACAAAACGCTTGTGAGACAGACCCAGGAGACTTATGCAACGATTGCGGCCAACAGGAAGGTCCTTGATGCGGCAGCGGCAATTGCCAAAAGCAGAACCGGCGATTTCCTTAAGGGCCAGAACGAGAAATTCAGGAAGGATCTGGCGGAGCGTCAGGAAAAGATACGGCTTGTGACCCGGCTCGTTGAATGTGGTTCTGAAGCTCGGGTCTCCAATTTCAAATCTCAGGCCTTAAATGATCCTGTTCTGATGAAAGATGCCATTAACAAGCTGGGGGAGACGGCCGTGCTGCTTGAGGGCTTGCGGGAGATCACCCGGGACATCGATGACATCAAGATGATCAAGGACATAGCGGCGGCCGCGAAAGACTACCAGAACGCCATGCGGGCGTTTCTGTCGGAGAGCGAAAAAGGCGAATTGGCAAGTACTTCCACATTGACGGACTATCGCGAGACCATGGACAAAAACGCCGGTATTTATGTCAGGAATTGCGCCGCGTTTTTGACAGGACAGCAGAAAAAACTGACCACGGACATGCTGGAGCGAAATACCAAGATCACGCTGGTCAATGACATTATCGATCTGATTGATGATGCAAGAATCAGTTCTTTTAAGGCTCAGGCCCTGAGGGACGCCACAATCATGGAACATGCCCTAGGGAATTTCTACAAGATGGCCGGCAAATTCGGGGAGTTGAGGAAGATAACCCGGCTGCCCGTGGACATTAAAAGGATTGATGAAGTTGAGGGGGCCGGCGATGATTACCGGAAAGGGATGACCACTTTGCTGGACAACTGGATGCCGGATCTGGACAACCATCGGAGCAATATCGGCAAGGAAGTCATTGGGGCCTGCAAGATCATCACAGATAGGGGGCTGGAAAAGACCGACAAAATCGCAAACAATGCCAAGACAACCATGCAAACCGCCTCTTTAATCATGATCATCGGGTTTATTGCGGCCATCCTTTTCGGTGGAACGGTGGCCGTATTCATATCGACAGGCATGCGAAAAACCCTGGACCGGAACATTACTGAAATCAATACCGCATCCGAAGAATTGAAGACGGCCGTCCAGCAGCAATTGACAAGCATGACCGAACAGGTGACTGCCACCACCCAGATTTCAACCACCATGAAGGAGATGGCGGTCTCCTCGAGTCGGATTCTGGAAAGAACATCCGGCGTGGTATCTATTGCCGAAGATACAAACAACTTTGCCAAAGACGGCAAATCATCATTGGAGTCCGCCGTGGTGGCCATGGAGTCAATAAGGGGCCAGGTGGAGGATGTGGTTCAAAACATGCTCTCCTTAAACGAAAAGACCCAGCAGATGGGGATGGTGCTGGAAATCATCAATGAATTGTCGGAACAGACGACGATCCTCTCGTACAACGCGACCATTGAGGCCGCTGGTGCCGGAGAAGCCGGGCGACGGTTCTCCGCCCTGGCCGAACAGATTATGAGACTGGCCAACAAGGCCGGGGACTCTTCAAAAGATATCAGGGCTCTTTTGGAAGACGTCCAGCGAAGCGCCAATAAAACGGTGCTGATAACAGAGGACGGTATGAAGTCGGTGGAGAAGGGGAGGGATCGCATCCTGGATTCCAAGAGACATTTTGACGACATTTTTTCCTCTGCGGAGGAGACCCTGGTTTCAGCCAAGGAGATAGAGATCACCATAAACCAGCAGGCCGGCACCACGGAACAGACCACGGAGGGCGTCGAAGGGATCAGGATGGCGTCGGAAGAGGTGAAGATCACCGCCAAACAGACATTGCGAACTGCGGAACAGCTGCTGGATATGGCGCAGAAGCTGGCGCAAATTTAGGGGATTATTGTATTTCAGGGATGCTTTAACAATGGGCGACCCATACAAATATTTCAAGATAGAGGCTGAAGAACTGCTTGAGAAGCTCACAAAGGGGCTTCTGGCCCTTGAAAAAGCGCCGGAAGACCGGACCCTTGTGACGGAACTTTTCAGATATGCCCATACGCTAAAAGGGGCGGCCAATGTGGTGAAGCTCTCCGCCATCAGCAAACTGGCCCACAAAGCGGAAGATCTTCTCTCCCTGTTTAGAGATCAGGATCAAACCGCCACATCCGAGGATGTCTCGCTTCTATTGGAAGCGGTTACTGAAATGAACGGCATGGTTCTGGCGGTGAAAGAGGGGAGGCCCGTTGATCCGGTTGAGCCATCACCCTTTCTTGAACGCTTGGCCAATCGGGAATCAATGGAAAATGACAGTGGTCATGCATCTTTAGTGGGCAAGCGGAAAACAGCAGGACCCCGTGAGCCGGAGGTTCGGCGTTCAAAAGGGGAAACACAAAGTGGAGAGACGCTCAGGATAAGGACCGAAGACCTGGACCGGGTGACAAGCTTTTCCAACGAGAACCTCATCAATTACCAGGGACTGAGAGCTGTTGCCGAAGAATTGAGGGTCGTGGCCAAACATGTGAAAGGCAATGGTTCCGGCAAAAGGCGGCTGGAAAACGCGGTGAATCAACTGGAAAAAAGGCTGGACCGGTCCTCCCTGCTTGCGCGAGAGATGAATGATACCATCATGGAAATTCGTCAGGTGCTCGTGGGCAGCTATTCTCATCATTTTGAAAAGGCAGTGCGCGATCTTTCAATTGAAACCGGCAAGGAAATATCGTTTGCCCTTGAAGGAGACGATCTCCTTCTGGACAGATCTTTGCTGGAACAGATCAAGGAACCGATCCATCACATGCTTAGAAACAGTGTCATCCACGGCCTGGAATCCACCTCTGAAAGGAGAAAGAAAGGGAAGAAAGGGGTTGGCGAGATTCTTCTCAAGTTTGAGAAGACCGGAGGATTCGCCCGCATAAGCTGCCAGGACGACGGATGTGGACTTGATCCCGAGGCCATAAAAGAGGTGGCCTTTGAGAAGAATCTCATCGACAAAAAGACCGCGGACAAATTATCCCATGAAGATGCACTCTACCTGGTCCTCAAGTCCGGCCTTTCATCCTCAAAACGCATCACTGAACTGTCCGGTCGCGGTGTGGGTATGGACGTGGTGAAGAGCGTTTCCTCATCCCTTGGCGGCAACGTGGATATTGTGTCCGAGAAAGGACTGTTTACGCGCTTTACCCTGACCCTTCCCCTTTCCATAAATACGGCCGATGTATTCATGGTGGAGGTATCGGGCCAGAATCTCCTGCTGCCCCTGAAGAATATGCTGGAGACGCGTCTCATGGAGACGTCGGAAATCGCTTCGGAAGCAGGAAAGAGCGTTGTTCAATATGGTGGTTCGCCCGTGGAGATTGTCCATCTGGCCCATATTCTTGATCTTGAGACACGGGAAAACGCCCGGAAATGGATAAAGGCCGTTTTTGTAAAGGGTAACAAAGAAAAAATGGCGCTTATAGTGGACGGCTTCATGGGCAAGAAGACGGTTCTTCTAAAACCCCTCACAGGGCTTCAGAAAGAAATCGGATGCGTCAAGTCGTCAACCATCCTTGAAAACGGAGATCCGGCTTTTGTGCTCAGCATTGTGGACATTTTCAAGCGGGTAATGGATGTTCCCGCAATGAAAGCGGAAAGCGAGCAAGTGCCGAGGTCTCCCTCCGTTCTGGTGGTTGATGACTCTCTTACCACCCGTACCCTCATTGACGGGATTTTGAAGGGTGAAGGCTATTCGGTGCGGCTTGCAAAGTCGGGTGAGGAGGCGTTGCGCATACTGGAAAAAGACGCCTTTGACCTGGCACTGGTAGATGTTGAGATGCCGGGTATGAATGGTTTTGAATTGGCCCAAAATATCCGAAAGAAACCCAAAGACGGGGATGTTCCCATCGTGATTCTCTCTTCGCTTGCCAGTGATTCCGATAAACGCCGGGGAATTGAAGTGGGCGCAAATGCCTATATCGTGAAAGGGACCTTTGACCAGGCGACCTTTTTGGAGACCGTGGAGAGCCTGATTTAGATCCCGGTAACACCTGATGAATACAGAATCGAAGAAACAAAATAGAGAAAACCGGAAATCCCACATCCGTATTTTGGTGGTGGATGATTCGCTTTCCGTTAGAAAACGAATCATTAAGATACTTGAGTTCTTTCCGGACGTTACCGTCATAGGGGAGGGGAGAAACGGCAGGGAGGCCATCGAACTGACAAAAAAACTGAGGCCTTCGGTGATCCTGATGGATATTGTGATGCCCGTGATGAACGGTTTGGATGCGACGGAGTATATCATGGACCATCACCCCACACCCATTGTCATTCATTCTTCTTCGGAAAACAGGGGCAATGCCTTTAAAATTCTGGATACCCTGAAGGCAGGGGCTCTGGCCAGCATCGAGAAAACCGATGCTCTAAAAGACCCGGAGAGATGGCAAAAAGATCTGATCCGCACGCTTAGGGCCGCGTCCCGGGTTCATGTTTCAAGACGCGGGAGGCCTTCTCCCGCGGGGCGGGAGACTGAAGGGCCGCATATGCCACCGCGCGGGGGGGCGGGTGATTACAGCCTTGTCGCCATTGGTGCGTCAACCGGAGGCCCCGGTGTTATCGTCAATATCCTCAAGAGCTTCCCTTCACATTTCAGTTTGCCGATTCTGCTGGTAATTCACATCGGGTCCTCGGGAAACGCAGCCCTTGCGGAGTGGTTGAATGACAATTGCCGGCTTAATGTCTCCTTTGCCGCCAACCGGAAAAGTCTGGATAGCCTCAAGGGGAATGTCATTGTGGCTCCTCCGGACAGACATATGGTGCTGGAAGACAACAAAATATGCCTTCTTGACGCGCCCCCCGTGAATTTCTGCAGGCCCTCCGTTGATGTTTTCTTTCAATCCATCGCAAAAGATGCGACCAAAAGGGCCATCGCCGTCCTCCTTACCGGCATGGGAAAAGATGGTTCCCTTGGTTTGAAGGCGATTAGGGATGGCGGCGGGTATACCATCTGCCAGGATGAGGCCACATCGATTATCTTCGGCATGCCAAGGGCGGCCATCGATATGGGAGCGGCGGAGGAAGTGCTTCCGGATAATCGCATAGGGGAAAAGATCATGGCGGTTGCCAGGGGCAGGTAAAAGTGGAGCAAGAGACAATGGAAACACGAAATTCCAAATCGACAGGGCCGGCAAACAGCAAACTGAGGTCAAGGGGAAGCCAACAGCGAGAGCCATCCTTCCCGACCAATGACGCGGTTTTCGATCCAAAATTCCAATTCCGAATTCTCGTCGTGGATGACAGCCTGACCATCCGCATGCAGATAAAGGATCTGCTTCTGGAGAACGGGTTTGACGTTATGCTGGCGGAAGATGGCCCTGGGTGTCTCAGGGTTATGGAGGAGAAAAGACCTGACGTGATTCTCCTGGATATCATCATGCCGGGAATGGACGGCATTGAGGTCTGCAGGAGGATTAAGGATGATGAGAGGCTGGGGGATATTCCGATCCTTATCCTGACCAATGTCACCGATGTTGACAACAAGGTGAGAGGGCTCAATGCGGGGGCCGATGACTATATCACAAAGCCTTTCAGCGTGGAGGAACTCGTCGCACGGGTTGATTCGGTGATCCGGACCAAGGCAATTCTGGAGCAATTAAAGGAAGAGGTCAGATTTCGCAGCGATGCTGAGAACCGCCTGCGAAGGGCAAACCGAAAACTTGAGGAATCAACCGGGGAACTCAAGAAACGCATGGAAGAATTGGAGCAATCCAAAAAGATCATTGAGGAGAAGAGCAACCTGCTGCAAATGCTCTCCACTCGCGATACGCTGACGGGCCTCCATAACCGTCTCCATATGGAAGTTGTTGTGGGGCGTGAGTTTAAACGGGCCCAAAGATACGGTACGAATCTCTCTTTTCTAATGCTTGATCTGGATTTTTTTAAGAATATCAATGATTTTTATGGACACGCTTTCGGGGATTTTGTGTTGAGGGAGTTCGCTTCGGATCTTAAGAAACATGCCAGGGATTCCGACGGGCTCTTCCGCTATGGCGGAGAGGAGTTCCTGGCGGTCCTCTCCAACACGGACATGGATGGGGCCTTCAGGGCGGCCGAATTAATCAGGAAGCGCTGTGAGACCAGAACCTTCGATTTTAGAGACCACTCAATAAACGTTAGCGTCAGCATCGGCGTTTCCTCGGTTCGCGACCACCGGCCCGCATCCGTTGAGGAGGTCTTGAGTTTTGCGGACAAGGCCCTCTACCAGGCCAAAGCCGAGGGGAGAAACCGGGTTTGTGCCTATCATGCCGATGCATCAATGATCCCGGAACAGCATAACCCGAATGGTGTCTCCCTAAATGATCTAAAAACCCACCTTTCGGCCATATTGGAAAAAACGAAGAATTCCTCCATATCCTCATTGGAACTTCTGGTTCGCCGGCTGGGCGATGCCCGTTTTCCAAACCATCAGAAAGAGGTCGCCCAATACATGGAGCTTATGGGAAACAAGTTGAATCTTCCTCCAAATATCGTGGAGACCTTCAAACGGGCGGCATCTCTTCACGATTGCTTTTGCAATGCCCTGTTAGGCAAATCACTGATAATGAAAAAGGGACCATTGGATGAAGAGGAACGGCAAAGAGTTAAGGATCATCCCTATATGCTGGCCGATCTGACCCAGGTATTCGACTTTTTTGCAAAGGAAAAGTCTGTTCTTTTATATCATCACGAAAACTACGATGGCTCTGGCTACCCTGATGGCTTGTCCGGAGATCAGATCCCCGTGGGCGCCCGTTTGTACGCCATCATAGATGCCTTGGTGTCCATGTCCTCGGAACGGTCCTACCGGGAGAAGCTGTCACCTGAGCAGATGTTGGATCAACTTGCCCGAAATGCCGGAAAGCAATTTGATCCCCTGTTGGTGAATCTATTCATGGATGTCATAGAGGAACACCGGTTGTTCAATGTGGGTGAGGAAGCGCTTAGAAAGGCGAAGGATAAGATCAACATGGCCGGCGCTTTTAGAGCCGGGGCCATTGGCCTTTGAAACCCTTGTTTTGAAAAACGCAGTTTATTACCGCTGAAAATATCATAGCGGAAGACAACGAAGGTTTATATGGAATCGCGTAGGATTTCCATCCTGGCTGCCAAAATAGACTCATTTCCCGTCCTGCCCACCGTCGTCATGAAGGTCATGCAGGTGACGGCAGATCATGATTCCACGGTGGATGACCTTATGAGGGTGGTTACCCTGGATCAATCGCTTGTGCTTTTGATTCTAAAAACGGCCAACTCGGCCTTTTTTGGGCTTCCAAGAAAAGTGGATTCCCTCCAGCAGGCCCTGTCGATCCTGGGATTTGCCGAAATACGAAACATCGCACTGGCAAAGGGCCTTTTCAGCAGCTTCAAGGATCTCAAAAGGGGAGACCGGTTCGACATCAACAGTTTTTGGGAGCATTCCTATATCTGCGGCATTTCAGCAAGGATTATGGCCGTTCGGTTCGGGAGTCCGGGCGATGATTTTTTTGTTTCGGGCCTGATCCACGATATCGGAAAACTGGCCATGTTCATGTGGTTTCCAAAGGAGTTTTTAAAGATCATCGAAAAGGCGGGGGATTCCAGCAGGGGTGCCTGTCAGGCGGAGAAAGAGGTCTTGGGATTCTCCCATGACGAGGTCGGAATGGCGCTTCTGGACAGGTGGCTGTTTCCAAAGAACCTTATTTCCGCCGTGGGATTTCACCACCGCCCCTTTGATGTCCCACAGGATCGGCTGTTTCCCCTGGTGGTTCATATGGCTGATCTGTTGGCCCACTTGAGCTTGTGTATCGATAGCGACAACGACAATCGAAGCAATCTACAAAAGGCCCTTTTTTCGCCGAAAATTGAACAAAGTTGTGAATCCCTCGGGTTGGAGTGGAATGATGCTTTCCTGGCAAGTTGCCTAACGGAGCTGACCAGGCAGAAGGAAGGAATGGCGGATTATCTGAGCCTATTGCTTTCGTGACTTCTTCTCCCATTTCTCATCCTTTCATTGGAGCAAAGCCCCATTTCTTTACTTATCCATTCCCCTTATGCTATAGCGTTATGCCATAATCCAAAATTGGAAATCATTTGAAAAATGTTCATTCTGGGAGTCAAGAATGATGAAAAGCAAACGGTCGGTGTTTTTTTTCGTTTTCATTTTGACGGCGTGGTTTCTTGCAGGCTGCGCAACGGTTCCAACCCGCAACCCACTGCCAGAAAAGTTCGGCGATGAAGCACAGATTCCCGATATTCCCAGGGCCAAATTCTGGGGGGACAGATCTCCTTCTTTCTTTAAGGCCGTGGCCGGCCAGCCACGGGAAAAACTAAAGCAACAGTTCCCAGGTGTTTTCGGAAATGAGCATACGTACCTGGCGCTTTCAGGCGGCGGTGCGGACGGTGCCTTCGGCGCCGGCCTTCTGGCGGGCTGGTCCGCTGCCGGAACCCGGCCCGAGTTCACTATCGTTACGGGCATCAGTACCGGGGCCATCATTTCCCCCTTTGCTTTTTTGGGGTCGGCCTATGACGGCAAGTTGAAGGAGATGTACACCAAGTATTCCACAAAAGACCTGGTGACCAAACGATATCTTTTAAGCGCGCTTCTGGGTTCTTCCGTTGTGGATACGGCTCCCATGAAAAAGATGCTGGTAAAATATATTAACCAGGAGGTCATGGAAGCCATCGCCGCGGAATACAAAAAGGGGCGCAGGCTCTATGTGGCAACCACCAATATTGACGCCAAACGGCCGGTCATTTGGAATATCGGTCTCATTGCCACAAGCGGCCAGCCAGGTGCTATTCAGTTGATCCGAAAAATCATATTGGCATCAGCGGCAATACCGGCGATCTTTCCCCCGGTGGTTTTCGAGGTTACGGCCGGCGGCAACCGTTACGATGAAATGCACGTGGATGGAGGGGCCGCTTCCCAGGTGTTTCTCTACCCGGCCGATCTTGATTGGAAGTACTTGCTTGAGAAATTCGAGGTTAAGGAGACACCAAAAGCTTATGTGGTGCGCAATTCACCGCTCAATCCCGATTGGGAAACGGTACATCCCAAAATTCTCTCCATTGCGGACGAGTCCATCAGCTCCCTCATTCGCACCCAGGGCATCGGTGACATATACCGCATCTATCTCGACTGTCAGAGGGACGGCATCGACTTCAACCTGGCATATATCCCCGATGATTTTGATCTGAAACCAAAGGAAGACTTCGATCCCGTTTACATGGGCAGGCTTTTCGAACTGGGATATGAAATGGCTAAGAATGGTTATCCCTGGGTAAAGGCCCCTCCCGGATTTGAACATTATTCAAAATGAGTGAGGGGCGATGCACCAGAAGACATTCAACGTCTATGTGATAGACGATGATCCGTTATGGGCCGGCCCATGTAAAACAGGTTTGTGCCTATCTGCAATTGCTGGGACTTCCCATCCCCTCCAACCTAGCGAAGGATCTCATTATTCCCGTCTATTTTTCCATCAAAAGAAAGGAATGGGATGGGATCGCCATATCAACCCGCTCTACAGCCGATCTGATCGAGATCCTTCAAGCAGCCATTGATATACCGAAAGAGCACAGCGCCGCCGGGCTGACCTACCCCAGCGTACCCGCCGGCCTGGCGGGAAAAGACCTTCACATCCATACATCAAAAGAAAAACCTGAAAGGGCGGCCGTTTCCGTAACATATCGTGATTACTGGTACTACATCGATCAGACCGATATGCACACGAAGCTGTTCTACCACATGGCTCGGAGACTGTGGTCCGTCAGCATTGCGGAGGCCGCGGATCAGCGGGCCGCGCCCATATTGACCATTCCCGTGAGCAGATAGATGTCGGGAGGATCCGGCGCTTCCCTTTTCTACAGGTCAGGATAAATCACATCCTTACAATCCGGGCATAATGTGTGGGTAAAATCCGAGTCTGTATGCTCCCTGACATATACGTCCAGCGGCCACCATTTTCCATCATCATCACGTATCCTTTTACACCCACTGCAAATGGGCAGCAACTCCCTGAGTACCTTTACCTCTTTCAGTAACTTTTCTTTTTCGGCCAAAGCTTCAGCCAGCTTCTCGTTCAGGACTATCTGTTCCAGCTCAGCTTTTTTTTTGGCTGTTATGTCCCTCGTGATGCCAACTATTTTAAGTGGATTGCCGGATTCTTCTATGAATTTGGCCTTTATTTCGACCCAATATGTATTACCGTTCTTATGTAGTAATTCAAGTTCTAATGACCTCATCTCCCGCTTTCCGCTCTTATAGCGCTCCATCTCTCTTGATAACACTTCCGTAACCTGTTCCAAGGATTGGAGAGTAAGGCGATCAGCAATCTTTGTATTGATGAGCTCATCTGAAGTGTACCCGCTAATCTCGTAGATAGATGATGTTATATATTCGTATCTTAGGGTTCTGGCATCCATCACCCATATGGCGTCCACTAGATTGCTCGTTAGAATGTAATTCTTCTCTTCAAGCTCTTTTATCTTTTCTCTGACCGATTTGGGCATTTTCAATACCTCCATCCTCGTAAAGGTAGTGCTTGATGGAACCTACGCGTGTATCATTCTTCCGTTGCTCGCCGTTGGCCTTCTGCATTTGCGGACAAGATAGAAGTTGGCTTTATTCTGGTTTCTTCCGAATTCACAGGGAGTCTACCTCTACAGTTGGCTCAATTTCATTTCCCCATAATATTGGTTGGTTATGACTGCTGGTTGAAGCAAGTCAAAAGTGAAATCTTTGAAACCTCACAAAAGCCTTTGTTTTTAGGGTCGTGCCTTTGTCCAGTTCACCCTATAAGGTAATCCTGCCGTCACGGCTGCCCGTGGTGCCCCCTGGAAAAGCGCAATATTGAGCCCTGGCCCATTAATTCTCTACCAGCTCTTTAAAAATAACAGAAACCACCGTTTCGCACAATCCCAGAACCCGGTTCTTCTAAAGGAGATTTGTTTCTCCTCTTGAGTTGAAACAACAAAACGACTGAATGCAGGTATGCTGTCGGGAAACCTGGGTTGTCACGGTTTTCATCGCCTACGGTTCAGCCGGCCGTGAACAAGTGCGGAAGGACTCTGTGATGGTGGATGTCACCTGCCGGGCTTAGATGCTAGAACACCTGTATGTAAACTGGAATTCCGATATAAGGATCAAAAAAAATTGGAAATTTTTCAAAAAAGCCGCCAATTTTGATTTTTCATAAACTTTTCAGCATGTTGCCTGGGGC
>JANQDY010000018.1 GCA_028278625.1 Thermodesulfobacteriota bacterium
TGAACGGCAGTATTTACCAAAGGGGCGGCGTGCTTCACGCGGATTATGTTTTTGAACCGGGATACCAACTGGAATCCATCGAAGAACACGCTCAATTCATGTACGAAAACAAGCACCTGAAAGCCGTTCCCAGGGCAAAGGCCGATGAAAACGGGCTAGAAATCGTCGAAGTCGGATCCCACCGCAGAGGAATTTTGGAAGAACTTGAAAAGGCGCATATCTACATTCACCAGCTCTCCAGTCAGAATAAGAACCTTGAAAAAAGACTGGCAATGCTGGAAGCACTGCTTGCTCAAAAGAACGGATCCGAGAGCATGCCCGCGGAGGAAAAGAAGTAACGCCCGCAACGTGTGGTATTGATCCCCTCACCAATGCCCTCTTCATCCCTTTTGCGGAATGGAGAGGGCATCTCTTTTTCGCCCACCTGTTTTCGGAGTCCCATTTGTCTGCCCGCGGGCCCGCACTACCCTGACATCAGCTGACGGACCGCCAAACGGACCTGTGCGAACACGGATTCCCAATCCCCTTGTCGTGGTTGCCTGAACAGTGTCATGGTCGGATACCAGGGGCTGTCGCTACGATCCAGGAGCCAGCGCCAGTCACAAGGGGCGGATAGCAGAACAAAGGTTCGCTTTCCCATGGCGCCCGCCAGGTGCGCCACCGCCGTATCCACGGAAATAATGAGGTCAAGGTTTGAAATGACGGCGCAGGTATCGGAAAAATCCGAGAGACTGTCTGCAAGGCTCGTGACATGGATCTTGTTTTTCATTGCCTCTGTCTCATTGGCGGCGTCCCCTTTCTGCAATCCGAAGAACCTGACAGAAGGCATATCCGCGAGGGTGATGAAATGGCCCAGGGAACAGCTGCGATGGCGGCCCTTTTCATTGTTGAGATTGCCCGCCCAGACAATGCCGATCTTAAAATCATTGGCATTGGACAATTGTTCCCCCCAATAGGCGGATTTTGCGGAATCCGGAAAAATATAGGGAACCTTGCGGGGAATGGTATCCATACGGGTCTGAAATACCGCCGGAAGGCTGAGCAACGGCACCACGTCATCGAAGGGGATGTCCGGGCCTGCGGTCTCTTTCCCCGCAATGAGGGAATCCACACCGTCAAACCCTTTCAGCAGCGCATAGAGTTCTTTTTGCACTTCAAGAATGACGGTTCCACCCCCCCGTGATTTCACCATAGGGAGATAGCGAACAAAGTGAAGGGTGTCGCCGAAACCCTGTTCATAATGAACCAGCAGCCGTTTTCCCTTTAGCGGCCCGCCATCCCAGCGGGGTGCATTGAATCTCCAGGGGTAAATGGCATTCTGGTCCGGCTTGCTGAATCGGGCTTCATAATCCCTAAAACCATTCTCCAAATCTCCCGACAATAACCGGGTCAGAGCTCTATTCCAAAGCGCATCGGTAAAACCGGGTTTCAGATGCAAGGCTTGATTGAGGGTTTCAATGGCTGCCTGCACTTCTCCCAGATTTTGGAGCGCCACCCCCAGGTTATTGTAGGCTTCTACAAATTCAGGGCTTTTATCGATTGCATTGTGAAGGGCCCGTTTGGCATTTTCATATTTCCCCAGCCGGTTATACGCAACACCGAGATTGTAGTGCGCCTCAGGATAGTCATTCCGAATGGCGACCGCCGTCTTGAAAGATGCCACGGCAGCCTTTAGCCGGCCCCTGGATAGCATTATGTTGCCCAGATTGTTATGGGCTTCTGCAAAATCCGGTTTCAGACGGACCGCGGTCTCAAAATGCGTTGTTGCCCCGAAATCGTCTCCCAGCTCATGCAGCAGGGCGCCCAGGTTATGATGGGCTTTGACAAAGTCCGGTCGAAACTTCAAGGAAGCCTCGAAACAGGCCTTTGCTTTCTCCTTTTCACCGGTCTCTTGATAGGTGTTGCCGAGGTTATAATAGGCATCCACAAAACCAGGGTTCAGGGAAATGGCTTTTTCGAAATTGAAAATGGCTGCTTCATGTAACCCTTGTGCTTTCTTGGCCTTGGCCAGATTGTAAGCCAGATCCGCATTATCCGGTTTTAGCGCCAGTGCCCTTTCAAACGCCTGGCCCGCTTTGTCGTGGCGCCCTTCCAGGCTGAGCAGGATTCCTAAGAAATGATGGAACCGGGGATCGGTTTCATTTAATGCCAGGGCTCTTTTGATGCCTGCGAGTGCCGCTTCATGCTCACCCGTCTGATGGCATATGACGCTCAAGGTATAAATGGCTTCCGTGTGGTCCGGTGCTCTACCTATGAGATCCGCCAGGAGCTGTCGGGCGGTGTTCAGCCGGCCCGCCTGATAGGATGCCAGGGCTGAGGCAAGGATTTCATCTGTTGTTCTGTCTTTTTTGGCCATCAATCAAGTAGAAAATGGACTTAATGCATCCCTTCTTTCTGTCTACTCCATATCGTACATTACCAGTCTGGTTTTGGAAACGCCAAAGGAATCACGGGTCACATTGGCCATCACCAATTCCTTGAGGCCGTCATCATCCGGATCGCCCACCTGGTATCCGACCACCGGTCCGGAGAGTTTTGGGGACATCCATCTTGATACCAGACCCACCTCGTCCCACGCCAGAAAATGAACCCGACCACTGCCGAACCAACGGAACGAGGACAGCATTCTCGCTGTTTTGGATTCATTTTTGCAGACAACTACCTCGCTTATTCCGTCCCCGTCCACATCATGGGCAAAGATGGGGGACGCCACAAAAAGCCTTTCACCGGTATGGGCCATGCGGTTCACATTCGGATCAAAGTACTCCATGCCGCAAAGACTCCCTCCGAAGAACTGATCGCTTTTCCATAAGTGTCCACCTGCCGGTCCGTATACCTCAAGATGCTCCCAGGGACCGAGCAATACGGTGGACCTTGCACCCTCGCCTGATAGATCACATTGAATGAAATTGAAAACGTTGCCAAAACGGGGAAGGTCAAGGGGTGCTGCCGGAACAAAATCCGGCCCTTGGCGTTTCAGAATGTGAACACGGCCACTATAATTCCCTTCCGCATTTCGCTTCTGTCCCAGAATCACCCTTCCCATGCCGGGCAGATCCGTAATCCGAATCAACCAGTCTTGATCATTGACAATTTCCTTGAACTGAGACCCATCCCATTCAAGAACAAAGGATGCCGTGCCGGTTTCAGTTGCATTGGAGACGTAAACCTCGTCCCTGCCGTTTCCGTCGAGGTCCGCCGCGTTCATGTAGATATAATTGGCGGACCAAACACCTTCAATGACTTTAAAAAGGTAGGGACCCTTTTTCCATTTATAAACGAAAACCTTCCTTTTATCGATCAGAATCAGTTCGGTTTTTCCATCCCCATCCACATCCCCCATATCAACGCCCCTGATTTCAGCCTTTAAGCGCCGCACAAGAGAAGGCCGCCTTCGAGATTCGAACCCGTCCTCTCCGAGCGCCACCAATGCGTTACCATGGGATTCTCCGTATCCCGATTCGCCAGATTCTGATTCTTGAGAAGCTACCCCTCCTCCCGTGATCCTGCTGTTGATTTCCCCGGCAAAACGGTTCACCGCGGGCATCAGGCCGTCCATGCCCTTTCCATGGTCGTATGCGGTAAGCAGTACTTCCGAATTGTTGATATCCAGAATCTTGGCATCGATACTGATGTTTTCCCCAAAGACGGTAAGACTGCCCAAAACAACATAGTCAACTCCCAAGGTTTCTCCGATTTGAAGCGCCTTGGCCTTGCCCATTTCGCCGGTTACACCCGCACACGCTTTCAGAACAATACCCTTGTCTAGGATATCCAGTCTCTTCTTTCCGGCGAGTCTGGAAGTGAGCATGTCAAGAACACCTTGTTTCAGAAAACCGAGATTCCCATTGGCGTTTACGGTGAAAGGGAAGATGGCGAGCTTTTTACGGTCATCGGAACCGCCGTACCCATTGGCTGAGAAGGTCAACAGAAATAGAGCAACGCTTAAAACAATGAGGAATCTTCCGGCTTTCATTATTCTCCCTTTCGGATTCAATCGGCCAGTTTTGCGCAAGCTTTTGAAGTGCTTTCAAGAAACCCCGGGGCTTTGTACATACGAGAACCCTCAGCTTCTGAATTCAAGGATATCTCCCGGTTGGCATTCAAGGTGCCTGCAAATGGCTTCCAGCGTCGAAAAACGAATTGCCTTGGCTTTTCCTGTCTTAAGAACCGACAGATTCTGTTCCGTAATTCCGACCAATTTCGCAAGCTCAATTGATTTCATTTTGCGTTTTGCCAGAACGACATCCAGATTTACGATGATAGGCATGTTTTCTCCGGTCAAACCGTCAGCTCATTTTCTTCGGCCAGTATTCTGCCTTCATCCATTACCCATGCAATGACAAAGATGATTCCCCCTGCCATCAGTGTGGTGATTTCCCAGGAGCTGACCCCCACACTGAGGGTTCTGCTGCCGGGGGGATTGCCCAATGAAAACAGAACGCTTTTGGCCGACTCATAGACGATGGACAGGGCAACCCACAGAAGGAGCCCCTTTGCCGTATTTTTGAACAGCTTCACGTGTTCAAAGGAGAACACAACGCCCTCCTTATAGAAGGAAAAGAGCTTTCGTACGTTCCAGATTCCGTAGGTTAACGCAGCCAGGGGAAACAGGCATGCAAACAACCCTAGCACCTGGAGTTTCAGGGGCAGGGGATGGGGTATGAGGGGGGTCGCCGGTCTATTGACGGTGATGAGTGTCTCCGGAAGATGGTTAATGAAGACCCAATACAATAGATAATATAATGGTACGATGACCAGAAAACACGAAAGCAAAATATAGAGCACTTTGCCGATTCGTCTGATTTTGAATAGATTCTCCATGGAAAGCCTCCCTTGTTGATTGATTTTGGTTGAGGATACGTGTGATGTGTTTGTTTGTCAATCATTTTTTATCGTTTTTCGATAATTTCATGATTGAGTTTCAGCCTTTTTTGACCTGGGGCGAAAATGCGCCCCATCCATACCCGCCGAACAGACGCGTTTTGAAATTCTCTTTAAACGATGGCAAAAGGATATGATTTGCGATCTTATGTTAGGAAGGATTCTTGTTAATGACTGGAATCTGGCCCATTGGCCGTTTGGCAGATCACCAGCATTTTTCCCTTGCGCTTTTCCTCTTCTTCTTTCTGATTCTCCGAATGAAGACCGGCGCAACCCACCAAAATCAAAAGGCCCATTAAAAAAATGAACTTCCCCATCGCTCAATCCCCGTAAGCATCCATGCACCGCCCTTTGAAAATGGACTGAAGCGGGCCGGTGTTTCCGTGAGGAAAACCGTCTCTATCCATCGGCCAGGAATTCCAGGACGTCATTGTCAAATCTTTTCTTTGTGCCCGCCGAATACTTGTGACCGGCACCTTCATAGAGCAGGAGTTGGCTGTTTGAAATTCTGCGGGCGGTCTCACGGATGAGCCCCGACGGATAGAAAACATCTTCGGTGCCGCCAGCCAGGAGTGTCGGCGCTTTGATTTCCTTGAGGCGGTGGGCAGCGTCGTGATTAAGATCAGCGTCAATGGTCACAATATAATCGGACGGATCATTCGGAGCCCCGGCCAGGGTCGTGCCTAAAAGACGCATCATCCACCTGAAAACCAGCCTTCCCGCCTTCCCGCTATACATGACCGATGAACTCACGTGAATATCCGTCCACCGATTTTCAAGGGCCCATGTTCTCCAGTGCCTTAACAAGTCCTTCCCTTCTTCTCCCACCCGAAAGGCCGTTGATCCCAAAACCAACCGATTCACCAGATGAGGATAATCGGCCGCAAAGTATTGGGCAATTTCACCGCCGGTGGAAAGCCCCACAACATGCGGGGGGGAACTGAATTCGCTCTCCACCATTCGGGCATAGTCATGAGACATGTCGCGCGTTGAATAGCCGACCGGCAAGCCCTGTTTTCGCGTCACCAGAAATACGGAGTACTGTTTTAGGTAGGACTGAAAGGCCAGTTTGAACATTCGAAGGCCCATGCCCGTCGGGGTTTTGTTTTCGACGCCCAAACCGTCAAAAAGAAGGATCACCCTTGATCTCTTGCCGATTCTAGCGTAGGGAAGACCCCCGTACAGATATCCCGATTCCATGGAGAATTCCCCCAAAGCCAAAGAGAGGGAAAAGGGTCTATTGGCTCTCCCGCACGAGCCTGAATCCGGTGGTTTGATACCGATTGGCGTAATGGCTGTAGTTTCGGTTGGCACAACGACAGCGGCTGCCGGTCCCATACCAGCTGCCCCCCCTTCGCACCTTGTTGGTTCCTGTCTCCATGGAAGGGGCTTCACCCTGGGATTGGGATTTCACGGCGACATCCGGTTTGTAGGGATGAAACCAGTCTTCACACCACTCCCAGACATTCCCGTTCATGTCATAGAGTCCCCATGCATTGGGTGCATAGCTCTTCACCGGTGCGGGCTTGTCCGGCGGTAGTCCCTTTGATTCAACGGTATCGACACACGCGGGGCTTTTCAGGGTATTGTTGGCATACATGGCCTTGTTGCAGTCGATTTTGTTGCCGATTCCGTAAGCGGTGTTTGTGCCGGCCCTGCAAGCGTATTCCCATTCCGCCTCGGTGGGAAGCCGGTAAACACCGTCACCACGGGCGTTGAGCTTTTTTATGAATTTGACGCAGTCCTGCCAGGAAACCCTGACCACCGGCATGTCAGGAGTACCTTTCTTGCGGCCAAAAAACCGTTTTCCCATGACGGCACGCCATTGTTTGACGGTGACTTCGGTGGTCTGCAAATAGAAGGGCTTTTTGATCTTGGCCGTATGGATCACTTCATCCCTTTCACGGGAAGGCTCGTCCGGCGGGCTTCCCATGCTGAAAGTACCGGCCGGAATCAGCACAAATTCCATGCCGATGGAATTGGCAATCCTTTTTTCAAGAGCCCAGGCTGGCTGGGACATGAAGAGGGCTGTCACAAAGACCGCTAAGAATAGAACGGCTCCTTTTCTGGCGTATTTAAGTTGATCGAACACAATGACCCTCCCGGTGCGCAATAAAGTTAAATGTGATTATTTTCAGAATATCAAAAAAAAATGGGGAGTAAAAGAAAAAAGCCATAACAGAGCCTCACCGCTTCCTATAGGGCTTCACCAATGATACCCAGAACCTCGTGAATTCCTGATTGAATGCTTTTTACTCTTTCGATAATGATGTTTTCGGTTTCAGGGTCCAAATAGAGATTCTGATTGATTTCAATTTGGAGCGCCAGCTTTCCCCTGGCAACCAGAACCGGGCCGTAGCGGGTGACAATGAATCCACCCGCATATGGAACATTGATGGCCACTGAAAAACCGGCCTTTTCGAAAACCTCCTTCACAAACCATAAGAAGGGCGTTGCGCAAGTAAGCTCTCCCCTCGAAGGGTCCCTTTTTCCTTCCGGTCCCCCATTGTTGCCAAGGGTGATATCTTTTCTTTTCCGGCCCCTGTCAGGCGCTTCCGCAGGCGCGATGCCCTGTAGCGAGTGGCAATCCAAAAGCCCTTTGACATCCGCCATGAAAACGGCCTTTTCCAGTTGCCTGTGATACGGTTCGTAATGGGTTTTAAGACGCCGCAAAATCTCCTTTTCATCCGGGGCGGCACCGGACCTGTAAATCAAACGGCCGTGGTAATCCACCAGAGCAACCGGCCCTTTGGCCTCCCGCTGGTCCGGGGGCCTGTTCAGGTCCACCACCAGCCTGCTCCATTCCGAACACAGGACTCTTTTAGCGGGCAGCCGGCCGAAAATCTCCCTGGTACCCACATCAACGGCATCGGCCACTTCGGTATTCGTCAAACGGATGCGCCATCGGACCTCCTTTGGGATCCTTCCGGAGCAATGGGGCAGCGAGATGACAAAAGGGAGCTTCATGAAATCTCCTCTTTTGCGGTTTTCCGAAGCACCCAATCAGCGGCCGAGAGCGCCTGTGAAGAGAGTTTGCCGTTAAGGTCCGCCACCGGACCTGCAAAAAGAAGCCTGCAAAGCCTGGCATGGGAAGCGTCCCCATTTGCCACCAAAGGCTCTCCCACCATTGGCCCGTCCGCAAGGATAAACTGGTTTTCGTTTTTAATGTCCCGGTATTCCAGCGTGGCCGCCATGAAACGAAAATCCCCTTTTGCGGGTCCTTGTTCATACAATCCCGGTCTCAGGGCCCCACTGCCGGTTTTATCCAGCTTCATGGGGCGGAACAGAAGAAGGTGGCTTCCATTCACCGTCCCGGCGTAACATTGGTTCAATTGGTCTCGGTCTATTCGGTAGGGGATTTCCAGGAATTCCAGCATATGGAAGGCTTCCAAAGGGATCACGCCCTTCTGGAGGTGAAGAAGGGAGAGCATGGGAAATGCGCCTGTGAGACGCGGATTTATTTCCATTGGATAGACGTCTCCCTCCCGCTCCTGAACAACGAAATCAATACCCAAAATGCCTTTGTATCCGAGGCTTCCAAGGTAGTTACCGATACGGCAAGCCTGTTTGAAGGCCGATTCATTAATCGCTCGGGGCCACCCCCGATTGTGCCAGACATGGCCGCAGAACACACCGCTTTCCGCAAAATCCCTGCAATAGGGAAGATCCAGCAATTGCTGCTGCAGAGATGACACCAGCGTGCCATGCCGGGTCACGCATACCGCAACGCTTGACGGTGTGCCCTCAAGGAACTTGTGGACCGAAACCGTTTCAAGCCGCCTGTTTCGCCACCGGTTCTCTTTAAGCCTTTCCCGAAGGGTCCGGTAATCGGTTGCTGATCGTACAAAAAAAGTACCCCTGCCGCCGCCTTGCTCGATGTCCGGCAGCTGAATCACCATCTGCTCCCCAAGCAAACGGCACCATTTTTCATATGTGTTCTCATGGATGACCCCTATGGGATAGATGCCGCCGGGGGCCTGGGGTAGGTTGAGGGCCTCGGCCATTTTCTTGAAGAACTCTCTTCTTACCAACTTCAACCGAAGGGACGGGGAATTGGCCAGCATTCTCCAACCTTTGGCACTTGCAGCTGATCTCAAACCGGGATAATCCTGATACGGAAAAAAATACTTTGGTTCTGGAATGGCGTCCAAATAGCGCCTGGTTTGCGGATGAAGCAGAAGGTGTTCGGCGTTGATGGCCTGCATGTGGCCATCTCCTTCCGTTTCCTCCCGAAGGCAAAAGATCTCTGCTTTTTGACGCAATATCGGCAGATCAAGGGTCCTGTGAAGGGCCACGATGCGGAAGGCATCCAGAAAGTAAGACGGCAGAATACGGGAAAAGGCGGTCATTCCCACACCGATAAAGGTCCCGGGCAGGGACTCAAACAACGGTCTTATCTGCCGTAGGTCTTGTATCAGCATGGGGTGTTTTGGGTAGGGCAGGGGAGTTTCCTCAGAACTGACTCAGAAAGCACGCCACCAGGTGTTGGCTGCCAAGATCTTTCAACACGGGCTTTTCCAGATTGCACCTGCTCTCCTGGGCCACGGCGCATCTCGGGAAAAAATTGCATCCCATCTCCTCGGCCGCCTCACGTTCTCGTGGCAGAAGGGTACCGTACCGCTTTCGGTCACCGCTGTGACCGAATTTGGGAAGGGCATCCAGAAGGGCTTTGGTGTAGGGATGCTTGGGGTTCTGAATCACTTGATCGGCCTGGCCCAATTCCATCAGACGGCCATGATACAAAACGGCAATCCGGTCACAAAGATAGCGGGCCGCCGCAAGGCTGTGGGTAATAAAGAGCTGTGTAACACCCAGTTCGTCCCGCATTTTGAGGAGGATGTTGAATATCTGGGCGGAAATGGAAGCATCCAGCATGGAAGTGGGCTCATCGGCCACCACGAACTCAGGGTCCAGCACCATGGCCCGGGCAATGGCCACCCGCTGGCGCTGCCCGCCGCTCAGGCGATGGGGGTAACGATACAGGAAATCATCGGGGGGTGACAAGCCAACGGATTTCAGTGCCTTTCGAACATGATCCTTTCTGCCGCTTGAGTGTCCCACCCGGTGAATATTCAGCGGTTCTGAAACCGTGTCCAGTATTGATCGCTGAGGGTTGAGAGACTGGTAGGGGTCCTGAAAAATCATCTGCGCTCTGCCCCTGAATTCCTTCAGTTTTCTCCCTTTGAGCCCCGTAACCGGCTTTCCATCCAAAAGGATCTCACCCTGATCCGTCTCTTCCAGGCTTACGATCAAACGGCCGGCAGTGGTTTTGCCGCTGCCGCTTTCCCCCACCAGCCCGAAAATCTCCCCTTTGTTAATCTCAAGGGATATGCGATCGAGTGCCACCACCTCTTTGCCGTGGCCGGCAAAAAGGCCTGTCTTGGTTTTGTATATTTTGCTGACGTCTCTGATTTCGAGAATCGGGTTACCGCTTTTGTTCATGGTGGCCTCGGGTGAAATCCACTGTCTTTTCTCAGCTAGCAATGGCAACAAAGCGCTTTGTGCTTGGGGCCGATCTGGACCCATTTAGGCGCTTGGGAGCAGGTTAAAGATGCCCCGGGACACCGTTGCCCGAACCGACACCCGGAAGGCGGATGTATCAGGTTGGGGGTCTCTCCGGGGATGGGTGTTAAATCACTCTTTTCGCCGGTAATCGTGGGAAATGAAGAGAGCAGCGCCTTGGTGTACGGGTGCACCGGTTCTTCAAAAACGGCCTCTCTGGGGCCGAATTCCACCATCTGTCCCGCATACATGACCGCAATATCCTGACACATGTCAGCCACAATGGAAATATCATGGGAAATAAAGATCACACCGATGTTAAACTCCTTTTGGAGTTTTTTGACCTCTTCCAGGATTTGATCCTGAACAATGACATCCAGTGCGGTGGTGGGCTCGTCCGCAATGATCAGCCTGGGGCGGCAGGCCAGGGCCATGGCAATAATGGCCCGTTGTTTCATGCCGCCGCTGTATTGATGGGGGTATCCTCTCAGGCGATCCCGGGGGATTCCCACCAGATCAAAGAGCGTCTCCACCTTTGCCAGGGCCGCTTCTTTTTCAACGTCAGGGTTATGCACCAAAATGGCTTCCGCAATCTGGTCCCCAACCCGCTGAACCGGGTTCATGGCATTCATGGCCGCCTGAAAGATCATGGCGATCTGGCTCCACCGGGTCTCTCTTCTTTGGGCCTCCGGCATTGTCAAGAGGTCCTGGCCGTCAAAGAGAATTCGACCCTGTCCGATGGAACCGTTGGGGGGCATGAGTCCCATCAGGGCCATGCCGATGGTGGTCTTGCCGCATCCCGACTCACCCACGAAACCCAAAGACCTCCCTTCTTCCAGTGAAAAGGAGACCCCATCCACGGCCTTGAGATATCCCTGCTTGGTGCGGTATCCGATGCTGAGATTTTCAACTTCCAGTAGGGGCATTAGTCTGTCTGATCCTCCTTTCGCAGTCTCGGGTCCAGTACTTCATCCATGGCCCGGCCCAGCATGTAAAAGGAGAGGGTAATGAGTGAAATGCAGATCCCCGGCGGAAGAAGCCAGTAGGGCGCCTTAAACATATAACCGGTTTTCCAGACCCATTGAAGCATCATGCCCCAGCTGACGGTTCCGGGATCGCCGAATCCCAGAAAAGCAAGGGATGCTTCAATAATGATGGCGGATGTCACGCGAAACGTCATGAACAGAAACGCCAGGGGCAGCACGTTGGGCATGATGTGCCGGAAGATAATGCGAAAATGCCCGGCACCGGCCATTTTGGCCGCCTCGATGAAGGGACGGTGTTTGAGAGAAAGGGTTTGCCCGCGAATCATGCGGGAAACACCCGGCCACCTGAACAGGGCGATAATGATGACAATGGTCCAGATATTGAGCTGGCCGAACACGGAAGAGATGATCAGCACAAAGAGAAGGGTCGGCATGACCATGATCATGTCGGCCGTCCGCATGAGCAGCGTATCCATGAACTTTCCCATGTATCCCGCGGTCATGCCGATGGCGGTGCCCAAAACCACGCTCATGACGGCGGCGGAAACCCCCACCATGAAGGCGACCCGGGCCCCTGCCAACAGCTGGCTCAGGATATCCCGGCCCATGAAATCCGTCCCCAGCCAGTGCTGCCAGCTGGGCGGCGTGCAGCTGGTGATCTCGGGATCCACGCCGGTCATGGGGTCATACATGGGATTGATCAAGGGCGGGATGTAGCTGCAGACGGCCATGAGGGCAAAGATGACCAAAAGGGTCAAACCGATGCGGCCAAGCAGACTCTGTTTGAAAATGGCCCAGCCATCCAGAAATGAATTAAGCCATGGATACCGTTCCCGTGCGTTTGCTTCCCTGCTCAAAGGGTCTTTGGTCATAAGGGTTCCCGTCTAGTATCGAATCCTCGGATCGAGATAGGCGTACAGCACATCCACCACCAGGTTGGAAATCAGGACAACAATGGCGATCAATAGAAAAGATGCCTGTGCCAGAGGGTAATCATTCTGACTGACCGAAAAGACCAGTTCTCTACCAATGCCGGGCCAGGTGAAAACCGTCTCCGTCAGCGCCCCTCCGTTGATGGAAAAAGCCAGGCTCAAACCGACACTGGTGACCACCGGAAGGGCTGCGTTGGGGGCCGCGTGCTTGTTTCGAATGGTCTTCTCATCAAGCCCCTTGGCCCTGGCGGTCAGAATGTAGTCTTCCTTGAGGGTTTCCAGCATGCTGCTTCGCATGATCAGGAGATATGCGCCGAAATGGATCAGGAAAAGCGTGGATAGGGGAAGGACCATGTGGTAAAGCACATCCAGGGCCTTGGTGATGAAACCGGCGTCAGGATCCAGCCACACCTCCTCGGAAATCATGCCATTTATGGGAAACCAGCTGAATTTATATGCAAAAATCCATATGAGAATCAAGGCGAGCCAGGGCAGGAACAGGGTATGGGTAACCAGGGCCCCTACCGTCATGATGCCGTCGGTCTTCTTCCCCTTGTACCAGGAGGCGATTTTTCCCAGGAAAATCCCCACCAGGGCGGACAGGATGATACCGGTGGTAAAGAGTAAAATCGTATTGGGAAGGCGGTCCCAGATAATGTCCACCACCGGCTCACCGTAATGAAAGGAGTAACCGAAATGGCCTGTGAAGAAATTTTTCAAATAGATGATATATTGCACGCCCAGAGGTTTGTCCAGGCCCAGTTGGACAATGAGGCGCTGGGAGTCTTCGGGCGTCATGTCCGGGTCCACCATGCGTGACACCGGATCGCCGGGGGCCAACCGGAACATGAGGAACAGGACTGTCAGAATCACAAAAAATATGATGGTGATCTGAATCAGTCTACGGGCGATGTATTTTCTGAGTTCCATGTCCTAACTCGAATGTCCAGCGTTCTGTTGACTTATTGATATCATTAAATGCATGAATTTCACTACGTCATTCCGGCGAAAGCCGGAATCCAGCGGCATTTCATAAAATCACATTTCCTGGATGCCGGATCAAGTCCGGCATGACAATGGAACTTTGGACCCTCCAGGTCTTAACGGCGCACGTCCACGCGGTCACTCCGCATTCCCCACTCCGGGTTTCTACATGGGTTTCAACTGACAGAAGGACCAGAGATTGCCGATGCCGCCGAGCATCTGGACCCAACCGGTGAACTTGCCTTTCCGTGCGGCTTCAATCAGTTTCGGGTTATAGAGGGGTATGTACGGCACATCACCCATGATGATCTTCTGCATTTCCCAGATGAGCTTTTGCCGTTTATCCCGGTTCATGGTTTCGGCCGATTGGTTGGCGATTTTGTCAAACACCGGATTGCTGTATCCGCTCATGTTCCAGCCCCTGGGCTTGTTGTTGGTGGAAATAAAAAAGTTCCTCAGATAATCCGGATCCAGTGAAAGGCTGCCGTATCCCAGAATGAATGTATCGAAGTCTCTCCGCACCTTTACCTGTTCGATGAGGGCGCCGAAGGCCATGGGCTTGGAATAGGCGGGGATTCCCATCATTCTGAGCCATTCCTGCATCATCATGCCACACATGGCCCGATGGGGGTCGTAATCGGCCGGCGGCGTAAGGATGGTGAATTTCTCCATGGGTTTTCCATCGGGAAGCATGATCCCTTCGCCGTTGGCCACATTCCCCGAATCGTCCACGGGAGGAACAGCCCATGTGTATCCGGCATCCGAAAGGATCTTGTACGCCTTTTTGATGCGCTCTTCCCGGGTGAGTCCCACGCCGTACTTGGGTACATCGGGGCAATACCAGAAAGTGTTCCCCGGAGGAACGATGGAATACATTTTAATACCATACCCCTGAAGAATCCGCTTGATGATAAAGTCCTCCCCAACAAGGGTCGCCGTGGCCCGCCGCAAGTTGGCATCGCTGAAAGGCGCTTTTCTGACGTTAAACCCGAAGTAATAGAGGGCACTTTTTTCATTGGTGAAGATTTCCATATCAGGGTTGGCTTTGAGATCTTCCATGTATCCCGGCTGAATTCCCCACCAGAACATGTCAATGCTCCCTTTTTTGAGTGCCAGGATTGCCGCATCAGACGTACCGTAAACCTTGAAAATGATCCCGTCGATATGAGGCCCCAATAAATACCCGCTGATGGTTTCCCCGGAGCCGAAAAAGAGTTTGTTTTTCATCAAATAGATGTAAGCGCCGGACCGCCAGTCCTTCAGGGCAAAAGGGCCGCATCCCACGGGCTTTTTCACTTTGTGCCGCAAGAGCGAGCGGAGCGGCTTTTCAGCCCCCCTGAATTCCTTGACAATGTTCTCCCACTGTTTCTTCTGAACAATGGGGGTCGTGAGCGTTCGGGATACAAAAATTGCTTGAGGGCTTTCGAGATAGAACTTGATGGTCTGCTTGTCCGGCATTTCCATCTTTTTGATGAATTTCCATTTGGAAATGTACCTGGGGACCTTGAATTCCTGAATAATGCTTCCGGTAAATGCCACATCCTCTGAGGTCAACTCGGTGCCGTCGGACCATCTGGCGGGACGAAGTTTGACCGTATAACAGAGATTCTGTTCATCAAACTCAGGGAGGGCCGCCGCCAGCCATGGTACCAACTCCAGTGTTTTGGGGTCCCTCACATAAAGGGGCTGATAGATGAGCCCCAGGATCTTTAAAGACCATCGATCCCCGGCTCTCCAGATGTTCAGGGTTTTGGGTTCCTGCAGAACGCCCATTTTGAGCATGTCCGCTGCCAAAACCGTTGAACTCGAAAAATGAATGCCGGCCATGATCATCCAAATTCCCAACACTGACACAGCCCACCAACCAGACAACCCTCTTCTTTTTCCATTCACGCGGCGCATTTGTCATCCTTTCATTTCAAAAACCTTCTGCTCAATAAAATCGACCACTCTGGCTTCGATTTTGACTCCCTCCAACCGATTGATTCTCGGAATTCCGCCGGGGCTCAGGCAGTTAATTTCTACCATCTTATTACCGATAACGTCAACCCCTACAAAGAAGAGGCCCTCTTTTCTCAACCGCCCCTTGATCGCTTCACAGATGGCACGATCAGCATCCGTGATTTCATGCTTGTAGGCCCGGGCACCCGCATGGATATTGGTCCTGAAATCCCCCTTGCTCGGTTTTCTCTGCATGGCGCCCACAATCTCACCGTTCAAAAGAAGGATCCGCACATCCCCCTTTGTCTGTACCTCTTCCAGATACTCCTGAACCATAATGGGTTCCCGTTCCGGGTATTCCCGATAGGCCCGCACATAATAGTTGATCAGTGAATTCAGGTTTTCCTGGTCTTTAATGCTTACCTTGATCACCCCTTCTCCGCCGTATCTCTGAAGGGGTTTTACCACCATGGCACCCCCAAAATTGTTGATGATTTTCCTTAAACGGGTCGGATCACGGGAAACGTGGGTTTCCGGAATGATATCCGGAAAATTCAGGATATAGAGTTTGCTGTTGGCGATGATCTGGCCAATGGTGTTGTTGATCATGAAGACCTTGTCACTCACTGATGACAGAAATTCCATGGTCTGATAAACGAGCGGCGGATTCTTCCTGAGAAAAAGGACATCCAGGTCCGCGATGGTCTCAAATATGAGCTCGTCCTTTTTAAGACACCGTACCAGAGAGCGCCAGTATTTTTTCATGGACTGGTCGGGCGCAACCGTAATGTTCCGCATTCTGGCCACCACCTCATTCTCCCGAATGTAGATGTCATGGGGTTCCAGGAAGTAGACCGTGTGTCCCCGCTGATTGCACTCATACATGAGATAACTGGTGGTTTCGTTTTCGGGATCAATGGATTCAAGGGGATCCATCAAGAAAGCGATGTGCATGAAGTCTCCTTATCTGACGTAGTGATGTATTGAATCATCCGCCTGGCCACGTTCAATCCGGTTGCCGCCTCAAACCCCCTGAAACCCGGTGAATAATTCACCTCAATGACTTTCGGCACGCCGTTTTTCGGAAGAATGATGTCACAACCGGCAATTTCAAGGCCAAAAGCGCGGGAGGCCCTTTTTGCCAGTTGTGAAAGATGGGGGCTCAGCGACATCTTTTCACCCTGCCCCGTGATATGGATATTACTCCTGAAATCCGTGGAATCGGGCGTTAGTGCCATGGCCCCCAGAACCCGCTCTCCGAGGATGAAAACGCGGATATCGGTGCGTCCTTGGGGCTCCAGGTATTCCTGCACCAGGACCCCTTTCGAGTTATCCCCAAGGTTGTTCATGAGAAAGGAGGCGGTCACCCGGTTTTCAACGAGCATGACACCGTCTCCCTGGCGGCTGCTGGGCATTTTGGCGACCACCGGGTATCCGCCCAAGAGTTCCACGGATCTTTCAAACCCTGGGCTGTTGACCGCCAGAAAGGTGTCCGGGACGCTGATCCCATGATCTGCCAGGCGCTGAAGCCCCAAAAACTTGTTCCTTGCCATGAGGATTGACGCATAACCGTTGACCACCCGGGAGCCTGAAAGTGCAAAGTGCCTCACCACTGCCAACGCATAATCGTTGATGGTTGCCCCAACCCTCGGAAGAAGTATGTCCGGAAGATCCGATCCGGAAATCCTGATCGTCTGGCGGTCTTTTGAAATAGCGGAGAGGGCATCCCGCGTGTGGATCAGAGTTATCGTGTGCCCCGCTTTCGCGGCCTCGGCCATGAGTCGCTCATTGGGGTGATAGGTTTGGTCCCTTACGCTTAAGATGCCGATATGCATTATCTGAGCAACGCTCCTATCTTGTGAAGTATTGGTGCCGTCCCCGGTGCTGAAGGGCCTGAGGTGGGGTCCTTTCTCAAGGCCAGTTGAAGCGCCCGTTTCAATCTGAACAATTCCCGTATCACCCCTTTGCCGTACCCTTCACCCCGGAGCATCTTGTAGATTTCTTCCACATAGGATTGTCCATCGGTAAAGCTATTGGGAATCAGTTGGATCATCTCTTTTAAAAGGACGGATGCTTCCACCGAATCCATGGTTTCATGGGCCCATGCCGAACCGAGACCCCTCAGGTTCCGTTCGCTCCGTTCCTGATGCACCAGGGTATTTGCGGTGTAATAAAAAAGATAGGGCTGATAGTAGGGAAGGCCGCTTTGGTTGATAAAATCAATGGTTTCAAAGAATGTCTCGCGGGTTTCTCCCGGGTAACCGATAATGAAACTGCCGCGGCTGATGATGCCGTGATCATTGAGCAGTTTGATGGCCTCAAAGGACTCCCTTTTGCTGAGCCGTTTGTCCATGTTGTTTAAGATCTCCTGGCTCCCCGATTCCAACCCCAGATCCAGGAACTCGCATCCCGACCGTTTCATGAGCCCAACCAGCTCAGGTGTCAACGCACTTGCCCGGGCAAAGGATGACCATTTAAAGGAGAATTGCTCCGCTATCATCATCTTTAAAACTGCTTTGATGCGGTCTTTTCTGGCGGTGAAATTGTCATCGGTAAAACGGACATGTCTTACCAATCCCAGATCATCAATGGCTTTGAGTTCATCTCTGAGCACCGCCAGGGAACGGTAGTGGACTTCCGGAAACAGCCAGTGGTAGGTGCAGAAACGGCACCGGTAATAGCATCCTCGACTGCTGTTGACAGGAAGGGTATGATTCAGATACGGCTTTGGAATTTGAGCCCATGAAATGGCCGTCTGATCCATGTGGATTTCTTCCTCATGGCGCGGGGTGAATGTGATTCGGCCGGTTTCATCAAAGTATGCCAGGTTGGGAACATGGCGCAGATCATCACCCTTTTCCAGGGCTCTTAAGAGCTTCACCAGACTCTGCTCTCCTTTGGCCTCAACCACAAAGGCATCCACTTTTCCGCTAAAACCGGAAAGGTAGTCAAGGGTCCCTTTTGTGAGCGCATCTCCCGCGTGCATTGCCTTTTTTACCAGCATGCCACCGGCAATAACGGCCACATGGGGCGCCAGATGCTTTATTCTCGCGGCCATTTCCCGGATATCGCTCATCAGGATGAAATTACTGGAGATGCAGACCGCCAGGGGCGATTCCTCAAGCAATGCCTCCAAATGGCAGGTGGCATAGTTCTGAACGATGATGGGGTCAAACCCGTTGGCCGTGAAATACTGGTAAATGTAAATCCCGTTCAGGGTCACCGTATTGGCCAGGGAATAATGTTGGCTCACATTTTCGGGCGTCATCTCCGGGGATCTGCAGCCGGCTTCTACGTAATTCATGAGATCCAGCAGATCCATGTACCGCCCCTCCATGAACAGCAGAGAAGACCGGGTGTTTTCATTCACCTGTGCTTGCAGGGCGGAAAGGTCCAGGTCCTTGAACCGGTGTGCCTGACGTTGTGCCCTCTCGGCTGCACCGGCCATCCGCTGCTCCAGATGGATGTGGTTGTTGAGGGGTTGGTTCTGCGCTATGAAGATGACTTTTGAACGGCCCAACGGCTGAATTCACCTCAAAAAAAGAGAACAGACCATCAAATGAGAAAAGCCCAAAAACGACAAGCCAATTCCGGAAATGGGACAATGGGACGGGCGGCATGTTACGGAAATGATGAAACAAAGTCAATGACAATACCGCTTTTAACTACCATTACTAAAAAAGAGATGTGGCTATTGGTCTTTTCTTGGAGAATCGGAAAAGGTCTTGACCATATCCGGGTATTTGTTGACGAACTTGCGGGACTCCGTGTAAATACGAGGGTCATCCGGTTCTTTGCGCACCAGCATGGATAGTATTTCCAGGGCTTTTTCCGGTTCCCCGCGCATTTCGTGGATTTTTGAAATCCCCAGGAAAGCATATTTATCATACCCCATGGACATGGCCTTCCTGTAATTGGTTTCCGCCATGCTGAGATCGTTCAATCGAATGTAAGAATCCCCAATCCGGCTGAGACCCACCTGACGGTCCATGCCGTTTTCAAGGGCCCTGTTCCAGGCACCGATGGCCGACGTATACTCTTTCCTCCCCCTGAGGCAGTCCGCTTTTCCGTGCCAGGCATGTGAATTTCGAGGGTCGATGTTAAGGGCTTGATCAAAGAGCCTGATGGCTTCTTGAAAATCGCGCCTTTTTCGATGAATGTTGGCAGCCGCGGTCAGGGCGATCACGGATTTGGGCGAAATTTCAAGGACCCGCTCAAAATAGTCAAGGGCCTTCTCGTCATCATTTTCCGAAACCGCCATCTGACCCAGTCCCATCAGTGCGTAGGGATCGTAGGGATTCTCCTTAAGTGCCATGAAATAGTATTTTTTGGAACCTTCGAAATCCCCCCTTTTCTTCAAGCAATCGCCGATGCGCGTCATTGTCTTATGGTCCGTGGGTCGGTACTCCAAGCACCTGGACCAGGCGTCCAAAGCCTTGTCCAAATCCCGTAACCCCCTGTAGGCATCCCCCATCCCCACAAGGGCATGCCAGTTGTCACTTTCAACCGCCAGGCATTCCTTATAAAAGCCGATGGCCTCCTTGAACCGTTTGCTTCTGCGCTTAAGGTCACCAAGCCCCACAAGGGCATACGTGTTGTAGGGATCCAGATTTAGAAGTTCACGGTACGTCTCTTCAGCCTGTCTCAGTTTTCCTTTCTTTTTTTGTTGATGGGCCAGTTTTCCAAGATCCAGTACTCTCTTCTTCATTTTTTGTGTTCTCTTCCTTGTTTCAGAGGTGAACATTCAGGCAGGAACGGGGCAAGCTAACGTTGCGGTAATACCAACACTTTATACAGGCAAGGTATCTCTTCCTGCGGCATCATGAATGATCATAGCCGCTTCCATTGGTCATGGCAACCCGGAATTTTATGCTTTGCCATTAGGGAAAAATAAGATATAGGATGGCCAATTATCGTCATTTGAGGGGAGCATCCATGATTGTTCAGATATATGAAATCCAGACCCCGGAAGAAGCTGAAAAATGCGTGGCGCTTGACGTTGACCATTTGGGAAGCGTTATCTTGCGCCAGGATGAGTGGCGCCTGCCCCTTCTTCGGGAAACCGTACGCCTCACGGAAGGGACACCGCACAAGAGCAGCATGATCCCCCTTTACAGGGATCTCGACACCGTATTCAGAACCCTTGATTATTATCGGCCTGACTACATCCATTTTTGTGATGCCATCACCGATGCCGAAGGAAGGGCAACAGCTTTGGAGGAATATGTGGACTTTCAAGCCACCGTTAAGGAGAAATTCCCCGAAACCGGCATCATCAGGACCATCCCCATTCCCCGGGCCGAGGAAATGCCGTCCTTTCCGTCTCTTGAGATTGCCAAAAAGTTTGAAACCATCAGCGATTTTTTCCTCACTGACACCTGGGTCAAGGACGCGCCGGTGGAAGGCTTTGTGGGGATCACGGGAGAAACGGTGGACCAAGAGATGGCCCGGGCCCTGGTTCAACAAAGCACCCTTCCGGTTATCCTGGCAGGTGGTCTATCCCCAAAAAACGTGCACGATGCCCTCTTGAGCGTGAAAGCGGCCGGTGGCGACAGCTGCACCCAAACCAACCAGGTGGACCATCTGGGATCACCCATTCGATTCCGGAAGGACTTTGGCAAGGTGGGTGATTTTGTAACTGCGGTGCGCGAAGCGGAAGGGGTGCTTCGAGAAGAAAGAACGGAGATGGAGGAGCGCCTCATGAATTTAAAGGAAGCCCTCGCGGACCGTGAAAAGGCGCTGCCGGCACACTCGGTGCGGCCGCACCAGCTTCAGGCCATCGAAGCCCTGGAGGATGAAATCGCGGCCCTTGAAAAGGACCTAGCGATCCTCCGGGTTCATTGACCGCGAATTCACTTTCGAATTCTCTCGACCATTGGATCACCAACGAGAATCCCTTGTTGGTCAAACCAAAATGGTTTAAGTGTCGTTGATACTAACGGCCGGTTTCGTCGGGCGTGGCCGTGTTTCAGCGATCCGGTGCAACCTGCTGTTCTGTTTCTTCTTTTCTATAAAATTCAATAAATTCAGAGGGTGATAATACTTTTATTCCTTGCCTCAGTGACGAGGGGTAGTGGGCTATATTGCCGGCAACCAGACACGCTGCTTTTCCAGAGATAGCCACCTCAAGAAAAGGTTCATCATCAATATCCGGAAGGCGGTTTCTCAAAGGCGATGTTGAAATGAAAATACCATTTTGATGTATAAAATTTATTAAGGTGGCAACTTGCTCTTTGTTGAAGTGAAATTTTGGCCTGTTGAGCACATCTTGATATTCAGATAAGATGCGAACATCAATATACAAGGCCAACTCACCGGCAAAGATCATACGAACAATTTCACCGCTTGACCCGAACGGGGTGAGCAGGCCGGATACGAGAATATTGGTATCCAGAACGATTCTCATTTTGCTCTTTTCGCTCTGACCTTTTTTATTTCCGCATCAATTTCCTCCATGGAGATTTTGTCCGTCCCCTTTTTCACGGAGGCATATTGAAGAGCGGTAACTGCGGTCGAGGCACGAGCGTGCCGAAAAGCCGATAAAACCTGTTCCAGATCATCCTCATTTATTGATGACAGAATGGCAATCGGTCTACCGTTGCTGGTAATGATCATTTCCCTCTGTTCAGGCAGCTCTTGCCAGATCTGTGATGATTTTGTCCTTAAATCTCGAACGCTTAAGAATTTCATAGAATACCACCCCCAATCGTGCTCCAATTATATACACAATTGATTCACATATCAAGGTTTAATTGTGTTGGAAACGGAACGTGCGGGTAACTTGCCGGGCGCGTCGTTTTGCCCGGTCAAGTACCCCCGTTTGTTCGCGCTAAGAGATTCTGTCGACTTTGATTTCAAGGATTCTTGCAATGCGTTTTGCCATTGAAGGCGACAGGCGACGTTTGCCTCTTTCGTAATCACTGATCATATTCTGACGAATTCCAAGTTGTTCAGCGAGCTGGGCCTGGGTCATGCCTGCTTTAATCCTGGCTGCCGCAAGAAGGTTGCCAACTCTATTTGACTGCATTTCTTTCCAAAAATCAGTGTCTTCAATTGCAACACTATCAGAATCATCCGACGTGAGAATACTCACTTCGAATTTCTGGCTAATCCACTCGATAAGTTCATCAACTTTCTCACCCTGAAGAGATATTTCAATACGGGGCTTTTTCACGATTGCCAACATAAACATACCTCAATTACAATTTCCACTTTTTGGCAAATCCAGCATGCCACATATCGATAATTCAGATGGCAGTGGTATTTGTCTTTACCCAAGGGTGAAAAATTATGCCAACCTTTTTGTATTGGCCCATCTGCCTTGAGATCTTCAACCAATAAAAATAGCAACTTGCGGACATTTTCAGGTAATTTATCAAGTCCGCGAAGCGCCCTTTTCTTAATTCTGACCTCGTATTTCATGGGTTATATTATAACCCAATAAGGTTATGGTCAAGGTACTTTTTCTGTATTTGGGAATGGCATGCTATCCAGCGCGCGGAACGCGCGCCGGGAGCAGTAAAATGTCAGGAGGGTCCCAGTAATAATTTCAGACCAAAAGGCCGTTTTCTGCGTAATCGGTAATTAGGGATTTTCTTGATTTCCATTCCTCCGGTGTGAAGGCCGAAGCTTCAATGGGCGCAAAGACTTCGTAGATGGCATCGGTCAAAATGTTGATGCGCTCCCAGTAACTCTTGTCCGCGAAGCTTGAGGAGATGACCACTAAATCAATGTCGCTGTCCTCCCGGGCCGTACCCGCGGCATGGGAACCGAAAAGTATAAGCTGATCAACACGAATATTGATGGCTTCCAATGCCTTCTTGAATTCCTGGATGGTCTCTAGAACTGTTCCTTGACCCATTTCAGCACATCCTTGCTCTTTTCAATCATTTCTTTTGTAATCTGTTTTGTATAGGCGGCCTGTATTTTCGACAGATCATCAGGGTATCGGGTCGCCACGCTTGCGGTATTCAACTTTGTAATGAATTTCAGCAGGTCTCTATGGGGTTTTCTTCCAATTTTCTTTAGAAGATAAATGAGATTATGGGTCTTAGGAGGGACTTCAGCCAGTTCTTTTGAGTACAAACCTTTCAAAGACTTTTCGATGGACAAATGACACATGAAAACAGCATACAAGTAACGGCCACTGGCGAACATGGCGTCGGCTGTACC
The DNA here is from genome assembly GCA_028278625.1 of Thermodesulfobacteriota bacterium. The sequence continues at coordinate 23,402 of JANQDY010000018.1, forward strand.
CATATCGTAATCCGCTTGTTTGAGCCATTCGTGGTGCTTATCACTCATGGGCCATCCCTTCCTTCCGCGAAAGATACTGCCTTTCATGAGATTCTACCCCTGAAGAAGGGCTAGGTCAATTCAATCCCACCTTCTGGAGGGTATCAATAACATGAAAATAACCGGTTTATCCGGTGCATTTTCCCGGTTGGAATTAAGCGCCATGTCCCCGGAATTCCAAACGAAAAGATGCTTTCTCAGCAGTACACTTTTCCCGGCAAAAATGAGGTTCTAAGCCCTGAAACAGGGCCAATTCAACCGATTAGCTTAGCATTTCAACCACTTGCCTTGGGCGACCCATCAGCACTGGTTGTGAGGCCAGGAGGAGGAAGGCCCCTGCTACCCGATTAGCAGTTTGCCCAATCAATAACCTGAGCAGTCAACTCATTTTGAAACAGTTCACTTCTATGCAGTTTCCGCATATTTCGTCCTCCTTCGCGGATTCGAGACCGGTGGAGTGCAACAATTTGATGGACAGTTTTCAGATTATCATTCTGAAATTTCTGCTCACAAACCCCATTCAGCTCTGCTTCCTTTCGTTCAGATTTTCGCACAATTGAAGCGACATACAAGTGCGCATACAAAAAACGGAACATTGTTGCGTACGCGCGAGGAGTATATGGGCCACCACTAAAACCGAGCTCGAGCATGGAGTTTTCGACGCGTTTACATATTTCGAGTACGCTCAAATATACTCGAAGGTCATAACGATCAGAAAATATCTTGTAATAGGACCTGTTATTAAGTAACTGTTTTGGTCTTGCTCTGCCGGCTTGACAGGGTTGGCCTGACATCAATGACAATATCGCCCAAGCCATAAATTTCATGGAGACAATCCGTGATTCAGGCTTGCCATGGTTAAGATAATAGTTTTTTCTCCGGTCATAATACCAATTTTCCGAGAGCAGCAAATCTTCAATATCCCGCTGGATTTTGTCCGTGGCACGCAAGCTTGAAAAATCAACCTTATTCTGACTATTTGTAGCAAGTATGATTGAGTCTGCTAGCGTTTTGTCGGGTGTGACCAAAACCTTTACTAGTACGCATCTGGAATCATCTCTGGGCGACTCGGAAAAGTATTTGTATATCGTTTCAGTTGTCTGAAGACCGTTAACAATCTGAACATTTTCGAGATGCAACTGCTTACCTATCGTCGCTGCTTTATTACACAAGACTGTAACACCATTATTCAGCCACCAAAAATCCTCTTCTTGCGCGTTAACTTCTCGCTTTAAAGTGCGCAATATGGAATTATTGACAAAAGTATGCCCCATATAGTCTCGCACATTCGACTCAAATAGATATCTGCGAAGATTGCCTTCAGCGTCAGTTATGAAGTTGACATAGTTTGGCAGTCGAATTAACCCAATGTAATTATCCGCGCCTCTTGACACAGGGGGTTCTTCAAAAATCAGGACAGAAGAGAAATCCTTCAGTTTGCGGTATGCGGTAAGGATTTCAGCGGCACCGACATATTCAAAATATACTGAGCAATTACTAAAATACTCTTTTAGACTATCTTTCAGCGCGTCTGAACGAACTTTAATTGACCCCCCTAGCTGACCAACATCACCACGCGAAAGATAATAAATTCTAATGTCGATCTTTGGCGAGCTCTTTGCTGTTACCAGAAGAATTTCCTTAAACAATAAACGAGACCAAAATTTCGTCATTGAATCTTTCTGCTAGCGTTTCTTCATCTATTCCAAAATCCAGAAGAGACGTAAGCGATACGTGCAAATTTGTTACTGGATCTTGCTTGAATGTTGCGTGGCGCTTAGCAGTCAAAATGCATATCTCAATATTTGCAACATCACGCTTTGGGGAAATCTCATCTGGCTCATTTGTGAACTCACCATCAACGAATACATACCATCCGTCAATGCCACCATCATCTCGGCCATCCACTATTCCTAGCTCAAGCTCATCATGAGATAAATTGTAATCCTTTAACACTTCTCTAGTAGCAAAGAGTTCAAATGCATCTCCTGGGGTTAGAGATCTTTCTTGGGAAAACTCTTTCAACAATTGATCAAGCAGAAGTATGTCGTTTTTCGCCATTAATTCATTTCATGCGTTATGTATTTGGGTATTTGGGAAATCGAAAGCATTGCTCTATGACCGGCACAGATATGAAGATTTAATGGTGATAAGACATCGCTTTTCAGCGACGAGCATAGAGAAGATCGGCTTGTGGGTCAAGCGAAAATGCTTCTATAGCGGTTGTATTTCTTAAAGAGTTTCTAACTAAAACAGCTTCCCCTGGAGGGATTTGGTGGTTTCCTTGAATTCAAGGCGGAGATGAAGATAGGCCCTGCGCTTGGCCACCCGGCCCTGGGAGGTTCGTTTGATGTATCCGCTCTGGACCAGAAACGGCTCATACACACCCTCGATGGTATCCATTTCTTCACCCACCGCCGCACAGAGGCTGGAAAGACCGATGGGACCGCCGTCAAACTTTTCGATGATGGTGTGCATGATGAACCGGTCCATCCTGTCCAGCCCCTGGTCATCCACCTCC
>JANQDY010000039.1 GCA_028278625.1 Thermodesulfobacteriota bacterium
ACACATGCCCGAATCCGCCCGGGCGATTTCCTCGCAGCAGACCACAAAACTGACACAGGAAGACACACCCAGTCCCCCCACCTCTTCGGGCCAGACGCCCCGCTGATAGCCGATGTCCACCAGAAGTTTCTTCATGATCGGTTTGACGATCGCATGTTCTTCCCAGTCATCATCGATTTTGTGTCTGTTGGGCCATACCTCTTCGTCAGCCCACTTTCTGATGGCCTTGGCCACCTGAATGTCCTCATCGGTTATCCACTCAACAGGGCGTGGAATGTCTTCATATGTTGGCATTTCGAATACCTCCTTTTTTTCTTGTTTGTTGCCGAAAATCTTAATGAAATGACATCTGTCAATTGTTTGCGGTACTCATTCTCAAGCGTTGGCGGGCCTTGCCCCGGGCCTTCGCTTTCTCTATGTCCTGCCATAGCTGTTCTACGTGAGCGGTTGGGGGTTTCATAAAGCCGCTCAACCATACAATCAATACCGCCACAGCCGCGCCGTACATCCCGGGGGTCCATCCCCAGTTGTTGATAAAGGGTGGATTGACCAAGGTCAGGACCATGGATACCCCGGTCCCAGCGATCATTCCGGTAAGCGCCCCTTCTTTGTTGGCCCGTTTCCAGAAAAGGCCAAACATCAGAGGCGGATAAATCATAATGATCCCCTGGTAGGTTAAGAGGGCAATGAAAATCAACAGCCCCAGATCGGCATAGGCAAAACAAAGGGCGAGGGCGCAGATGACGACAACAGACCAACGAGCGGCCTTGACGGCTGATGCGTCGGAAATATCACGTTTGATCACCGCTACCACGTCTTTCGAAATGGTCGAACTCATTGCCTGCACGATTCCCGCCACGGTGGCAACGCTGGCGGCCATGATCATGGTCGACATGAGCGCCAGGGGCCATATCCCCGCTTTGGCTGAAATCCATAAAAATGCCTCCTGAGGGTTCTTTCTGGGCAGCTCATAAAGATGAAGGAAACTGCCACAATAGACAAAGATCGCCCAGAAAATCATGCCCAAAATGGGGGCGAACAAAGCGGATTGCTTGATACTGCGAATGCTGTCCGCCGCAAAGAGTTTATTGTAAATCCATGGCCACATGAATGCGCCCAATGAGCTGGTGATAACGATTGATGACCAATAAGGCGTTTTGGGACTCCAGCCGGGTCCCGGGTAGGTGAGCATTTCGGGATATTGCTGCAATATCTGATCAAATCCGGAACCGAACCCTCCGAAAAATTTATAGACAATGTAGAGCATCAAACCGTTACCGACAACGAACATCAGGATCCCTTGGAATATGTTTGCGGTAATAACCGTTTTCATCCCTCCCAAGGAGACGTAAATCAGCACCACAACAACGCCCAAAAACATCCCAAGGAAAGGCGGCAAAACCCCGCCGCTGGCATAGCTGAAAATATACCCCTGGGTAACCCATTCCATTAAGAGCCAGGGTGCTGTCCACAAAACGCCCAAAGCCCCCACGATCAGCTGCACGGAAGGACTCTGATAGCGCATGCCCAGCAAATCGCCCTGTGTCTCCAACCCATATTTCTTGCCCCAAAGGAACGTTCGGGTTGCTACCACATACATGGTAAACACCGTGAAAAAGGCGTACGGCACCACGTAAAAGGCGATCATACCGAACCCGACGGCAAAACCGGCCCAGGCGGTGAACATGGCCCCAACGTACCAGGTGGAAAAAATGGCCAGCGTAATACCGATGGTTCCGATGGCACGGCTGGCGGTTGCGTATTCTGCAAATGTTTGAACACCAAGATTTTTCTTATTGATCAAAATCAACAAAGCGAAAAACACGATGATCATTCCGATGGGTATAACGATTTGCATAACTTCTACTCTCCCAAAAAATGTTGTTTTCCTGCAATTTCCTTATTTGGCGACTAATCTGCCTCGATATCCAAATCCATGCCCTTGTTGGCACTTTCGATCAGGTAGAAAACCCCGATCCCGGCGATACCCAGGGTAGACAGCAAAAGTTGCCAGAAGGAGGCAAATGGCATGCCGAGAACCCAGGGTTTTACGGTGTTGGACCAGTCGAAGATCCCGGGAAAAGAAGCCAGCGCCAGTATGACACAACCATAGATCAGGAAAACCACCCAGCATCCCAAATTCGAGTTTTCTTTCGGTTTCATTCTTTACCTCCTTAATTCTTCATCTTGATATCGTTTATGGTTTACGACGTGGCATTATGGTTTGAGAATTGCCCCTAAAAATCCCTAAAAACCATCATTACGCCTCATTACCGTTGGGATATCACATTACCTCTCCATGCCAGGTTTTAACTCCCGTGAAGATCATCCAAAAACCGGATAAGGTTGATCGGGAGGATAGAGCATGCTGATCATAATGTCAATCTTTTTTTAAAAATTTTTCATTTTTCTCAAACTTGCCTGATAATTCTGATGAATATCTCAATTTATTATCAGGGCTCTTCCTTCACCCTTAGATAGGGAGGTCGGGTGTATCACCCAAAAAGGGGCTTTCATTCATCGCAGAACCGATTACCCGAATTTGTGCGCACACAACATAAAGGGACCCTGCTTAGCTAAAATTGCTAAACCCATGATGAATAGCATATAATCAATTTTCAATTTCCTGTTGATGAAATGCTCTCTTTTCGCATTTATTCTTTACAAAAAGCTCAAAAACTGGTAGAAAGGTTCCATCTTGAGAATGGCTTAATGATAAATGAGTGAGGCGTTGCTGTGAAAATAGATGAAACAAACATTGAAATAGTCAAACACTTGAGGGAGGGACGAAAATCTTTCAAACGCATCGCCGATGAGCTTTCCATCGCTGAAAACACGGTAAGATCACGCGTGAACGATATGACTGATTCCGGATTTCTGGATATCTGCGGCCTGGTAGATTCCTCCCATATTCCCGCACACACTTTGATATTCGTCGGCGTGAAGTTGGCCACCATGGATCTCATAAACAAGGGGCAGGAATTCAGTCAATTGCGCGGTGTGGTTTCGGTCTCCGTCATAACCGGTCGCTTTGATTTGCTCCTGCTGGTTCTGCTCAATAAGGACTTCGACATATTGAAATTCTACACGGACGAAGTAAGCCAAATAAAAGACGTTCAATCCGTGGAAACCTTTGTGACCTACAAAAACTACAATTTAAGGGTTCCCTACATCCTGTAACGGCAAATTCTTTTCCCGCCTCTACGCTAGGGGACCCGACTGATGGCAATTTGATAGAAGAAAAGCAGATGGCACTTCGCATTATTCCCCAGAAGGCATTTTTTGGACGTCTCAGAAGATTTGGGCGTTTTGGGTTTTGTTTAAACCTGATGGCTTTTTACCTTTTCACTTTGACCGGATGTGAATTTGACGGCAGACACGAAGAACTCAGGAAGGCGGTTGCGGCCAAAAAAGGGGGGGATGTAAGAAAAGCCATCTCAATGTACACAAAACTGATTGATGAGGGCGCATTTACCGAAGACGCCCACAACCGCTCCATACTCTTTTATAATCGAGGCATTGCTTTCAGCGATTTGAAGGAAAACCAAAAAGCCATAGACGATTTTGGTCATGCCATAGAACTAAGGCCGCAATTTGTTACCTGTTATCACAACCGTTCCATTGTCTTTGAAAGGATGGGTAACATCGACAGGGCCATGTCAGACGTTCGGAAAATGCTGAAACTGGAACCAAACGACGCCGATGCCAAGAAACGTCTCGAATACTTGCAGGCGAAATCCGAAAAAAGCGCCCTTTAAACAGTGCTTTCGGATGTCATCCGAATAACACCGGCCCGTCATTTTTTTGTCTGAGAATGAAGGCCATGGCCGTTTGCCACATGGGCTGTTTCCAATATGGCTTCGGAAAGACTGGGGTGGACGTGAATTGTGGAAGCCAGGTCATGTGTGGTCGCTCCAAATTGCATTGCCAAAGCGGCTTCCCCGATAAGGTCCGTGGCATGTGGGCCAATAATGTGAACCCCAAGTATTTTTCCCGTGCCCACCTCTAAAACGATTTTTACCTGGCCGGCTATTTCGCCCATGGCCTGTGCTTTTCCCAGCTCCCGGAACAACGTGGTGTGGGCACAACAGTCTATCCCTTTCTCTCTGGCTCCTGTTTCGGTCAGCCCCACATTTGCCACCTCGGGACAAGTGAAGATTCCCGCGGGCACCACATCATAATTCATCTCCCGTTTTCCCCCCAGGCAATTCTCAACCGCCACCAGCGCCTCATTGGACGCCACATGGGCCAGCATAATCTTTTCAGGACCCAATACATCCCCAATGGCAAACACATTGGGGATATTGGTCTCCATCTTCCTGTTGGCCACGACCCAGCCTTTGGGGTGGAGTTCAAGACCCATCTTTTTGAGACCCAAACCTTTGGTATTCAATTCCCGTCCAACGGAAACCAATACCAGATCAGAGGTGATGTGGATGCCGCTCCCTGAAACAGGGGAGGGTCCCAGAGTCAATTTGATCTTTTCCCCATGAATCACCTCGGTTTTTTTAACGGTCTTGTTCAAATGGAGTTTTATTTTCTTCTTTTTCATTTCCCGCTGAAGTGTTTTGCTCACATCTTCATCCACGGAAGGAAGCCCTATCATCCGATCTAAAGCCTCAACAATGGTTACCTTGGCCCCCAGCCCATTAAAGATAAAAGCAAACTCCGCCCCGATGACCCCCCCTCCAATGATGACAATTTCATTTGGAATGGCATCCAGCATCAGGGCTTCATTGGAAGAAATAATCTTTTTTCCGTCAAGGGGAAAGCTCTCTAAACTGAGCGGTTTTGAACCGGTCGCAATAATCAGTTTGTCTCCCCTGATTTCCCGGGCGTTGCCGTCCTTTCCTTCCACCATCACCCGATCGGGTCCCAGAATTGTGCCGGTACCTTCCACGTATTGGATATGGTAGCGCTTGAAAACCTTCAGGATCCCTTTTATGAGTGTCTCCACAATTCTGTTTTTCCGTGCCATGATGGCCTTGACATCGGGCGTTATCTCTCCGTCTATTTTGACACCGAATTCCCGGGACCGATGAACGGTATTTATCACATCGACGGTTGCTTTCAGGGCCTTGGTCGGAATGCACCCCCAATTCAAGCACGTTCCTCCGACATTGTCATTGTCGATGATGGTTACTTCCGCCCCAAGCTGAGCAGCCCTGATGGCGGCAACATAGCCTCCCGGACCCGCTCCGAGAACAATTACTCTGGTTGACATTGCTTATCTGCTCCTTTGACCCATGTAAACGGTTTCCATCATTTCCGGCTTAATGATAAACGCGTTGAACCACACGTAAGGCATGGGCGTCTCGCGGCTTCGACTTCGTCCATTCTCCTTACTTTGGATTTGTGAGGCGCTTCCAGCAGAAGGGATGGGTTTTCCTTTGCCTCCCCAATAATGGACTTCATGGCTTGTATGAAGAGGTCAATGTCCTGTTTGGATTCGGTTTCAGTCGGTTCGATCATGATCGCTCCATCCACTACCAAGGGAAAGTAAACGGTTGGTGGATGAAAACCGTAATCAATCAGTCGTTTTGCCATGTCAATGGTCATGATCTTATGGGGTTTCTGCAATTTGTGTGAAAAAACGCACTCGTGCATACAGGGTCTATCATAGGCAAGATGCAGAGACCCTTTCAGTTTTTCCTTAATGTAGTTGGCGTTGAGCACCGCCATTTGGCTGACCTTTTTCAGGTTTTCGGGTCCCATACTCAAAACATAACTGAGTGCTTTAACCATGGCGCCAAAGTTTCCGTAAAAAGCATGCAGCTTGCCGATGGAAAGGGGAAAGTCCTCGGAAAAGAGATATGACCCGTTTTCACGAACAATCCTTGGCACCGGTAGGAAACATTCCAACTCTCTTTTGACACAAACCGGTCCCGCACCGGGACCACCTCCGCCATGGGGTGTCGAAAACGTCTTGTGAACATTCAGATGCTGCACATCCACTCCCATATCACCCAAACGTGCAATCCCCATTACGGCGTTCATATTGGCGCCGTCACCGTAAACCAATCCCCCTTTTAAATGTATGATTTCGGAAATTTCCCGAATATGTTCTTCAAAGAGTCCCAGTGTGTTGGGGTTGGTTATCATGATACCGGCTGTCTCTTCGTCCATCAGTTTGACAACGGACTCAGGGCTCAGAATCCCATCCGCATTGGATTTGACGGCAACGGGACGAAAGCCGCACAGGGCGGCGCTGGCAGGATTTGAACCGTGAGCCGTATCCGGTACCAAAATCTTGGTCCGTTGTTCCCCTTTGCTTTTGTGATATGCATGAATCATGAGCATGCCGGCCAGTTCCCCCTGAGATCCGGCAGCGGGCTGGAGCGACACGGCATCCATCCCCGTGATTTCCGCCAAAAAGCGCTCAAGTTCAACCATCAGCTCCAGGGCCCCTTGTGACAGGGTAGGGGGAAGAAGGGGGTGAGCATCTGAAAATCCGGGAAGATTTGCCATTCTTTCATTGATTTTCGGATTGTATTTCATGGTGCAGGAGCCCAGAGGATACATGCCGCTATCGATGCCGAAGTTCCATTGCGACAATCTTGTATAGTGGCGAACCACCTCCAATTCGCTCAAATCGGGTATGTCAAGCGGTTCAGCCATCAGATCCTCGGGCACCGGCGAGGACGCCACTTCACGCCTGGGCATTGAAAATCCGCATCGGCCACTTCGGCCTTTTTCCCAGAGAAGCGGTTCATTAAAAACAAGACCTTTAGCGCCCGGAAATTCCGTCATTTCTTTACCTCCTCGACCAATCGGTCAATGTCGGCTTTGCTTTTGGTTTCGGTGACACAGAGAAGGTAGTGCCCTTCCAGCTCAGGATAGTAGGTTGCCAAGGGAAGCCCCGCCACGATCTTCTTTTCCAGTAGCCGATCGTACATGGTTCTCGAATCATCCGGGAATTGAACAACGAATTCGTTGAAGGTCCAACTGTCAAATGTTGTTCTAATTCCGGCGGCACTTAGTTCTCTTTTCAAGTATTCCGATCTGTCATGGTTGATTTTCGACAGCTCACGCAATCCGGTTCCACCCAGCGATGCCATGTACATTGCGGCGGCCAAAGCGCAAAAGCCACTGTTGGTGCAGATATTCGACGTTGCTTTTGCCCTGCGGATATGCTGTTCCCGTGTGGCCAGGGTTAAAACAAATCCTCTTCTGCCAGCTATGTCTTGGGTTTCCCCCACAAGACGTCCCGGCATATGACGCACATATTTCATTCGGCTGGCGAACAAGCCCAGTCCGGGCCCGCCAAAGGATTTTGGGATGCCGAGACTTTGCCCTTCTCCGCAGACAATGTCGGCGCCTTGGCTTCCCGGATTTTTGATAAGGCCGTAAGCAAGGGGTTCCGTAAACGAACTGATAAGAAGCGCCTTTTTTTCATGGCTCTTCTGAGCGAAAGAGGAGATTTCCTCAACGCAACCGAAGAAATTGGGTGATTGAATTGCCACGGCCGCCAAATCGTTCAAACTGTTCAACGCAGAAAGATCGGTTTGGCCATTCTTGAGATATGGAAGTCTTACAATTTCAGTGCCTTTAGGACCGAGGTAGGTCGCTACCACACGCCTGTATGAGGGGTGAACGGCGTCCGAAATTGCCACTCTCTTCCGCTTCGTTATTCGCATGGCCATCAGAAAGGCTTCGGCCAGGGCCGAAGCACCATCGTACATGGAGGCATTTGAGACTTCCATTCCCAGGAGCCGGGCCACAAATGTCTGATACTCATAAATGGCCTGCAGGGTTCCCTGGCTTACTTCCGGCTGATAAGGGGTATAGGCGGTAGAAAACTCGGACCGTGAAAGGAGATAAGACACCGATTCCGGAATATGGTGGTCATAGCTGCCACCGCCCATGAACACTGTGTAATCGGGACCCGCAAACATCCTTTCGGAAAGGGATCTCATTCGGTCCGCCAGTTCCCATTCGGTCAGAAATCGGGGGAGTTTAAGCGCTTCATTATAGCGACAGTCTTGGGGTATGGTCTCAAAAAGCGCGTCCAGGTTTTCCGCTCCCACAACTCCGAGCATTTCAGCAATATCTTCTTCCGTGTGCGGTAAGTAACGCATCTATTCCATCCTTTTTAACATTTCCAGATAAGCATCTTTTTCCATGAGTTTTTCCAGCGCACCCATGCGGTCGGTTGCCACCTCGATCATCCATCCATCCTGATGGGGATCTGAGTTCACCAGTTCAGGAGAATCATCCAGGGCGGTATTTACGGCAATGATTTCCCCTGAAACAGGCATCAAAAGCTCTGAAACAGCCTTGGTTGATTCCACCGTTCCAAACTCCTCACCTTGATCAATGGCGATGCCGGCAAGCGGCAGCTCAACATAAATAATTTCCCCCAGCTGATCCTGCGCGTAATCGGTGATTCCCACCTTCACCGTGTTGCCGTTCGGTTTGGCCCATTCATGGTTCATTGTGTAAAAAGCATCTTTTGGTATTTCCAACTCATTGATATTTTTCATTTTTCAAACCTCTTTCTTCATAGCATACCGCCGACGGAGTGTCGCGCGGTGCGATGTGGACGAATGTCATCAACGATAACCGCATCGATTTCACGCCTTCTATCCCTGAGCTTAACCCTGTGGCCTGATTCCAGGATTGATGTCACTTTGACGAATCCGCAGCAAAGACCTCGCGTGTTGAAATCCGCGGGTCTGTCGGGGCTGAAAATGCTGTAGACACGGCCCCCATGCCAGCCAACGGATGGTTCGCTGACACAGCTTAGAACCCTTCCTATTTCATTTCCTTCAGAGTTCAAAACAGATGCCGGGTCATTGATCGAGATCTTTCTTGGGTCAAACCCCAAAAACGCATGGGTGTACTCGGGAACATCGATATTTTTTAAGGCGTTAGCTCCGATAAACGCCTTGGTAAAATCCGTCCCGTCACTATTGAACGGCAGCGCAAAAGTCCAAGGGTTATGGATGAAAGGCCATTGACCGATGTCCTGATGAGAAAGGGGCAGTAAAGCGCCCACTCTGAGGGTATCCCTGGCAGCAAGGCCGCAAGGCAAAAGCCCAAATTCCCTGCCCTCTTCAAGAATCGACTCCCACAGGTTTAGAACACCATCAGGGTCCACGAAGATTTCATATCCGAATTCGCCGGTATACCCGGTGCGCGAAATGAGAATTGGTGTACCGTCCTTAAGCCGCACGGTTTCCGAATCTGAAAGAGAAGCGTCTTCATGGAAATGGCCTTTGAATGAGAAGTATGGCATCTTCCGTAAGACCCGGTCGGGCTCAAGCAAGACTTTCCTCAGTACCTTGGCGGACATGGGACCTTGCACATCGATCTTGCCGACCCTGTCCGTCATATCCGTGACCGCTACTTCATTTCCTTCCATGTTTTCCCTTAGGTGTCCGGCCACCCTGGGGCCCATGCCGGCGTTAACGACAGTCATGTAGTTATCGGAATTGAGCCTGTACACCAAGGCGTCATCAATGACGCCTCCTTTTTCGTTCAGGTAAACGCCGTAAACGCATTTTCCCGCATCTGATGGCTTGTTTCCCATTGGGAAACAGCGCTTCAAATCTCTGCTGAAACACTTTTGAAGCAACGAAAAAGCATCTCCCCCTCTTATCAACACCGCCGCCATATGACTCGTATCAAAAATGCCCACGCCCGTAATGACGCGCAGATGTTCCTTCTTGGAGTCCGATGGGTACCAAAGGGGCATATGATAGCCGCCAAAATCCGCCATATTTGTCCTTTTGTTCACATGCCAAGCATGCAGCAGGGTCGTCTTCTTTCTGACTTTTTCCATTTCATTGGCCCAAAATCGAAAATTTATAAGGGTCTTTGTTGCGCTGCCCCTGAATGAATCCGATATACAATATTGCGCATATTGTCAAGATAAATTTCAAAAATCTCCAAATTCATCAGAAAAATATGATAAAGTTGATGTTTTCACATTTATTCTCTCGGAGCAATCCTCTCCCCATTCCCCTGTTTAATGGGTGATCGGCATTTAAAGAAGCTGTCTTCGGATCCTCAGGGAAACGTTCTGATGAGGCGGCAACTCCTGAAGAGATAATTGATTAAAACATCAGAATGATGGATAGTTATTGCAAAAATCAATTTTTTTTTGAAAAATTTTGACAATATGATCAAAACCCATTATGCTGTCACAAATAGAGAGCGATCTTTAATTTTTCGTCATCCTTTTGTCAAGAAGACAAACGCATGCGCTTCGCTTACCTTAGGACATGGATGGTCAAGTTACCGTGAGGAATAGCGCCCCAAGACCAAGAACCCCTGCCGTTTGCATTCCGACAAAAAGGGCCTGAAAGGAGGGAAACAAATGCAACTCAAAGGAGTCCTTAACAGAATCGCCTGGGTAGATCTCACTTCACAATCGATTACCATCGAGGAACCCGGTGAGACGATTTATAAGAATTATTTGGGCGGTTACGGGATCGGCGCGTTCTATCTCTATCATCGGCAGCCGGCAAAGGCTGAGGCAATGGGACCGGAAAATACCCTGGGCTTTACCACGGGTCCGTTGACCGGTACGTCCGCCATCACGGGTAATCGGTTCACGGTTGTGGGAAAATCTCCCAAAACCGGCGGCTGGGGAGATGCCAATTGCGGCGGTGCCTTTGGCCCGGCCATGAAGAAGGCCGGACTGGACGCTGTCTTCTTTACGGGAATCACCGAAAAGCCGGTCTACGCCGTGATAGAAAAGGGCGGCGTGACCCTCCACGACGCCTCGGGCCTCTGGGGAAAAGGATGCCTGGAAACCGAGGATTGGTTCAGGGATAAATTCGGAAAAAAAGCACATTCCGCGGTGATCGGAAGTTCCGGCGAAAACGCCTCCCATTTGGCTTGCATTATCAATGATAAGGGCCGGGCCGCTGGCCGATCGGGACTGGGAGGCGTTATGGGGTCTAAACGTCTTAAAGGCGTGGTGGCCTTGGCGACGGGTAACGTACCGGTGGCCGAAGAGGACAAATTGGCCGCCTTGCGGAAAAAGATCATTGGCGAGCATTACAACGAAGAGAATGGCATATACGATCTTCTTCATCACTTCGGAACCCCCGGCGTGCTGGAGGGTGGCGTGGTTTCAGGCGACGCGCCGATCAAAAACTGGCAGGGCTGGATAGACACATTTCCAAAATACAATGCCATTGACGGGGACGCTGCCAAAAAGAACGTCACCAAACCCTATGGATGTTGGCGGTGTCCCATCGCCTGCGGCGCCCATGCGGAGGTGGCTGAAGGGCCGTATGCCGGGCTCGGACACAGACCCGAGTATGAAACCCTTGCCGCCTTCGGTACGGCATGCCTAAATGATAATCTCGATTCCATCTGTCGTATCAACAACATCTGCAACGATGCGGGCATGGATACCATATCCGCCGGGGCAACCGTTGCCTTTGCCATTGAGTGTTTCGAAAAAGGCATCATTACAAAAGAGGATACCGACGGGTTGGAACTCACCTGGGGAAACCACGGGGCAATGGTACGACTTGTGGAACAGATGGCCAGTGGAGATGGATTCGGTGGGGAAGTCCTGGGGGACGGCATAAGAGAGGCCGTCAACCGTTTGGGAAAGGAAGCGGCCACATGCGCCATGGAGGCGGGCGGCGAAGAGCTGCCCTATCATGACCCCCGTGCCTTCCCGGGGCTGGCCATCAGTTATGCCGCCGATGCCACCCCCGGCCGGCACACGCAGTTTGGCTCATTTTATGCCGAACTCGGTTTTATTCCCCCTGAACTGGGTCATCCTGAAATCGAAGACAAATACAATTACTCCGGCAAAGGTGATACCCACAAGCACGTTTCCAACTTCGGCCATGTGATAAACATGGCGGGAGTCTGCCAATTTGCCTCCTGCATAACCCCGGCCCCGGTACTGGCGGAATTCTTAGGTCTTGCCATGGGTGTCCCTTTTACCATGGAAGATGTTCTGGAAATCGGGGAAAGGGCTGCAAATCTGAGGATAGCGTTCAATCTTCGTGAAGGGATCAGAAACAAAGATTCCTTCAAACTTCCGGGCCGCGTTATCGGAGATCCGCCACTCACCGGAGGCCCCACCAAAGGCGTGACCGTGGACAATGAGATCCAGCTCAGAGATTATTATGCGGCCATGGGTTGGAATCCGGAAACGGGTGTTCCAAAACGCCAGGTGTTTGATCGATTGGGGCTTGAATTTGCTCATGAGGTAGCCGAACCGTAATTGGAAACGAGCAGCGCCCAAAGTAGAACGAATGGATGGGCACCCGCTCCCACAATACAGGAGAAAGAACACCGTGAGAGTCGACAACTTTAATCCAGGCCCAGCTGCTCTTCCCTTGCCTGTACTGGAAAAAATGAGAAATGACGTGCCGGATTATCAAGAAACCGGCATGTCGGTTCTGGAAATCAGCCACCGGTCCGAAAAATTCGACGAAATGCTGGCGGAAACCACCTCAGCTTTCAGGAGACTCATGGGGCTCGGCAATGAATACAAAATTCTCTTTGTTCAAGGCGGGGCCTCCCTTCAATTCGCAATGGTGCCGATGAACCTGTGCGCGGACCGACGCCCGGTTTTCATAGATACCGGTGTCTGGAGTAGCAAAGCCATTGAACAGGCTGAGCTTTTGGGCTTTAACCCCAAGGTCATCGCTTCTTCCAAAGACCGTGACTTCAGCTATATTCCACAGGACTTTGAAATACCGGAAAAGGAATCCTATTTACATCTGGTCAGCAACAACACCATAAAAGGTACCCAGTGGCAGCAGTTTCCAGAAAGCCCCATTCCTATTGTCGTTGACATGAGTTCGGACATCCTGAGCCGGTCAATTGACCATCAGCAGTTCTCTCTCATTTTTGCAGGGGCTCAAAAGAACCTGGGGCCTTCAGGTGTCTGCGTGGTAGTCATTCACGAAGAAATGCTCAAACGCAAATGCCACCCAAACACCCCCACCATGCTCAGATACGCCACTTTCGCAGAAAAAAATTCTCTTTACAACACCCCTCCCTCTTTCTCCATTTACATGGTCGGATTGGTGCTGGACTGGATCGAAAAGGACGTTGGCGGGCTGGGGGCCGTGGAAAAGCGGAACCGACAAAAGGCCGATCTCCTTTACCAATACATGGACGATTCAGACGGTTTTTACCGCCCCACCGCTCAAAAAGAATTCCGTTCCCATATGAATGTCACCTTCCGGCTTTCCAGTGAAGAAATGGAAAGCGCGTTTTTGCGGGAGGCCCTGGACCGAGGATTTATTGGGCTTAAGGGGCATCGGTCAGTGGGCGGGTGCAGGGCATCCATCTACAATGCCATCACCCTGGAACAGGTGCAACGGCTGGTGGGTTTTATGACCGACTTCGCAAACCGTAAAGGTTAAAAGGAAAAGAGACCCTTCAAAAGCACTCAAGCTGGCAAGAAGGAGTGTTTTTAAAGGGTCTCAGGCGAACCACACACCCGTTGTCTCCGGACTTATTGAATGTACTTCTTCACTTCCTCCGAGAGGGCGGGAACCACGTCGAAAAGATCTCCCAGGATACCGTAGTTGGCCACCTTGAATATGGGCGCTTCAGGATCGGTATTGATTGCCAGAATGACTTTGGAACTTCCCATGCCGGCAACATGCTGAATGGCACCGGAAATGCCGCACGCCACATAGAGGGTCGGTGAGACCACCTTGCCGGTTTG
>JANQDY010000198.1 GCA_028278625.1 Thermodesulfobacteriota bacterium
TCAGCGGCCTTTGACATGCCGTCGCCCACCTTCACAATAAGGGAAGATCCCACACCGGCCCTCTACAATGACCCTGGGCTCGCCAGGCGGCTGGGGAAAACATTTGGACGGGTGATGGGTCAGGATCGGGTGCTTTTGAGGGATCCTGAGATGATCGGTGAAGATTTTGCCCGCTACGGCCGCACAAGGGCGAAAGTCCCCATTTTCATGTTTCGCATCGGCACGGTGGGGATGAACGACTGGCAGGAAGGGTCCCTTCGTGGAAAAGGGTTTCCGCCACTTCATTCCGCCTCCTTTGCCCCGGAAGCTTTGCCGACCATTGAAACGGGGGTGGTGGCAATGGCATCAGCCGTGCTGGAGCTCTTGGGCGCTAACAAATGAGGGAAGGTTGAAGAATAAGGAAGCCCCCTCTAAACAGACCTGCCATAGGGAATGCCCAGCTTCTTCATGCGGCCCCGGAGAGTGCTGGGGTGGAGCCCCAGAATATGGGCGGCCCCGTCTCTCCCTTCCACTTTTCCCCCCGAAAAGGCCAACGTCTCACAAATGTGGTTCTTCATGACCTGATCCAGGGGCAATGGGTGCATAGGAGGCTGTTCATCGGTCTTTGAAGGGCTTAATTGTGTCGTCATCTCCAGGAGATCCGCTTTCAGAAACCCGTCTTCACCGCTGATCTGGTTTTGGATCAAAGCCCGTTCCACCAGGTTTTCCAACTCACGCACATTTCCCGGCCAGTGATATGCCTGGAGACGTTCTATGAAACGGGGGGCCGGTACCGGCAGGGACCGCATCTTGAGTTCCCTTGATTTTCGCTCGATAAAATGGCTCACCAGGGCCGGAATGTCTTCGGTTCGCTGACGGAGCGGTGGAATCATGATGGGGAAGACGTTGAGCCGGAACCACAGATCTTCCCTGAACCGACCGGCCTGAATCATTTCTTCCAGATTTCGGTGGGTCGCGCTGATGATGCGAACATCCACCGGAATGGTCTCGGTCCCTCCAACCCGTTCGATTTCATGCTGCTGAAGAACCCGAAGGAGCCTCACCTGAGCGGCCGGCGGTAAATCGCCGATTTCGTCAAGAAAAATGGTTCCGGTGTGAGCCCTTTCGAAACGGCCCCTTTTCCGGCTAAGGGCCCCTGTAAAGGCTCCCTTTTCGTGCCCGAAGAGCTCACTGTCCATGAGGTTTTCCGGAATGGCTCCGCAGTTTACTTTAATGAAGGGCCTCTCCCTTCGCGGGGAGGAATAGTGCACGGCGTTGGCGAATACTTCCTTTCCCGCTCCGGTCTCCCCCATGAGCAGGACCGGGCTGTTCAAGGGCGCCACCTGGGCCACCGCCCGTGCGGCGGCCTTGAGCCCGAAGTCGGCGCCGATGATGGTATCTCCGGTCATCTCCAGCATCCGTTGATGCAGATACCGGTTATCGTCCGTGACCATGTCCTGAAGCCGAAGGATCTCCTGGTGTTGCAGGATGTTGCTGACGGCCATGACAAAGGGTTCAAGTAGCAGCGAGAGGAGATGCGCGTGTGTTTCGGTATAACGGTGCTTCCCTTCCGCAAAAAGGCTCAGGTTACCCAGACGCTTTTTTTCCAGCTCCAGGTCCATGCCGAGGAAGGAACTGTTTTCAGGGAAAAATCTGGGCATGATCTGGTGAAGGGGCGGTTCGGCCAGCGCCAAGTCATTGATGACGATGACCCGGGGCTCCTGGGCCCACCGTTCTTTCATCCATCCCCAGAATTCCTTTTGGATGGGAATGGTCTCTTTTGGTTTTTTCAGATGATCCGGCCAGATGGATGCCAGTATCCGGCCGATATTCAATTCCGGCTCATACAAACCGAAAAACATGCCTGAGATGGGCATGTGTCTTTTCAGGTAGCCCATGCAGCGTTTCATGGCGGTTTCGATGTTGAGACTGCTGAAAATCCTGAGGGTGGCTTCGCGAAAAAATCGATTTTCATCCATTCTTTATAACTCCCGAACGACTTGAGCTTTCATATTTGAAAGGTCTTACTACAAACTGCCAAATATAACAGCAAGAACTTTCAAATAAAACAGCAGTGGGTGTTTTCATGTTCCAACATATTGAAATAATGGGATGAAAGTTTATGGCACGAATTTGGCTAAAGGGCCATAGGATTACCATACAAAACAGTGGAGCAAAGGAAATGAATTGGATTGAACTCATACAACTGAGGGCATACTCCCAAGGGGATCGGGAAGCGGCAGTCAATGCCTTTCATGAACTCTCATTTAAAAACATTCATGGACGTCTGATGGATATCCGTCTTTTCGGGAATCACACCCTGCAAAACGATTTGATCATCTGCATGAATTGGCGCGGGGAGATCCCCAAAGAAGGGAAAACCCCTTTGGGATTGCAGTTGGCAGCCGCATTTTCCCAATTCGGTCGATTTCATCATGCCATCTGGACCGGACGTGGGAAACAGAACGTGAATGAAAGGAGGCAGAATCCATGAAACGCACCGCACCATCTCTCAAAAGAACGCTCATTGGCCTTGCCGCAATCGGGTTCACTCTTTTGGTCGTGGCAATCCTGTTTCGGCATTACAGATCGAACGCGGAAGAAGCCGAAGTTCCAAAAACGGTAATCCGGCCCGTTAAAACCGTGTGCCTGAAAGAAGCAAGCCCCTATGAGACCCGTTCCTTTCCAGGTCTTGTTCGTGCCGCATCCGAAACCAGGCTGGCCTTTCGGGTCGGCGGTCCTCTGGTTGAATTGGCGGTATGCATCGGGCAACGGGTCGCCCAAGGCGACACCGTCGCGAGGATCGATCCCAGGGATTTTGAAGTGAGTATCATGCGCCTTACCGCGCGACTGAACGAGGCCAAGGCCAACCTGAAGGCCATGAAGAAGGGGGCCAGGGTTGAGGATATCGCTCTTCTTGAAGCGCGTCTCAAGGCGGACAAGGCGAGACTCCTGGAAGCGGAAAACCAGCATAACCGCTATCAAGCCCTGGCAGACGGAAAAATCGTATCCCGGTCTGAATATGACCATATTAAAGCGGCCTTTGAAATGGCCATGGCAAATCGGGATGCCACGCTTCAGGAGCTCAAGAAAGCCCGGAGAGGGTCCCGAAAAGAGGATGTGGAAGCAGCGGAGGCCAGGATCAAAAGCCTCGTAGCCGATTTGACGGCGGCCAGGCATGCCCTCAAGGATACCCGGCTGAAAGCGCCCTTTACGGGGATTGTGAACCGTCAGTACGTGGAAAACCACGAATACGTGAACCCAGGAGAATCCATCGTGTCATTGCTCGATTTTTCAGTGGTGGAAGTGCATACGAGCATCCCCGAGGATCTAATCATCCGTCCTGCCCAATTCAGCAATATTTCCTGTGCCCTTGATGCTTATCCGGACAGGCGGCTGACGGCCACGGTCAAGGAGATGGGCCGCAAGACAGACAGCGCCAATCAGAGCTACCCCTTGACCGTGATGCTCAACATTCCCGGTGACATGGTGGTCGAGCCGGGCATGGCGGCCACCGTCAACATCACGCTCAAAGACGGGGGACGGAAATCAAAAGGCTTCATGCTCCCTTCCGGGGCTGTTTTCGGGGATGGGTCAAAACATTCCGCTGTCTGGCGTATCGATCCCCAAACCATGCGGGTTATCAAGACCCCCATAGAAACGGGAGCAGTTCATGGGGATTTGGTTGAAGTGATGTCCGGCCTAAACAGCGGAGACTGTGTGGTGGGGGCGGGGACCCGGTATCTTCGGGAAAACCAGAAAGTCCGCGTCCTCAACCGGGAGGATCGTTCATGAAGATCACCGAATACGCCATTACCAAAAAGACCGTCTCCTATTTTGCGGCCCTGATCCTTTTGGGCGGCGGCCTCTGGTCCTATCAAAAACTGGGAAAACTGGAATTTCCCACATTCACCATCAAAACAGCGGTGGTGTCCACCCCCTATCCGGGGGCATCGGCCATCGAAGTGGAGCAGGAAGTGACGGACCGGTTGGAAAAGGCGGTTCAGCAACTCTCACAGATCGACAAGGTCCGGTCCATATCAAAGGCCGGCCTTTCCATCATCTACGTGGACATCCGGCGGGAATACGACAGCCGGGCCATGCCCCAGATATGGGACGAACTGCGCCGCAAAGTGGCCGATGTTCAAGGCAGGCTCCCGCCGGGGGCCGGACCCTCGGTGGTCAATGACGATTTCGGTGACGTTTACGGCGTCTTTTTCGCCCTCACCGGAGAAGGTTATACGGACCGGGAACTTAAAGACACGGCGGATTTTTTGAAACGGGAACTCCTCCTGGTAAAGGACGTGGCCCGGGTGGAGATCTGGGGGGACCATCAGGAAACCGTTGAACTGGAAATCGCAAGGGCCCGGATGGCGGAACTGGGCATCTCCATGGAAACGATCTTGAACACCCTAAACCTCCAGAACCAGGTGACCGATGCCGGCAGGGTGCGGGTGGGAAGCGATTATATCCGCATGAACCCCACCGGGACTTTCGAATCGGTGGGGGATTTGGGGGATCTGCTGGTGCAAAGCACCGATGACGGGAAGCTCATCTACCTGAAGGACGTGGTCTCCATTCGCCGAGATTACCTGGATCCGCCCCAATGGCTGCTGCGGCACAACGGCAGCCAGGCCCTGGGCCTGGGAATCGCCACGGTGGACGGCGGCAATGTGGTGGAAATGGGCCGTGCGGTGCGAGAACGGATCCATCAGTTGAAGGGGAGCATTCCGGTGGGCATGGAACTTCAGGCCATCTCCTATCAATCGGATCTGGTGAACGCTTCGGTGAACGCCTTTGTCATAAATCTGGTGGAGGCGGTGGCCATCGTCATTGCCGTGCTCTGTATCACCATGGGACTCTCAAGCGGGATGCTCATGGGGGTCATTCTATTGCTAACCATTTTCGGCACCCTCATCGGCATGAATCTTCTGAAAATCGACTTTCAGATGATCTCCCTGGGGGCCCTGATTTTGGCCCTGGGTATGCTGGTGGACAACGCCATCGTGGTGACCGAGGGGATTCTGGTGCGGGTCCGGCAGGGAATGGCCCGGAAAGTGGCGGCCCTTGAAACCGTAAACCAGACGGCCTGGCCCCTTCTTGGAGCCACGCTTGTTGCGGTGCTGGCATTTGCCGCCATCGGCACCAGCAAGGACAGCACCGGTGAATTTCTCATAAGCCTTTTCCAGGTGATGGCCATTTCCCTGGGCCTGAGCTGGGTCCTGGCCATAACGCTCACGCCCCTGTTCTGTGTTCAGTTTCTGCCGAAAAGCAAGGAGGATCATTCCAAAGACCCCTACAGCGGGAAATTCTTCACCTTTTACCGGGGACTTTTAAATTCTTGTCTTGGGCATCGCACACTGACATTGCTGGCTCTGATGTGTGTCCTTGCTGCGGCATTCTTCGGTTTTACCCTCATTCCGAACAATCTGTTTCCCAATGATTCCAGGAAACAATTCATGCTCAATTACCGGTTGCCCGAAGGAACCCACATTGAAAAAACATCTCAAGACCTTCAACGACTGGAGACCTATTTGACGGGCCGGAAGGAGGTGACCGGCACCACCACCTTTGTGGGCCGTGGCGGACTCAGGTTCACGCTCACCTATGAACCGGAAATGCCCGACGGCAGCTACGGCCAGATTCTGGTCTCGGTAGGAGAACAAAAGGATATTGATCCTTTGATGACACTGCTCCGGCGGGAGCTGCCCGAACAATTTCCGGACGCGGAAATGGAACTCCGGAAATTTAGACGGGGCCCGGGGGAAGGGGCACAGATCCAGGCGCGATTCAGCGGTCCGGACATGCGCGTGCTTCGGGAATTGGCTGAGGATACCGAAAACATCATGGCATCGGATCCTGTATCCACGGAAATCCGGCATGACTGGCGGCAGCCGGTGCCGGTGCTGCGTCCCAGGGTCAATGAAGCGGCGGCCAGGCGTCTGGGGATCACCCGGCCCCAGGTGTCCGATGCCCTGGCCATGAATTTTTCCGGAAAAACCGTCGGCCTTTACCGGGAACGGGAAGACCTCATGCCCATCCACATCCGGGCGCCCCTGGCGGAACGTCAGTCGGTGGAACGGATCCACGATATGGTGGTATTCAGTCCGGTCACCGGCCGGGCCGTTCCCATGAAGCAGATCGTCACCGGTATGGAGACCGCATGGGAAGCCCCCATCATCCGCCGCTACAACCGACGGCGCACCGTCACGGTGGGGTGTAACCCCGTCCTGGGCAACCCCAGCACCCTTCTTAAAAGGATCGGTCCCCGAATCGAAGCCATCCCCCTCCCTCAGGGATATTCACTGGAATGGGGCGGAGACCGTGAGCATTCCGAAGAGGCCAACGAAGGGCTTTTTCAAATGGTGCCCGTCTTCTTCCTGGCCATGATCTTTACCGTGGTAGCGCTCTTTAACGCGGTTCGACAGACCGTGATCATCTTTTTGTGCCTGCCCCTGGTGAGCATCGGAGTCACCGCCGGGCTGCTGCTCACGGGGCATCCCTTCGGATTCATGTGCATTTTAGGGTATCTGGGCCTCTCCGGCATGATCATCAAGAACGCGGTGGTCCTTATCGATCAGATCGATCTGGAAATCCGTGAGGGAAAAGCCCCGTTTCAGGCCATTCTGGACTCGTCAGTGAGCAGGCTCAGACCCGTCTCCATGGCATCGCTCACCACCATTTTGGGCATGCTGCCGCTCTTGAGGGATGTCTTTTTCGTGGGCATGAGCATCACCATCATCGGCGGTCTCGTATTCGGGACGGTGCTGACGCTGCTGGTGGTGCCGGTATTGTATTCGGTATTTTTCAGGATCAGGCCACCGTGATGAACAGATGGCAATAAGGGAGCCGTTTTGTGCTGGGTGCCCATTCGGGAACCGCCGCCATCAGGCATCTGCCAAATGAAGCGGCATTGATGTTTCCCTCAGGCAGACCCGGGCCTTGAAACCGCTATTGGCAAAAGAAAGTCGTCGGATCAAAGGCCAGCGGCCTAACCCTTTGGAAACAGAGATTCATGAAAAGCATGGATCGATTGGCCCGCTACTTTTTGACGGAGCACTTATATGGGAGCTTCAACTGACTGACCATGGTCAGTACCTCATATTCGGGCTCCTTGTGAATGAGGGTCGCATGATGAACGAACGCATAGGCCGCGATGATTGCGTCGGCCAACGAGATCTGGTAATTGGCTTTGAATTCTCCGCCTTTCAAAAGGACGGGCTCACTCAGATCTGAGATGTGGGTTGCCTGGATGCTCTTGAGGGTGGCATAACGCAACTCAGCCGTTTCAATGCCATGGTATTGGATGGTTTTATAATAGGCTTCAAACAAGACCAGAGAAGGCAGGAGGATCGCCTCGGTTCTCAGGATCTCTTCGACCTGGTCTGCCCCTTTTTCGTCATCCATCAGGGTCGGGATGGCGGATGTATCGGGAAGAAAGAGATCTCTATTCACGGCGCGTGTCCCTTGCTCTGTCTTCCAGCAGACTTTGAGAAAGGCCTTCGCTTTTCGAACAACCGCGCAGGGCCTCTATTGGATCACCCGGAAGCGGTATCAGTTTAATTACAGAGCCGGTATCAATCCACACCACTCTTGTCCCCGCCTTGATTCCATACTTCCTGCGCAACGACACCGGAACGACGACTTGCCCCTTTTTTGTAATAACGGATTCCATTTTGATCCTACTTTTCTACGATTTATCTTACTTTTTTAGATATTGCAGGACGATCCCACGCCTGTCAATGCGCATTCGCTCATTTCAGAAGGAAAAGGTATTTGTTGACATGAAAGCCAAATCTCCATATGTTCGATCCCAAAAATGGGCCTCATCCGGTAATTTTTCAGAAGATAGGACATGTTATGATCGATTTGCAGGGCAGAACCGCGTTGGCAACCGGAGGTTCAAGGGGAATCGGTAAAGCGATTCTGGTTAAGCTGGCCCGGGCCGGGGCTGACACTTGTTTTGTCGATTTGATTTCCGATTCATCCCATGGGGTGATCCGTGAGATCGAAGCGCTGGGCGTTCCATGTTCATTCTATGAAGCGGACGTGGCCGATTTTGAGCAGTGTAATCAAATTGTCGGACAAGTCATTAAACGGTTTGGAAAGATCGATATTCTCATAAACAATGCCGGTATCACCCGTGACAATTTGTTGCTGAAGATGAGTCAACGGGATTGGCAGGATGTGATGAACGTCAATCTGGGTGGTATTTTCAACATGTGCAAGGCGGTCATCAAACCCATGTTGAAAGCCAGGTATGGTCGGATCATCAACATGGGTTCCATTGTGGGGTCCACCGGAAACCCCGGACAGGTCAACTATTCTTCCGCCAAGGCCGGATTAATCGGGTTTACAAAATCACTGGCCAAAGAGGTGGCTTCCAGGAATGTGACCTGCAACGCCATTGCGCCGGGATTCATTAAATCCGAGATGACCGACAAGCTGGATGAAAAACAGAAAGAGGCCATGCTGTCACAGGTTCCCATGAAGCGGATGGGAACACTGGAGGATGTGGCCAATGGGGCCTTGTTTCTGGTGTCGCCCATGGCCGACTATATTACCGGTACCACGCTTCATATAAACGGCGGAATGTATTAGAACGTCAGCCTTTCTCGGCCAATGTTACCGTCAGCCACAAAGCCGGAGGTTCCGGTTTTTGACGATCAGGCTTTTCTCCCAATGTGAATGATGGCCCGCCGCCCATGTCGCAACCCATCCTTTATTCCATTCCCTACCGGGGGATTGAGCAAAACGGTATCTTGAAATTCAATATGATTGCTGGGAGAAAATATGGGTATTAATGAGATCATTCTCTACTTGATGGTACTGTTTATGGTGGTTGGGGCCCTGGATAAATGCTTTGGCAACAAATTCGGCTACGGCGCAAAGTTCGAAGAAGGCTTCATGGCAATGGGGGCTTTGGCCCTTGCCATGGTCGGGATCATTTCCCTTGCGCCGGTTCTCGCCAGATTGTTGAGCCCTGTCATAACGCCTGTTTATCAGTTCTTGGGGGCCGATCCAGCGATGTTTGCAACCACCCTTCTGGCCAATGATATGGGCGGTTACCCGTTGGCCATGCAGCTTTCAAAAACCCCCGAGGCCGGGACGTTCGCGGGTCTCGTGTTGGGCGCGATGATGGGGGCAACCATTGTTTTTACCATTCCCGTCGCTCTGAGTATGATCAGCAGGGAGGATCGCGATTATCTGGCAAAGGGTGTCTTGGCGGGGATGATCACCATTCCGATTGGCTGTTTTGTGGGAGGAATTGTGGCAGGCTACAATATTGGAATGATTCTCTCAAATCTTGTACCCATCATCATTTTTGCCGTACTCATATGTGTTGGGCTTTGGAGGATTCCCAAGAAGATGATCCAAGGATTTAACTTTTTTGGGCAACTGGTTGTCATTATAATCACTTTGGCCCTTGCGGCAATTGTCGTTCAAACACTGACAGGTCTGGTCATTATCCCGGGAATGGCGCCGATATCCGAAGGCATCGGAATTATCGGTTCAATTGCCATTACCCTTGCGGGGGCCTTCCCGTTCGTACATTTTATAACCAAGCACTTCGAAAAGCCTCTGTTGGCCGTCGGCAAAAAACTGGGGATCAATGACAGTGCGGCCGCCGGTTTGGTGGCAAGCCTTGCCAATAACATTGCGATGTTTTCCATATTCAGCGATATGGATCAAAACGGCAAAGTGATTAACGTGGCCTTTGCGGTCAGTGCGGCATTCGTATTCGGAGACCATTTGGGGTTTACCGCCGGTATTGATAAGCAGATGATTTTTCCTGTCATATGCGGGAAACTAACGGCCGGTTTAACGGCGGTGGCGTTAGCAAAACTCATGTTCTGCGGAAAAGACGCCAAGACCGAAAAGGTTACCGGCGTTCATTAAGGAAAGGGGGAGGAGGGGGAAACGGGCGGCCTTTTCGAAATCGCTTTTTGAACTTTTCATTGATTCTTTCGAATTTTCTTTTTTGCTCGTCATTTAGTTTTTCTCTGATCCGGACTCTGGTCTCCTCCAGAATCGTTTTGATTTGCGGAGAGATATTTCGCTTTAAAGCAAAAGACCTCTTCTGCATGTCCAGAATAATGGGCCGGATCTCCTTCAACTGGGATGCTGACAGATCCAATTCTTTTTCGAGTCTGTTAAGAATCATGTCACCGGTGGGGGGGCCGTGGAAGAACATCTTTTCAATTCTTGCTTCAAAGTAGATGCCTGCCCCCAGCACGCCGGCCAGGACCCCCACAAAAAAGACGATTGCAATGCCTGCCGCAAATTTCAGTTTTGACCTGTTTTCTTTCATGATGAGCCCAAAAGGCGAGATAAGGGATTATCAAAGGTGTTTCCCATAAATACCCTCGCGGTTTCATAGTCGGAAAAGGTGTTGATCTGTTGATAGAGAACAATACCGAGTACGAGCATGACCATGGCTGCCAACGGCGTCAATCGCCAGAAATACTGTTCAACCAGCGCCATAAAACCAAAGGGGGAAGCGGAGATTTCCGAATTCCCGAGACGGGCCATGACCCGGTTTTGCCAGCCGTCTCCGGTCACCATCTCATCCCGTTGTTGGTATGTAAACGACAGTGCGCGCTGCACTTTTTGCAGATCCCTTTCGCTCAGTTTTGTCATCTTTCCCCCTTTTCCAGGATGCCCGAAAGCCGTTTTTTCAGTTTTTTCCGGATCCTGAAGGCGCGGACCTTAACATTGGCGACGCTCCACCCCAGCAATTGGGCCGCTTCCTTTCCAGTCCTCCCTTCCAGATAGACCAATTCCATCACGGAGCGGTCTTCGGGAGACAACTGATCCAGTGCCCAATCCAGAACCTCCCGTGCCTCGGTTTGCCGGAAGGAGGTCTCCAAAACGGTGTTCGCTTCCGATGCCATGATCCCTTCCACCCATTTTCGATGTCTTGGAGAGAGGGTGCTCTCCGGCGATTCACGGTTGCGATAGTGCTGACGCCAGTAATCATGGCAGGTTCTCACGGCGATGGTGGAGAGCCATTTCTGAAAATGGCTCTCCGGATCGAACCTGGATAGCGACTGAAAGGCCTTCACAAAAACCTCCTGTGCCACGTCCTCCACTTCCGATGGCGGAACACGCCTCTTGATAATTTTGAGCGCGTGGTTTTTATACCGCTCCATGAGGCGTCTGTAAGCATCGACCTCACCTTTCAGGATACGGCGGACGATTTCTGAATCCGTTGGTACGTCCAACATCCTCTCTATGTTCCATTAACAGTCACGCGATCAATCTAATATCGTTTGGAAACCCGTTTATGAAGCGGTGATCGCACCGTGTGCCATTAACATTCCCGTGGTGTTTTATACCACAAATTCTTCCGATTATCTTCTTGTTTTAGAGGACTTGGGCGGAAGAGTAAGGCCCGTCCCGCCCATTGGTCTTCCTACTCCGCTGCTTTCTGGTTGAGCCAGGTTTCGAGCATGGTCTCCTGGAATTTTTTAAATTTTTCCATCTTTTCCATGCCCTCCTGCCGTTTTTCATCCAAGATCTGCTTCTGCTCCGCCGTGAGCACCGATTTTATTTGGCTCCCGATTTTGGCCTTTATCACCATGACGTCTTCCACGATGGGGGACGCTTTGGCAAAGGCCGATCGCAGGTTCTCTTCATCAAAGGTATCCGCTGTCATAACAGGTGCCAAGATCTCTTTTACCTCATCACGTTTCTGTTTGGCCGAATCCATCTCTGTTTTGGATGCCTCCAGGATCGCTGCAATCTCCGCTTTTTGCGCATCGGTAAGATCCAGTTCCATCAAAACCCTTAAGGGAATCATCCCCGGTCCCTTGCCGGGCATTTGGGCCATGGAAACGCCGCCGCAAAACAGCGCCATCAAAATCATAACAACCATTCCAAAAATTCCAGCTCTTTTCATTTTTCTTCTCCTTCTTTTTGCCGCTTTTTAGATTTGTACGAGGGGAGATTTGCCCGAAAAGGGAATCTTGCGCAAAACAACCATGACGCTTGTGGGACGTCCCTTTTCCTCAGCCTTTTATGGTGCAAGTCCTCCCTCCCTTCTATTTCCTGTATCGGTGATCAGTCAAAAAGGGTTACACTTATTATCGTCACAGGCGGTTGCCGAATGGACATCCCCTTTTGTTTCCGCTATCCTTGGGGCCATGTGCCATATGAAACCATGACAGGAGGATACTGTAAAAATGGATTGCTATGAGAAACTTGCCCGCCATTTGGACGGCTTACCGGGGGGATATCCCCCTACCGAAAGCGGGGCGGAACTGCGGATGCTTAAAAGGCTCTTTACGCCCGATGAGGCTGATCTGGCGCTGCACCTCACACTGGAAAGGGAGGAAGCCCAAACCATTGCCGGGCGTGCCGGCATCAGTGATGCGGAAGCTGAAAAAAGGCTGAGTGAAATGGCTCACAAGGGCCTTATCTTTTCCGTCCAACTGGATGACGGCCCTTTTCTCTACCATGCCGTACCGTGGATCGTGGGCATTTATGAGTTTCAGGTGAACAGACTCGATGAGGCGTTTGTTCAGGATTTCAATGAACTTGCCCCTGCGAGGATGAAGGACTCGCGGGCCAAAAAAGTCATTCCCCAGATACGGACCATCCCCGTGGAGCGCAGTGTTGAAGCCGGACTCGAAATCCTGCCCCATGAAATGGCCGCCCAATTGGTGAATGCCCACGATAGGTTTGCAGTTGCACCCTGCATATGCCGCCGCAAGGCCCATATCAGCGGCACCACATGCCATGCCCCTTCGGAGAGTTGTCTCATGCTCGGGGATTGGGCCGACTATTTTGTCAGAAACGGCCTGGGACGCTACATCGATTCCGATGAAGTCAGAGATATCCTGGCCAAAGCCGACGAGGCCAATCTGGTCTTACAGCCCAGCAACTCCCGAAAGGCTTCCTTCATTTGCACCTGCTGCGGATGCTGCTGCGGTGTTTTGACGCGGCTCAGAATGCACCCCAAGCCTTCAGCGGTGGTGGCGAGCCCCTTCATCGCTTCAGCGGATCCCGAAACCTGCGATGGCTGCGGCGTGTGTGTGGACCGGTGCCAAATTGATGCCATTGATCTCCAAAACGAGAAGGTATCGTTAAATGAAGACCGATGCATCGGATGCGGCCTCTGTGTTTCCACATGCCCCACTGATTCTTTGTCCCTGGTTCGTAAACTCCCCGGCGTACAGGTCATGATGCCTTCCGACATGGAAGCCACCTGGAGGGAAATAGGTGTGGCTTGGGGAACAAATTCGAGGTGAATCCAAAGTCCCCCGGAATCGCAACCATGGTTGGCACAACCACCAGCACCGGCACGAAAGCACGGCGCGAAACCGCTCGCGCCTGGCCGATCAGGGCACGTGGGTTATCCATGGGCAAGAATGTCTTATTTCTTCTCTTGCGTTATAAAAGAGTGTTTTTTCCTGATGACATTGATTTTGGTTGATATCGCTATGACTTCAGGGTGTTCCTTGTGATATTTCCCTATCAATTCCTCTTTCAGCCGAATAAGGGGGATGAGTTCCAGATTCAACAGCTCATTCTTGACCGCTTCTATTTTTGATCGCACTATTTTAAGCTCTGTTTTGTTTTCCGAGGGAGAGAAAGAGAGTTCAATCTCTTCCATTCTCAGTTTTACATACTCTCTCGCATATTCCGAAATAAGTGCCAGTTGTATGGCATTTTCCATGTTCTTTAATCGTTGTTCAAAATCATCGTAGAATGTGCCTGCGAACAGGTTTTCAACTGAGAAGACCGCAAAAAAGAGCAAAAGAACAATCATATACTTTTTCATTTCCATCTCTCCTTCCTTTGAAGTTCGCTTTGAATGATGTTTTTACCCCGGGTTTTAGAAATCCCGTATTCCGATTGTCATGGCCTATTTTGTAGCAGGGATTCCAGGATGTTTAAACCGTTTTCGTTTGAAAATGGCAGAAGCGGTTGCGCTTGGTCTCCAAATCACAAATCTGAAATTCTTGTCCTTGCTTCGATTGCACACGCCACTACGGAAAGGTTACAAAATAATCTTCATGGGGTTCATTTATCAAAACCGGCGCTCCACAACCCATTTCTTTCCCGCTAACCAAAGCAAGTGATTACTGCATCGGATTGGGATCAAAAATGGCTACACATACCGGAGGTTTCTCCCAACACAGTTGTCATTTCGCTTATCCACCCTCAGGCCGCCTCGACCCACAGTTTGGGATTTTGGTGGAAAAGCCTGGAAGCGTTTCAATCCACGCACCCCCGTGGGAAGCAACTCGCAGGGGCAGGCCCCCGTGCCTGCCCATAGAAGTTTCAACCCACGCCCCCTGCGGGAGGCGACTGGAACCGCAGTTGTCACGCATAACGGCATTCAATTTCAGTTTAATGGTTGATTTTTTTCCGGATCGTGGTAAAATTTCAACCATGTATCAAAGACATCTTCTACAATCAGTGCTCGATGCCCTTTCCGACACCCCTGCGGTATTTATTCGCGGACCGCGTCAATCCGGGAAAACCACCCTGGTGCAACAGATAGCGGCAGAGCATCACCCCGCGGGATATGTTACGCTGGACGACCTGACGGTTCTATCGGCCGCTTTGAGAGATCCGGTTGCCTTCGTTTTGAACATTCCAAAGCCCGTTATTGTGGACGAAGTGCAAAGGGTTCCCGATCTGTTGCTCGCCATCAAAGCGGATATCGACCGCAATCGGGTGCCGGGAAGGTATCTTTTGACCGGTTCAGGAAATGTATTGACGCTTCCACGGGTTTCAGACGCCCTTGTGGGCAGGATGGAAATCCTCACCCTGTGGCCCCTTTCACAGGGGGAGATTCTCGGGATTTCAGATGATTTCATCAGCCGTGTTTTTAGTGAAAACACCCCGGAGCTGCTTTCGCCGCCTGAAGATACAGACCATATCAGCGAAAGAATTATACGCGGGGGCTTCCCTGAACCGCTGGGCAGGACTTCCATGAAGCGGAAAAGCGCATGGTTTGACGCCTATATCACGACACTGATTGAAAGGGATATTCGAGATATGTCCCAAATTCAGGACTTGGCGGCATTGCCGAGACTGCTTCAGCTCCTGGCCACACGTACCGCCTCATTGCTCAACCAATCAGAGATGTCGAGAGCCTGTGGACTTCCAAACAGCACCCTCGGCCGTTACCTGAACCTGTTGCAGGCCATTTTCCTTATACAGACACTACCCGCCTGGTCCGGCAACTTGGGAAAACGCCTGGTCAAATCTCCAAAACTCTTTCTGGCGGATACGGGTATCTTGTGCCATCTTTTGGGGGTTTCAACGGAAACGGGCTTGGCAAACCACTCCATGGCGGGAAACATGATGGAGAATTTCGTGATGTGCGAACTCCGAAAGCAGCTTTCCTGGTCAAACCAGCGAACGACACCCTATCATTTTCGAAGCCATACGGGGCAAGAAGTGGATCTGATTCTGGAAGATCCGGCTGGCCGTATTGTGGGGATAGAAGTAAAACTCTCCCAAACGGTCTCCTCAAAGCAGTTCAAAGGGCTTCGAAACCTCAAGGAAATCATCAAGGACAGATTTTTAAGGGGCATTGTCATCTACGCGGGAGAAAATTCCGTTCCTTTTGAAGATAATCTTTTTGCCATGCCGGTTTCGAGCCTTTGGACTTCCTGATCTTCACCTTTCAGAGACCTCTATACCGTTAATCGATCAATAAACCTGTAACCGTTCCCGCGCGCCATTCGATTCTTAAGACAGATCAAGTTGCACTGAATGAGCGGGAGGTGAACCGGCAAATGAATAAGAAAGATCGAAACGAAGATCTGGCATTGCTGGACAGAGTCCTTTTACCCCTGGGAATTGCGACCGGGTTGCTTGGGATCTGTTTGGGTTTCATCATCTGTCTTGAGGTCTTGTAGTAATGCTGTAGATCTTTCTTATCCTTTCGAGGAAACGCCCCCGGTAAAGACCGCAGGACGAGGAGAGAATGAAACCCCCGTTTCGGGCCAGAGAACGGCATCGCCTGTTCAGTGTTTCAAGCTCGGACGGGGGAAGTTCCTCCTTTTCCAACAGCTCTCCATCGATTCCCGCCATCAGAACCAGATCTGATCCGTGCTTCGCCTTGAGCCCGCCGAGATCATTGGTGCCATCCTGGACTGCCGCCAGACCGTCAAACCCCCAGGTGATGAGCTGGGGTATGAGCTTTCTGATGCTCCCGCAGGAATGAAAGAGGGCCAAACCGTTCTTTTCATGAATTCTTAATACGGCATCAATGTAAAACGGGGAAAAAAACCGCTCGATATCATCGGGACTCAGGAACGTATGCCGGTCCCCCGCCAGGTCGTCGGCAATGACAATCCCATGGGCCGAATGCTCGAGGCAGTCCATCAGAAGACCAAGAACATTTATGCGCTCGTCTTCATAGGCTTTCAGCACGTTTTCCCGTTCAATCCCCCACCCGGTAAGGACTCGGATCAATCCTTCCTTCTCCACAAGTCTCTGAAACGGCCCATCAATGACGGCCGTCACGAAAAGATCGGTTGTCTCACTGGCCTCCTGAATCTCCTTAGCGCTGAAATAACGGTATCCGAGCACCTTGTTCACATGGGAATGCCGGGCCAAGGGCAGGGAGATCATATCCTGGTCCAGTTGTTTCACCAGGTTGATGTGGCCTGCAAGATCGTCTCTAAAACCCGCCCTTTCAAGGAGGCCGGTTCCCAGCCACAACTCTCCTTTGGGAACGGGTTCCATCTGAAGACCGGAAAAGGTCGCACTGATCCTGTCAAATCCGGTTTTTTTGTCCTCGATTCTTGATTTTGTTTTCACGGGATTATCAGATCTGCAGTCTTGAGGGCAGCGGGTAATGAATGTCCTCATGATGCCTTGAGACGGCCCTGAGAGATGCCAAAACGCCTGTGGCCGATGTTTCCACCGACATGCTCGGCATGCCCAGGTTCTCGGGCAGGGCTGCTACCACGGGCAGGGCGGGAAGATGGATGTACCCTGCGCGAACTGATGCTCTTTCCGTGGCCAGATAATGGAGAACCCCGTACATCAAGTGATTACAGCAAAAGGTTCCGGGTGCGTCTGAAATGTCCGACGGGATGCCTTGGTCCCGCATGGCCTTCACCATGGCGCGAATGGGCAGAGTGCTGTAGTAAGCGGCGGGACCGTCCGGTGCGGTCATCCGGTCCTGTAAACGGTTTTCCTCATTGTCCAGCAGTCCGTAGCGGGCACCGTCATTTAAATTCTGGGCAATGCGCTCCACGGTAATCATGGACCGGCCGGGGAATTCCCCCAGCATTACGACCGATTCAGGCCGTATTTCCGTTATTGCTTTCTTCACCGCTTCAATACACTTGAAGAACGTGTTGGGCAGGATCCGGCTTGAGACGGCAAAACCCTCTTCAGACTGGCCATCCAGTCGCAGGGCAACCTGCTCCGCCGGGTTTGTGGGGGTGTTGCCGTAGGGCTCAAAACCGGTCAAAAGGATTCTCTTCATTGGATTGCCTTTCAGCGGGATTGATAACGCACGCTTGTACCTGGACGTTTATAACACACACGGACCCGAAAGAAAATTGGGAATGGAAACCGAGCCCTGAAACATGTTAGAAAAGAACAAATACCCGGCGGAAGACTCTTTTTCACATGCGCGTTCGCCGTAGAATCTGAAATTCCGCCAAAATCTTTGGGATCCAACAACCATTTAGGACGAGGAAGGAGTTTTTGCCATGAGTGAAGGAATCGAAAGAAGTGTCTTTTATTTTCAAAAGGGTGGGCCCGCAAACACCCACAAAACGTTGGAGATCGCCCTTTCCAGTGCGGCGGAGGCGAATATCAAAAAGATCGTGGTGGCATCATCCACGGGGGAAACGGCCGTTAAACTGCACCAGATGGCGGGAGACGCCGTGGAAATCATTTCGGTTACCTACAACGCGGGCAGTCGGTTCAAAACACAGGTGGAACAGTTCAACAGGAATCATGAAGATCTGCTTCAAAAAGGGATACGGGTCGTGCGTGGGCTTCACGCCTTCAGCGGTGTGGAAAAAGGGTTTTCAGAACGCTACAAAACCAATTTGCTGCCCCTCAACATCGTCGCCGACACCCTTCGCATGTTTTCCCAAGGGGTGAAGGTGTGCGTGGAGATCACCATCATGGCCGCGGAACATGGCTTTGTCACGCCGGAGGAAGAGATCGTCGCCGTGGGAGGGTCCGGCCATGGCGCGGATACGGCGGTTATTATGAACCCGGTTTTTGCGGCCGATCTTTTTAAGGCCAAAATCAAGGCCCTTCTCTGCATGCCCGGTTAACCTTTAAAACCCGTCCGGGCTTGAAAACGGGGGTCTCTCTAACCGAAGCGCCGGACGGGATGATTTCCGGATACGTCATTTTTTTCCATGAAGGTCTATCCCTTTCAGAATGGCGAGATCCCAGGGGGATTTCCCGAATTCGGATACGATATCGGTCCTGGCCCCCGCATCCAAAAGGGCGGTTATGGTGGGCCGGTTTCCTTTATGCAATGCCGCATGAAGAGGGGTTTCGCCCATGTCGCCCACGGCATTCACATCCGCCCCGTTTTCTATAAGAAAAAGGGCCTTTTCCGTTTCTCCACCCCAGATGAAGACATGAAGCGGGGTATCTCCATCACGGCTTCTGCTGTTGATGTTCACCTTTGCTTCACCGATTTCGGCTGGAAAAATGCGGTCGGATGCGGTTTTGAGGACCTCTTCAAGGGTTGTTTTCTTCATGATTTTTGGACCAATTGGGTCAAATACTATTGGGCAAGAAACCGAGACACCGCAGCCAGGAACCCATCCTGCGCTTCAATGTGGACCCAGTGTCCTGCCCCGGGAATTGTTATCAGTTCAGCAAATGGCAAGTCCTTCAGGATTTTCGGCCAATCGGAATCCTGAATGTATCGGGATTTTCCACCGCGGATGAACAAAGAGGGGCCGGAAAACGGCTTTCCGCTGACTTTCGCGGACAGGTTTTTCTGGTTGTTGCGAATCGCTTCCAAATTGACCTGCCAATGATACCCGCCGTTATGGTGTCGCTTCAGATTAGACATCAAGAAAAGACGCATATCCCTGTTGGGAATGGCGCTTTTGAGCAGTTCATCTGCGTCTTTTAAGCGGGAGATTCTTGCAAGATCCAATTGAAACAGGGCCTCGATAAGATCTTGGTGCAGTTCTTTGTAGGTCTTGTTGCAGATATCCGCAACAATCAGTTTCCGGATTCGGTGCGGATGGGAAAAGGCAAACTTCATGGCGACTTTGCCCCCCATGGAATGGCCGATCAAGGAGATCCTGTCCAATCCCCGCCGATCCATGAATCGCAGGACGTCCTCGGCCATGACATCATAATTGAACTGATCGCTGTGAAAGGATCTGCCGTGATTTCGCATGTCCAGGCGATAAACCGTGTGGGTGTCCGCCAGTTCATTGGCAATGGTTCTCCAGTTGTTTCCGGTTCCCAACAGCCCGTGAAGGATGAGAACCGGGTTCCCCTTGCCCTCACTTGTAAAGTAAAGAATCTGATCCGTTGATTGAGTCACGCTTTCACCGTTTTGTGGTTTTGGCGGTTATTGATGGTGTGAATAAGGCGCCATTTTTTATGAACGATTATACAGATGCCGGAATAGGAATCAAGGGCTACTCATCCTTTCCATCCCATGGAATGATTTAGCGGTATCGGGACTTTTTCATTAACAGGTGAAGTTTCATATGATATGGATGAGGCGATTTTTTAAGACGCGGTCAAAACCACTTTTGGGATAATGGTGAAGTTCTTTTTTGGATTGGAGAAGAGGGTGAGGAAGATTATCATTCGAGACGAGATTTTCGAGCTTTTTCCGGATTTCTATAGAGGTATCATTGTTGTAAAGGGATTGACCAATCATCCGTCCTTGAAACGGGTTCGCAAACTGCTCAAAAAAGCCATCAATGCGCAACAGGATGTGAATATGGAAACCGATGAAAGGCTGGTTGCCTGGGACCATGCCCACCGCCGGTTTGGTTCGAACCCCAACAAGTTTCCCCCATCCATCAAATCATTGATCAAACGGGTCCAGAAGAATCCGGCGCTCCCCTACATCAATTCGGTGGTTGCCCTTTTCAATCTGGTTTCCCTCAAGTACTGTCTGCCTTGCGGCGGTGATGACATGGCGCGTGTAAAGGGGGATTTCCTTCTCGGTTTGGCCGACGGAACCGAAACTTTCGTGCCGTTGGGATCGGATGAACGGGAGGCACCGGAAAAAGGCGAAGTGATCTATTTCGACGGCGCGTCGAAGAACGTTATGTGCCGTCGGTGGAACTGGCGAAACGGCGATACAACCAAGATTGAGGCAACCACAAAACAGCTCGTCATTAATGTCGATTGCCTGCCGCCTCAGACCCGAACGTCGGCAATTGCGGCCAGGGATGAATTGGCTGAGCTGCTGAAACAGCATTTGGGCGCCACCCCTATTACCGATGGCCTGTCCGCGGAAAAACGGGAACTGACCCTCGATTGAAATTGCGGCCATGGGGCATCAAGTGTCCTGTTTTTAGTGCATCAAAAAATAACCCTTCTAACAATCATATGATCCACGCTATATTTGTTTTTAATCTCAAATAGTTTTATACTAATAATTCCCCTTGGCGAGTACTTTTCTACAGCAATAGGACATTTTTTTTAGGAAATTGTTGAAGGAGGCCCTTTCTTTACTGTAAAATTTGTTGCATCTTAGGAAATTTTATGTTCCAATCACACGCCCATTCAAGTGAAAGGGGGAAGGGCAAAATTTCCCTTCTGATAATTGTTTGTTTTTTTTAAAGGAGAGAACAAAGATGACGCCAAAAGAACGGATTATGGCGGTGTTAGAGCACCAAAAACCGGACCGCATGCCCTGCTTCGGGGCCAACTCAACGGTCAACTATGCGCAGATGGAGGCGGTTGGGGCCTTCTGGCCCGAGGGCCACGAAAAGGGCGACGTAATGTACAAACAGGCCCTTGCCGCCCATACGGTATTGGGGTTTGACGCGGTTCGAGTTCCTTTTTGTCAGACCATCGAAGCGGAGGCCCTGGGATGTAAAGTCAAGCCCGGAAAAGGAGCGGACGGCATGCAGGGAATCCCCGGCATCGACCATCCCCCCCCTTACAAGTTGGATGACGCCATTGCGTTTCCGGATGACTTTCTTGAGCGGGGCCGTATCCCCGAAGTGTTGAAGGCGGTCCGTATGCTAAAGGAAGAGATCGGTGACCGCGTGGCCATTGTTGCGGGGATTATCGGCCCTTTCACCATCGCGGGGTCGTTGATCGATACCGTACCCCTGCTCAAGGCCACCTTCAAAACACCTGAAAAAATCCGACCCTTTCTGGAAGTCGCTGAAAAGGCCGGCACTGCTTTTGCCGGGGCACTGATTGAAGCGGGCGCCGACATGATCGCGGTGGAAGACATGACGGCCTCTCCACAGTTGATCGCCCCCCAAACCTACGGCGATTATGAGCTGGAATATCAGAAACGACAGTTGGATGCTATTGACGTTCCGACCATCCTGCACATCTGTGGCGATGTTTCCAAGATTGTCCAATGGATGGGACAAACCGGCCCGGACATCATCAGCCTGGAGCCCAAGACCAGTCCCATATTTGCCAGGGAAAAATGCGGCCCGGACATGATTCTCATGGGCGGCGTTGACACGGCCACGACCCTTTTCATGGGGACGGAGGACGACGTAAGGGAAGCGTGCGAGGAATCGATCGCCGATGGGATTCAGATCCTGGCACCGGGATGTGCGGTCGGTCCTGGAACATCCCTTGAAAACCTGAAGGCCATGGTCCAAGTGGCAGAGAAGCATTGATTTCAATACCCGCCAAAGGCACGGCATGCCGCCGTGCCCGTCTCTCAACCAGGGGGATTCATTGAAGGCATGCACCAAATGCGGCCGCCGCCACAATGATGTGGAAAAGGCCCTCGGAAAACGGCTTTACTGTGAAGATATCAGAGGATTCTGGTCATTCGTGGGCGATTGCCATTTTGCGCAAACCGGCCATTTTGCCCAAGGAGACACCGACGAGGTCGGCAATTGGTACTGTCTTAAGTGTGGAAAGCCCCTTGATATCGGCCCCGATACGGTCCGAAAATGGATGGCTGAAAAGGATGCGCCAAAAAGTCAACTCCGTAGGTGCCGGGCGGTGTCTGCGGTAGACCCTACGGCAGGCGCTAAAGAGAGGTTTTGATGAAGCGCGTCGGTATTGCTCTTGACCTGGGGACCTCCGGTTTCCGCGCCCAGGCAATAGGCCTCCACGATAACAGAATCCTGGCCACAGCCATTACCGCACGGCACCCGCTGCCCGGCGCCAATGTGATGGATCACCTCCATTTCGCCGTGGAAGCGGGTAAAGAAAAAGCCCATGAGGTGGTGATACAGGCCGTGAACCGTCTTTTTAAGGAGCTGGGCGTTCCGGCCGAACAGGTTGCCCGGTTAGCGGTGTGCGGTAATCCCATTCAGGTGTCGCTCTTTCAAGAGATTGAAATCCGTGATCTGGCCTACGCCGGTGTGCGCAAGCGGGAGGCCCTGGGCATTGTCGCGCCCGAAAGAAGCGCCGAAATTCTCCCGGCCGGAGATATCCGTGGCCTGTTGCTACAGGAAGATACCGACGTTCTGATACCACCGGCGGTCCGGCATGAAATCGGTGCGGATGCCCTTGCCATGATGATCAAGACCGGTATTCTTCTAAAAGATGAGACCGCCATTGTCACCGATTATGGAACCAATGCGGAAATGGCATTGGTGGTAAAGGGGATTGTCTACTCCGCCTCTACGGCCGCGGGCCCTGCCCTGGAAGGCCAGCAGATCGGCGATGGCATGCTGGCCTTGCCCGGTGCCATCAGTGACGTTAAGATCACTGATGGCCGTCTTTCAACCAGGGTGCTGGGGAAAGATATGTTGCCCCATAAGGGTGGTGTGGTGGATCCGGAAACGGGAAACCTTCTGAACCGTGGGGAACTGCCGGCAAAGGGGATCACCGGTACCGGGGTGATCTCTCTCATTTCGGAAGCAATGGATTGCGGCATGATTCGCCTGCCCGGGATTCAATGCCCGGACAAAAAGATCCATCTGCCCCAGGCGCTTGCATTCACTGAGAAGGACCTGATGGAGGCCGGCAAGGCCATCGGTGCCATACGGGCCGGGCATATTGCCCTTTGCAGGGCCGCCGGCATCGGCATTCATGAGATATCGGTGGCATACATGGCCGGCGCCTCCGGTACCTACGTGGATGCCCTGAAGGCCCGGAACGTGGGATTGGTTCCGGCCGGGGTCCGGGAAATCTTCCAGGCGGGCAACACGTCACTGGCCATGGCTCGCGACATGGTAAAGGACCCGGAACAGCTCTGGCGGCTCAGGGAGCTGTCCCAAGAATTGAGACAGCACCATTGTATGTTCGCCACTTCCGGTGCCTTTGAAAAGGCATTTATCCTGGAACTCTCCTATTGGACCGAAGGGATGCCCATGGACCAGTTTCAGAAGTATCTGAAGAAATGTGGTCTGCCGCGGCTGCCCGGGATCGAGACACAGCCGGCGGTATTCAGCGCCTCTGATCATGACATTGCCGATCTCGGTAAGCGGGGGCTCACCGTCATGGGTGTCATGGGAGAAAAGGAGATCGGCCTTTTTACAGGATGTACGGTCTGCCTGGCCTGCTTGGATGAGTGTCCGGAAAGGGCTCTCAAGATCGCGGGGGAGGGGAGACACGGCCGGATTACGCTGGACCTTTCCCGGTGTAACGGCCTGGCATGTCTTCGTTGTGAGGGGGTCTGTCCGGAAAAAGTATTCAACTACCGTAAAATGGTTTATTGAAGTGAAACACGGAAGAATTTCTTAAGGAGCGTTCAATGGCAACCCACAAAATTGCGGTGATTCCCGGCGACGGGATCGGTAAGGAGGTGGTGCCCGAAGGGATCCGGGTCCTTGAGAGGGCGGGGATGCATTTCGGCATCGATTTTAAATGGGAGATGTTTTCATGGAGTTGCGAGACCTATCTTGAGACCGGGCGCATGATGCCGGAGGACGGAATGGATCGGCTGAAGGGATTTGATGCGATCTTTCTGGGGGCCGTGGGATTTCCCGGGGTGCCGGATCACGTTTCCCTGTGGGGTCTGTTGATACCCATCCGCCGCCAGATGCAGCAATATATCAACCTGCGGCCCGTGCGCATGCTAAAAGGGATGCGATCTCCGTTGCGGGACCGCGGACCGGAAGACATCGATTTTGTGGTGGTCAGGGAGAACAATGAAGGTGAGTACTCAGAGATCGGCGGCAGGATTTTTGAAGGGAGCGACGCTGAAATGGCGGTTCAGGAGTCGGTCTTTACCCGCATGGGAGTAGATCGGGTGCTTCGCTTTGCCTTTGATCTTGCGCAAAAAAGAAAAGCCGGGCACGTGACCTCCGCAACAAAGTCCAACGGGATCATCCATACCATGCCGTTCTGGGACGAGCGGTTCTTGGCGGTTTCCACCGAATACCCTGACATCAGGACCGATCAATATCACATCGACATTCTGACCGCCAATTTTGTTCTGCACCCGGACTGGTTCGACGTGGTGGTGGGAAGCAACCTGTTCGGCGATATCCTCTCGGATCTGGGACCCGCGGTGGCGGGGACCATTGCAGTGGCCCCATCGGCCAACATCAACCCGACCGGTGAATTTCCCTCCATGTTTGAGCCCGTGCACGGTTCTGCCCCGGATATTGCAGGGAAAGGGATTGCCAATCCCATCGGGCAGATCTGGTCCGGGGCTCTGATGCTCGATCATTTAGGGCACAAGGAGGCGGCAACGGCCGTGGAAAAGGCCATCGAAAAGGCGCTAGAGGACCCGCAACTTCGTACACCGGATATGGGCGGAAAGGCGACAACCGTTCGATTGGCAAAAGCCATCGAAGATGCGCTTTAGCCCAGCCACCGTTCCCGCCACATCTCCCACATGAGGAGGGTCCACAATCGATGGTGGTGGTTGGATTTTCCTGATAAGTGCCCTTTTAAATGGTTTTCAACACAATTGGGCGCAAAGATGCCTTCATCCCTCAAACGGTTTGGCGACAGGTAATCCAGCAGCAATTCCCTGAGGTCCCCATGAAACCATTTTCCGATGGGTACACCAAAACCCATTTTGGGCCTTTCAAAAAACGACTTCGGAACATATTCGGAGAGGAGCTTTTTAAGGAGGTATTTCCCCTTGCCGTCTCTATATTTCAAATGATCCGGCAATCGGGATGTAAACTCCACGACCCGGTGATCCAGGAGCGGCACGCGAACCTCAAGACTCACTGCCATGCTGGCCCTGTCTACTTTTGTCAGCATGGCGTCCGGCAAATAAGTTTTCTGGTCTACGCGCATGAGCCGTGAAAGGGTGGGCCAGTTTTCGGTCTTTTGGAAAGTTTTTTCATATTGGCTCTCCACCAGTTCTCCATTAAGAAGCTCCCCAAGCGTTTCTTTTGGCCAAACATGGATGGTCATCCGATAGAGGGATTCCAGATCCCCTCCTCCAAAGAGCTGCACCAGTTTTTCCCATTTATCAGGGAAATTTGCCACATTGAATCTCTGAGGAAGCAAATTGCGCCAAGGCATGTAGCAACTCTCGATCCTTGAAACGGGAATCTTCTCCAGGGCTGCTGCCAAAGGCTTTCGGAACCACCGCGGCATCCGTTGAAAGGCAATGTCCATATCACGGCTGCTCCAGTATCGTACATATCCGGCAAACTGTTCGTCGCCCCCATCTCCCGAGAGGGCCACGGTTACTTGGGTACGGGCCAGTTTTGAAACCAGATAGGTCGGCACCGCGGATGAATCGGCAAAGGGTTCATCGTACATGTCCGGCAGGGAAGGAATGACGTCCAGAGCGTCCCTGGGCGTTACATAAAAGGAGGTGTGTTCCGTCCCCAGATGCTCTGCCACTTTCCGAGCCCAGGGCGCCTCGTCATAACCGGATTCATTAAAGCCGATGCTGAACGTTCTTACCGGCTGAGGATTTGCTTTTTGCATCAACGCACACACCATGGAGGAATCGATTCCCCCACTTAGAAGCCCTCCCAAAGGGACATCGCTGATCATTCGATCCGACACAGCGGTTGTCAGCAGCGCATCCAGCTTTTCCAAAGCATCTTCTTCACGAATCTCGGTAAATGGCTGATGGCCGTTGAGAGATGGCAGTTCCCAGTAGGGCCGCGTCTCAAGATGACCCTTACGGTATGTGGCGAAATGACCCGGCAGCAGCTTGTAAGTGTTTTTGAAAATGGATTTGGGGGCCGGAACATACTGGTAGTGCACAAAGAGGGAAATAGCGTCGTAATCCAATTCTCTAGGAAAGGTTGAAAACGCCATCAGGGCTTTTAATTCCGAGGCAAAAAGCAGGGTTTCACGATCAAAAAAGTAGAATAGCGGCTTAATCCCCAAACGGTCCCTGGCCAAAAAGAGACTGTCTTCATTTTTGTCCCAAATGGCCAATGAAAACATGCCGATGAAATGTTTCAAACAGTCAATGCCCCACTGCATGTAAGACTTAAGGACAACCTCGGTGTCGGTGTCGGAAACGAACATATGACCCAGTTTGCCCAGTGTCTTCCTGATCTCCTTAAAATTGTACACTTCGCCGTTATAGACCAGCTGTATGCGGCCATCCCCACCGGCCATGGGTTGTTGTCCGGCTTGAGAGAGGTCTATGATAGAGAGTCTTCGCTGCCCCAGTCCCAGCCCGGATTCCTTGTCATGGAAATGGCCCGAATCGTCCGGACCTCGGTGGGTCAGCGTTGCTGTCGCTCCGGGAAGTGAATGCCACAACAGTTCAAACTGCCTGCATGTTTTAAAGCCTACGATACCGCACATAACAAGCCGATCCCCAACAAAGAAACCAGAAAACCGTCTGAAGACCGTTTTTCCCCATGCGCCCCCAATGACGATTAAGGGCGTCAGGACTTCCTTTTGCCCAAGATGTTTTCATATAGATCTTCATACCGTGCCGCCACTTTTGAAATGGTGAAATGTTCAAGGATCCTGTTCCTGGCCGCCTCACCGAGACGCCTCCTTTTGACGGATCCCATTTGGATCATCCGATCCCATCCATCTTTTAAGGCCCCGGAATCTTTTGGCGGAACCACTATTCCCGTATTACCGACCAGCCGCCGACAATCTCCCACATCGGTCACCACGCAAGGGATGGCGCAGGACATGGCCTCTCCAATGACATTGGGAAATCCTTCACCGTAAGCCGAAGAAAGGGATGCAATATCGAGGGCCATATTAAAAGGGGCAGTATCCGATTGTTCACCCAGGCAGGTGACCCTATCCGACAAACCGAGCCGTTCAACCATTGGAACCAGACCGGATGAAGGCCCATCTACATTTCTGCCCACAAGCAGAAAGTGAACATCGTTTCTTTCCTTCGACAATAACGATGCCGCCTTGAGAAAACTTGGATGATCCTTCATGGGATTGTATCGGGCAATCAAACCGATCAGAATCCCTTTTTCCGGAACACCGAGGCGTGCTCGCACCCGTCGTCTGATGGGAAGGTCCGGCCGAAACCGCTTTTCGTCGAAGCCGTTTGGAATA
Organism: Thermodesulfobacteriota bacterium; assembly: GCA_028278625.1. The sequence goes on from JANQDY010000198.1 coordinate 27,532, forward strand.
ACAAGGGCATTTCGCGAAAAATAGCCGATTGCCCCATGTTGTTCCAAACTGTTGTGGGAGTTGTAAATGATGGCGTGGGGACCTCCGGATAACAAAGCACCCATGCGAACAAAAAGCCGGGTCACCATTTTTTCTTGATTCAAGCCGTTCAGCGAATAACGAATATTCCAGATGACGGACGCATTTCCGACATTCAGAAAACGCATCAGGGTCGCCGCCAGATTGCCATGGTACATCCACCCTTGGATCAGTCGTGGTCGTGATCGAAATAAGGTTTTTGTGAATTTCACGATTGCTTGAGGACTAAAATGGGGGTGGTCGAAATCAAGTTCAGAAACCGGCACGCCCAATCGTTCAATCCGATGGGAGATTACCCCCCTTCTTTTCAAGGAGAGGACTGAAGGATTGAATCGATTCCGGTCAGTGGATGCAATCAGTTTTGCCAGCATCACCTCCGCGCCGCCCATATCGAGATCGGTTATCACATGCAGTACGTTGGTCACGGTCACCCCTCGAAAGGCCCCACCTTGGCCCCTATAAAGAACAGCCGGTCCCTTTTGCGTGGAAATAGTCTGAGGAAGTACTTTGCCAGCAGTTGGTGTTTTATGGCAAAATTCGTTTCCATCACATGCATCTTTCTAAAACCATTTTCCGCCATGAACCGGGTGAGCGTGGCAGCGCTCCACGTTCGAATATGTTGCCATCGATGGAAAATGGCGCCGCAGTCAGGACAGATGACCTTTTCTTTCATGAGATTTTCACTGTTAGGGGTGGTGATGACGACGTGGCCCCGGGGTTTCAGGATGCGGCGTAATTCTTCAAAAGTTGAGATCAGTTTATCCTCCTCAAGATGTTCAATCACCTCGAGTGCAATCACCATGTCCATGCTGTTGTCTTTGTAATCGGAAGGCAGGGACTGAGCCCAGAATGTTCCACCGTAAGAGGGATGGTGTGAGAATTTTTCATCAACCAAAGCGGCTGAAGCTTGGGAAAAATCGAGACCGCAAACCTTCTGCTCGGGATTCAGACGTTCCAGAAGGGCTTCAATCAAGAAGCCGGGACCGCATCCATAATCCAGTATGGCGGCCAATTGTTGAAGGCCCACGTATCTTTGGATCAGATTTCGCACAATCCTTCCGGCCTGGTAACTGAAGTATTCTTGCTGATAGGTGTCGTGACCGGAATAATAATTCCAGAGTCGGCTGACTTTTTCATCGGTCCAGACGATTTCATGGGGAGCAAACCCACTCTCCTCTTTTGGGATGTCGCTTTTGGCGGTCATTGTTTGTTTCTCTCTTCTGCGCCATGCTGCTGCGACGCTTGCTCTGCCGTGTCCTGATTCCCGGTGGCGGTGGACATCTCTGAAAAAATTCCGTAAGCCAGAACCGCACACCATACGGCATAAAGAACTCCCGAACCACCCAAGGCCCACACAACACCTTCTGCGCCTATTAGAGATGCAAGATAGAATGATCCCAAGGCTGCCACAACAGCGGATAACACCTTAGGGAGTATGTATATTCTCGGTTTTTTGGCAACGAGTCCAAAGGCCGCCAAAGATTCTCCCAGATAAAAAAAGGCCCATGACAGGGTCAGCATCGGCAATAAATAGGAAAATCTGACGTATTCCGAACGGCTCATCAACAAAAGAACGGTTTCATGAAACAGGGCGAAAAATACAACCAGGACAAGCGATCCCAGTCCGTACAGGGCGCTCATCAGGAGTATCAACCTGTAAGCGGATTTCAGCGCCACACGGGAATCGAGGTTTCCCGCCCGTTCATAGGCCACAGGCATAAAGAGATTGAGCATAAAGCCGGATGCAAACATGAGTGGATAGGCAGCCAGGAGCGCCACAACGGAAAAAGCCCCCACCATGCCCGCATCGTAAAAGGCAAGCAAGGACCACCGATCACAGGACTGATGGATCCACACGAATATTCCCCAGGCACAGAAGGGCCAAGAAAAAGCAAGAATCTCGGTGCCCATTTTACCTGATTTGACGGTGCGGCCGGAGGTGCTGGAAATACCCTTCAGATCCTCTTTGATGAAGTTCCCGTAAAAGCGCCCCACGACAAACAGAATGGTCAATGCCACGATGAAATAACCCCACATGGCGCAATCCGCGCTGGGATTAAAAAGAAGGATCACCAACATGGCTATCAAGGGATTTAGGATTGCCAGGCCACAATTTAGAAGGGCGACGGCTTTTCTTTTTCTTGCTCCCAGCAAAACGGCAAGTTTAAGACCAAAATAGCCTCTCAGGGCTCCCACTGTTAAAGCGATCGCCATCAAACCATGGTACGCCTGCCAACCGGCAGCGGTGAAGAGAAGGGTGTACAATAGACCCGCAAGCAAAACCAGCAGCAGGAGCCACGCTGCATAGCGATGGGTTATGAAAACGAATTCCTCCACCAGATTCCGGTCATGGCTGATAGACCAGAAACGCATGAAACCGTGACCCAAAGGGCCGAACAGACTGACGATCATCAATAGTGCCACTGTATTTGCAATGGCGAGTCTTCCGAATTCACCTGGATCCAGTAATTGTGTCAGAATCTTCATGCCCAGCAGAACGCCCAATGCGTTGCCACTTTGCCCTGCAAGTACCCAAAACACCTCCGCTTTTGCGCTGAGAATACGATAAAGGGGCGATCTGGTTTCTGAATTCATGCTCTGTTGGATGGACCAAATGCCTCTTTTTGAAGACCAAAAGAGTTCTGATGGCAGGCAGTTTCGTATTATTTCGGGAACCGACTATAGATAAAGGATGATAGTGGGTCAAGAGAAAAGAACCTTATTCCCTCAGTTCTCAGCCCCTCTGACGTGCAGACCTGTGATATGGTGAAGTGAACGCGGGAATCTTTCTTTTTGGAGAAACGCGCCGGTAGTCATGAAACAGCTTCATCACCTCTCTAAATGAAAAGGGCTTGTCCAGAAAGTCTGCATTATGCTCCCGTTTTTCCTTTTCAAGGAAGATCCGGTAGCTGTTCAGGTCACCGCTCATGTAGATGGTCTTTATGGCGGGGTGGTGGCCCCGTATCTCTCTCACCATGTCGATCCCATTCTTAACCGGCATTTCGATATCCGTTAGAACAACATGGGGTCGAAAGTGGAGAAAGGCCTTGTACCCATTCTCACCATTCGCCGCTGTTCTGACGCGATAGGTCCCTTCTTCCTCCAGGAATTCCTTCATGAGAGTGGTCAGACCCTCATTATCATCAACGATTAATACTCTCATCATTCCCGAATCCATGCCTTTCCCGAATCATCCCTGTTTCCCTTATGTTGGGGAAAACGCACATTGGTTTTTCCACCAATGGCATCAAACGCTTTTTCAAGTAACGTACCAAACCGGGAACAATAGATTAACCTATTGATATGTTACGAAAAAATTGCATTCAAGAATGCCGGGGTCGGGAGATTGTGCATGGTTTTTCCTTCATGGAGTGCAAATAGAGAGGGGAAGGAGACCTAACTGTCTGGGGAAAGGCGTCTTTTTGGTGAAGGAAATTCCCTTCGCTTTATTCTGACTTCTTGAAGGACGATGGGTTCAGGGCATGCTTTTTCATGAGGGCGTAGATATCGCCCCGATATTTTCCGGCCAGCTTCGCCGCTTTGCTCACATTGCCTCCTGAAAGCGACAGGATGTTTGAAATGTAGCTTTTTTCAAAGGCGTTCTTGGCCTCTTTTAAGGTCTTTGGCATCTCTTGTTCTGAAACGCTGGTCTGAAGAATCAGGTCTTCCATAATGACTTCCTGAGGACTCATGGCCACCGCATATTCGATGGTATTTTCCAATTCCCTGACATTACCAGGCCAGGAGTGGGATAAGAGTTTCTGTAAAGCGGCTGGGGAGATTTCCTTTACCCCTTTTTTCAGCTTGGTATCCAGTTTTTTTATGAAATGATCCACCAGCAAGGGGATGTCCTCCCTTCTTTCCCGCAAGGGAGGCAGATAGATGGGGATGACAAAAATTCGGTAAAAAAGATCTTCGCGAAAATTGCCCTTTTTTACCTCTTCTTTTAAGTCCTTATTGCAGGCTGTTACGATCCTCACATCCACGTTTGTCGCCTTTTCCCCTCCCAGAGGATAGAACTGCTTTTCCTGAAGAACCCGAAGCAATTTCACCTGCATGGATTCAGGCATCTCCAATATCTCGTCCAGAAAAAGCGTGCCTCCGTGGGCCTGGGAAAAAAAGCCTCTCTTGTTTTTGAGAGCCCCGGTGAAGGCGCCTTTTTCGTAGCCGAACAATTCCCCTTCATGTAACCCCTCCGGGATAGCGGTGCTGTTCACCGCCACAAAGGGCTTATTTTTTCGGGAGCTTAACAGATGCAGGGATTTAGCGATAAGTTCCTTGCCCGTGCCGCTTTCGCCGCAAATACAGACATTGGAGTCTGTCTCTGCGGCCCTCGATACCTGGTCCATCACGTCCTGCATCTTTTTGCTCTTGCCGATGATGTTTTCGAATCCATATCTTTCCCCTACCAGGGCTTTGAGCCTTCTGACTTCCCTTCTAAGGCTGCTCTTTTCAAGACCGTTTTTGATTTGAAGGAGTAGTTCCCGACGGTTGAAGGGTTTGGTGAGATAGCTGTAGGCACCTCGCTTCATTGCGTCCACCGCCGTGTCTATGGTGCCATAGGCAGTGAGAATGATAACGGGCATTTCCGGGGCTACCTGATGCATCTTTTCCATCAGATCAATGCCGTTTTCCCTGCCGGCCAATTTGAGGTCCACCAGCGCCAGGTCGAACAACGCGCCTCCAACGATGTTTAAGGCATCTTGGGCATTGGCTGTTGTGGTGGCCCCATACCCTTCCGCCTCCAGTCTGAGACTCAAGATTTCAAGCATGTTCTTGTCATCATCCACAATGAGTATGTTCTCGGTAGCCATTGCCTCTCGCCTGGTTATTTAGGGGTGCGGTTTTTCATTTTTTTTTCTTCAATGCCGATGTCTATCTCTTTAAGTGCATTAAGCCGTGTTTTCAGAACATTGATCTTTTTCTTTGATCCGTCAAGCTCTGTTCTCAAAGCATTGATCTTCTTTCTGGAGCCACCAAGCCGTTTCTTTAGAGTTCTCACTTCAGCCTCAAGGCCTTCTGCCTTGGCCTCAAACCGGAGGAGCTCATTGATGACGTTTGTCCACACCACGGCTTTGTCCTTATAAGTGCTTCCGGGGAATTCAACGGGAAGGCGCTCATAGCAAGCCAGGGCCTTTTCATAATTCTTCTGTGGATTGTCCGGACGCGACCAGATTAGCCCCATGTGAAACATGGCCCTGTCCCCGGGCGGATCGCCGGGAAAAAGGCTTACAACATCGCCATAGGCTTTCAGGGCTCCCTCATAATTCCCTTGGTTTGTCAGATTCCGTGCCAGTTCAAGCTGTTTGTGCGCCTTTTGTCCCATTTGAAACGTTGAGATTGTGGCGCATCCGGTACACATTATCAGGACGGCAAAAAAACAGGGACCGTAAAGAAAAAAGAGGTTCCTGTTTTTTCCTGGCTTTCTACCCATATATCGCCTCCGTGGGCCTGCACAATCTGCTTGGCTATATAAAGGCCCAGCCCCGTGCCTTTCTCATGAAGCTTCTTAAACTTATCAAATATATGTTGAATATTCTCCTCCGGAATCCCACATCCGGTATCCGATATGAAAACTTCAATGAACTCCTTTTCTCTGCCCGGAGCATGTTCCACCCCTTTTGCGGGAATAACACGTGCCCCGATACTTACCTTGCCCTTCGGAGACGTGAACTTCAAGGCATTATCCAACAGGTTATCCAGCACCTGCCAGATTTTTTCTTCGTCCACAAGGGCACGTGGCAAGTCGGGGGCAAGGTTTAGTTCAAGAGAGATCCCCTTCCTTTCCGCAATGGGCCTTATTTTTGAGACACTGATTTCTATCAGTTGGGAAAGACCACATTCCTCCATTTGATAATCCATCATCCCGGCATCCATTCGGGAGAGGTTCAGTACCTTGTTGACTGAGGTGATCAGCCTCTCGCACTCTTCCTCAACGATGCCAAGGAGTCTGCGCTGTTTTTCCAGGGAGCCAGCCTCCACACAATCAAGACTCAGGCTCACAGCCTCTCTGATGACTGCCAAAGGCGTTCGAAATTCATGCGAGACATGGGAGATAAGGTCCGCCTTCATCTCGTCAAGCTCTTTTAAACGGTCGCTCATGGAATTGAATGCGTGTGCCAGTTCATTTATCTCCGGAGGTGAGGGTAGGTTCAGGTGTTTTTCAAATTTCCCCTTGGCAATTTCCTTGGTTCCCCTGATCAGGAGGGAAATGGGGCGATTGATCGTTCGGGCATTAAAAAATGCAATCAGAATCCCCAGGATAACGGATGTAATGGTAATGATCGCCACAACTCTGGATGCCTGGGGACCGATCTTTTCCGATATGGCTATTTTGTTGTCGATGGCGGCTTTTTTACCGTTTATCAACTCCATCAGCCTCAGGACAATATGATCGGTCAGTTCCTCCTTTTTTTCCTCATAGGCCTTCTTTGAATACTCCTTGCCACTCTCTATGAAACCGACTTCCTCTCGAACCGTAACGAGATAACGCTTGTATAGCAGTGTTATGTCGGTGAGCAGCTTCTCATCTTCCGGGATATCCACTAAGGAACCCATCTGTTCCAGATCCTTTTTCCAATATGTCTCAATCTCCAAAAACTGGCGGTGAAAATCCCTGTCCCTGGATACGACGTATTTTTTTTCAAACTTTGTCTGGGTAAGGAGGACGTTTCGTAGCCGGTTTGCCATCCTTATGGTTTCACTATCGATGGAACTGATGGAATGGATGATCTGGTTCAACTCCTCCAGTTTTAGGGTGGAATAGGTGCCGAGAGCCGTGAGGACCAGCAGGATTAAAAGGAAACCCAAGACGAGCCTTTTAAAGATATTCAATTTTGCCATGGTGCCGATTCTCTTTCCACTTTCCATCAGAGAATTGTAAATGCTCTTCAAAAAAGCGGAAGCATCTTTATAAAGAAAAGCGTTTATAGACCTCCCTTGTCTTTATTTGGGCGCGAGGTCTTGAGTCACATTCGTCTATATTTGTGGTATAGTCAACCTTTTCTATTGCAGCATAAATCATGTTACACCAATCAGTTTGAAATATCCGTTCATGATGTTTATCCCCTTTAAAAATAAGTTCAATGGCCGTGGCGACGAACGGATTCGCGAAGGAAAAAATGGTTTGACATTTGATTATCAATTGTTTATGGGAGAACAAACCAAAACGGGAGCACGTTACAAATGAAATCATTCGGGCAGATATTCTTTTTTGGCTTTTGCTTTAGGAAGTGGTCTGCCCGTTTCCGAAACGTCTGAAAAGAGATAACGGAATCCTTGGGCGGGCCACTTAAAGCGCCCATGGATGATAAAGATGAAAATGGCCATGGGTTTTACCCGTGGCCTTTTTTTTTGGTGAAGAATTCCGTGCATGGTGATGGGCCGAACCATCAATCGTGAATCGATTTTTCCATTAAGGGAGGGTAAATGAAAATGGGTGGACCGTTAGAAGGAGTAAAAGTTGTTGAAATTACGATGTTTCAACAAGGGCCTGTGGCAGGTATGCGGCTCGGAGACCTGGGTGCGGACGTGATCAAGATCGAGGCCAAAACCGGTGATCCGGCAAGGGGATTCATGAAAATCATCGGTGCCATGGCAGGACTCAAGGGGAACAATTACTACTTTGAACACACCAATCGAAACAAAAGGAGCCTGGTATTGGATCTCAAGACGGAGCAGGGGATGGAGGTCTTCTTGAACCTGATTGACGGCGCGGACGTGTTCTTGAACAACATGAGCATCGGAGCACCCATCAAAATGGGAATCGGCCCGGATGTGCTCCTCGAAAGGAATCCGCGGCTCATCTACGCTCAGGCCTCCGGCTGGGGCCGAAAGGGACCTGATGCCAAGACGCTCTCCTTTGACTACACCGGCATTGCCCGGTCGGGCCTCATGATGTCCTGCGGTGAAAAGGACGCACCGCCTACCCAGATTCTGCCGGGGATCGGAGATGAAGTGGGAGGACTCATCTGCGCGTGGGGCGTTACCGCGGCCCTTTACGCCAGAGAAAAAACAGGCCGGGGACAGGTGGTGGATACCTCTTTGATGGGAAGCATGATCGGTACCCTTGGTTTTATCATGGCGGCGCCAGCCATGCTGGGCCAGGAATTTCCCCGTGAAGTGAGGGCCCGGGCCGGCAATCCCCTATACAATCACTACCGCTGCAAAGACGACCGGTGGATCGCCATTGCCCATCTGGATCCGGACAGATACTGGCCGAAACTGTGCCGGGCCCTGGGGATTGAAACCATGGAAAAAGATGAGAGGTTCAACAGCATAAAAGCCCGCGGCGAAAACGCGGAAGCCCTGGTGGCGGTTTTTGACGAAAAATTCGCCGGCAAAACGAGGGACGAGTGGTTTGACATCCTCGGCCGTGAAGGCTGCATTGTTACGCCGGTCCAGACCCCCACCGAGGTGATCGATGATCCCCAGGCCCTGGCAAACGATTACTTTATTTCAGTGGACCACCCGGACTGGGGTCCCATCAAAATGACCGGGTTTCCATGGGATTTCAGCGAAACTCCCGCCGTATGGCGACGAAAGGCACCGGGATTTGGAGAGCACACCGATGAAATCCTGAAAGAAGCGGGCTATACGGATGAAATCATCGCCTCCTTGAGAGAGGCGGGCATTGTTGCTTGAGTCTGTTAGGCCTTGCCGGGGGAATCTTTGGCAAGACCTTTTGGCCCCTGTTGACGTTCCTTCTTTCGTAAAATGTCACGGCTGCTCTCAACTCAATGAATTATATTGATCCGCCCATGAAGCTGGGCTATTCTGTTCCCCTCCGTGATCCATCCGCATTATGTGAGAAGAGAATCACACGAATGATCGCTTCGGGGGCGATTTTTCAAAAATCCCGTCGAGGGCCATCAAAAGGAGATTCAAATGACATCATCCCCTGAAACGCTAAGGAATCTCTTTCAGCTTGAGGGAAAAAAGGCCGTGGTGACCGGTGGGGGCCGGGGCATCGGGAAATCGGTGGCCATGCGCCTTGCCGATGCCGGTGCGGACATCGGTCTGGTTTCAAGGTCTGAAGGAGAATTGAATGAGGTCGCTCAAAGGATCAAAGCATCCGGCTGCAAAGCGGTGGTGGCTGCCGCGGACCTGACTGAGACTGGCGGTATTATGTCCCTGGTGAAGGGACTCGCCAATGAACTGGGTGGCATCGATATTCTGGTCAACAACGCGGGCATAAATATGCCTCAGGATTCGGTGGATGTGACGGAAGAGGCGTGGGACAGTGTTTTGAACATAAATCTGAAAGCGGCGTTTTTCATGGCCCAGTCAGTGGGAAAAGTGATGATTGAAAAGGGCCGGGGTGGGCGCATTATCAACATGACGTCCCAGACCGGCTCCGTTGCCCTCATCAAAAGGGCTGCCTACTGTGCATCTAAAGCGGGTCTCAACCTGGTTACCAAGGTACTTGCCATGGAATGGGGAAGACACGAAATATTGGTCAATGCGGTGGCACCCACCTTTGTGGAGACGGAACTCACCCGGGACATGCTGGCGGATCCCCAGTTCAGGGAATATGCCCTGGCGAAAAACGTCCTAAAACGGTTTGGCACCACCGATGATGTGGCGGGCGCCGTCCTTTATCTGGCTTCTCCCGCCGCAAGCCTGGTCACCGGACATGTGCTGCTGGTGGATGCGGGGTGGACGGCCCACTGATCTATAGAGAATGCACAGAAGAGATTTTCACGGGATTGCCATCTGCGCGGCTTAATATCTTCAACAATGAGAATCAGGGAGAGCCTAATGCCCAACTACTTGAAAGAAGCTAAACCAAGGCCGAAAGAGGACCTTTCGGAAGTTCGAGAGACGGTGAGCAGAATCCTGGAAGATGTTCGAAGCCAGGGTGTGGAGGCCGTTCGAAAATACTCCAGGGATTTTGATAAATGGGCACCGAAGAATTTCAGGATTTCAACGGATGAAATGGCGGGCGTTCGATCGAAGCTTCCCGAGGCCATGGTGCAGGACATCGATTACTGTCAGGCCCAGATCCGAAAATTCGCCCAAGAGCAGATGAAGCGTCTGGTCGATTTTGAGGTGGAGACGGAACCAGGTGTATTCCTCGGGCAGAAAATCATTCCAGTGGCTTCTTCCGGATCCTATGTTCCCGGCGGGAGATACCCAATGCTGGCTTCCGCCCACATGACGGTAATCACTCCCAAGGTGGCCGGGGTTAAACGGGTGGTGGCCTGCACCCCACCTGTAAAAGGGGAGGGGATTTATCCGGCGACGCTCTATTCAATGGTAGCGGGCGGTGCGGACGAAGTCTATTGCATGGGAGGGGTTCAGGGGCTGGCGGCCATGGCCTACGGCATGGAAGGACTCGATCCCGTGGACGTGGTGGTAGGCGCCGGAAACAAGTACGTGGCTGAAGCCAAGCGCCAGTTGTTTGGTGATGTGGGCATAGATCTTCTGGCCGGGCCCACCGAAATCCTGGTGATCTGCGATGAGACGGCAGATCCTGTCATCGTGGCTGCGGACATCCTGGGGCAGGCCGAACACGATCCCAGTTCAAGGCAGTGCCTGATTTCCCTTTCAAAAAAGACGGCTGAAGAGACCATGAGAGAGATTGAAAAACAGCTTGAAGCCCTGCCGACCCGTGATGTGGCGGCCGTCAGTTGGGGCAACAGTGGTGAGGTGGTCGTGGTTGATTCCAGAGAAGAGGCCGTGGCGCTGAGCGACCATTGGGCGCCGGAACATCTGGAAATACAGACAGCCGACTGGCGCTATTTTCTTGACAACTGCACCAATTATGGTTCCATGTTCTGCGGCGAGGAGACCACCGTCAGCTATGGGGACAAGACCATCGGAACCAATCATGTTCTCCCCACCATGCGGGCCGCCCGCTACACGGGAGGATTGTTTGTGGGGAAATTCGCGAAGACCGTTACCTATCAGTACGCTACCAGGGCTGCATCCCTTGAAATCGCAAAGGTCTGTGAAAGGGCCTGCAATTACGAAAACATGCTGGCCCACGGCCTAAGCTGCCGGGTGAGAATCGACAAGTACCAAAATTGACTGTCTCGCAAGAAATCTTGATTTGATGTTTCGGCTTTCTAGCATATCCGAATCATGGGATGACAGCTTTCCGTTTGCACGCTAACGGTTTCGGATCGGTTTTCTGTTGATAAAATATCAAAAGGAGGATGTGGGTGATGATAACACTGAACGAAGAACAGAGAATTATTATGAATACGGTAAAACAGATTTCGCAGGACAAGATCAAGCCAAGGGCCGCGGAAATTGATGAAACCGGTGAGTTTCCCTGGGATACCGCGAAACTATTTACCGAAAACGGGCTGTTGAACCCGCTGCTTCCCGAACAATACGGCGGCATCGGCGCCGAATACCTCCTCTTTTCAATGATCTTGGAAGAAATTGCCAAGGTTTGCGCGGCTTCGGCCCTCCTTCTCATCGCTCAGGCGGACGGTATGCTGCCGATCCTTTATGGGGGCGATGAAGCATTGAAAAACAAATTTCTTCCCCAAATGGCCGAGGGTAAGATATCCGCTTTCGCGGCCACCGAGCCGGGCGCCGGTTCCGATATTCTGTCCATGCGAACAACTGCCGTAAAGGAAAATGGCGATTATATTTTAAATGGCCGTAAGTGTTTTATTACCAACGGTAGCATTGCCGATATGCTGAGCGTCTATGCCTACACGAATCGTGACAAAAGGGCCAAAGGGATCTCCGCCTTTGTTGTTGAAAAAGGGAGTCCGGGGTTCAGCTACGGCAAGAATGAGAACAAGATGGGAATGAGAGGATCCATCAACTCCGAACTCATTTTTGAGGATCTGCGGGTTCCGGAAGAGAACAGAATCGGAAGGGAGGGGGAAGGGTTTTTCAATATGATGGACGCGTTGAACACCAGCAGGCTCTTTGCGGCGGCCCAGGCGGTGGGGATTGCCCAAGGGGCCATTGATGAGGCGGTGGCCTATGCCAATCAGCGGGTTCAGTTCGGTGCACCCATTTCCCAGCTTCAGGCCATTCAATTCATGATGGCGGACATGGTGGCTCAGACGGAAGCCGCGCGTCTTCTGACATATCAGGCGGCCGAATGCATCGACATGAATCAGAAGAGCCAGATTGCCAAGTTCTGTGCCATGGCCAAATTCGTTGCCACGGATACGGCCATGAAGGTGACCACGGACGCGGTCCAGGTCATGGGCGGCTACGGGTATATGAAGGAATTCCCGGTTGAGCGGATGATGCGGGACGCAAAACTGACCCAGATTTACACCGGGACCAACCAGGTGACTAGGATGGTGGCGGCACGGGAGATTTTTAAGGGGTAGCCTCTCCTCCCACCCGTTTTTCATTCTGATCACCCTGATTGGTGCCCCGGTCCGGCGGCAATTGCAGAATCATGTTCTTGGTCCACGGCAACGATCAGGGCTTTTGTTGGAGACATTTTTCCCCTCATTGGGAGACCATATTTTCTTGACAAAAAGGAGATTTTTTCATTTCATGACAGAAGTATCCTCGTCAATTATGTCTCTATTCAGTTTGTGGGGATTTCTTATGCTTGGAAATGGATCAGTTGAATCTAATAGGATGTCATATGACTTGATAAGAGTTTGAAGCTTATTTTTAGAAAAAGCCAAACCCATCGTGAGGTGGGGACGGAAAGCCACGGGTCTTGAGCAAAGATAGCCGGGTTGCCTGAGAAACAAACAGCCGGGTTGCCTGGTAAAGGGCAACCCGGTTTTTTTTGGAGAAGGATTTTAAGGGGTCGCCGAATAAAAACCACGGAATCAGGTCTTGATTCTTGACATGGAAGGGAAAGAATCCAGGAAGATAATTGTTAACTGGCAACTGACAACCGAAACGGAATCTCACACGAAATGCAACATATATGCTGGAGGATTGGGATATGAAAAAGAAGGTTGTCCATGGTTGCGTTACGGTCACCAAGCCGTTGTTTGGAATGGTGGTTTCGGTACTGGCGCTGTTTTTTTCCCTGTTGCCAATGGCCGCGGTTGCAGCCACCATTTCCGGAACCGTATATGAAAGCGATGGCGCAACGCCCATCACGGATGGATTGGTTTTTGCGCTTACCGGAGATCCCTGTTCTGATTATCATGCGGGACACGGCGTGATAACTGCCGACGGTAGTTATGTGATTGAAGGGCTCTCCGCGGGAAGTTATTATCTAAAAAGCGATGCGGCGGGCAACTACTTGAATGAATATTGGGCGGACCCCTCGAGTGTCGAGAACTGCGTCAGTGGGGGGGCCACGGCGGTAACCCTGGGGGATGAGGTGACGGGCAGGAATTTCCAACTGGATGCGGGCGCCGCCATCTCCGGAACCGTATATGAGAGCGATGGCGCAACGCCCATCACGGATGGATGGGTCAATGTGCTTGCCGGAGATCCCTGTTCTCCCGATCATATAGGACACGGCATGATAACCGCCGACGGTAGTTATGTGATTGAAGGGCTCTCCGCGGGAACTTACTATCTTCAAGCCGATGCGGCGGGCAACTACGTGGATGAATATTGGGCGGACCCTTTAAGTGTCGGGAATTGCGTCAGTGGGGAGGCCACGGCGGTAACCCTGGGGGATGAGATAACGGGCAGAAATTTCCAATTGGATGCGGGCGCCGCCATCTCCGGAACCGTATATGAGAGCGATGGCGCAACGCCCATCACGGATGGGTTGGTGAATGCGCTTATTGGAGATCCCTGTTCTCCAGATTGTATAGGATATGGTATGATAACCGCCGACGGTAGTTATGTGATTGAAGGGCTCCCCGCGGGAAGTTATTATCTCCAAACCGAGGCGGAAGGCAACTACTCAGATGAATTTTGGGCCGGCCCCTTGAGTGTTGAGAATTGCGTCAGTGGGGAGGCCACGGCGGTAACCTTGGGGGATGAGGTGACGGGCAGGGATTTTCAATTGGATGTGGGCGCCGTCATTTCCGGAACCGTATATGGGAGCGACGGCACCGTGCCGATCACGGATGGATGGGTTGTTGCGTTTACTGGAGATCCCTGCTCTCCAAATTGTGCGGGATATGGTATTGATAGGATAACTGCCGACGGTAGTTATGTGATTGAAGGGCTCTCTACGGGAAGTTATTATCTCCTGGCCCATACATCAGGCAACTATTTGGATGAATATTGGGCGGACCCCTTAAGTGCTGTGAATTGCGGCAATGCGCAGTATATCGCCGCAACGGCTGGGAACACGGTGACGGGGAAGAATTTTCAGGTTGATGCACCCACCGCCACCGAACCCAACATCACAACCGCGGCAGTGACAAATATCACTTCCACGGGTGCGGAAACAGGCGGCAACGCCACTGCTGATGCCGGCGCTTCCATAACGGTTAAGGGTGTCTGCTGGAGCAAGACAGTCAATCCAACCACAAGCGATGGTAAAACCACGGATGGCGAGGGTGTGGGCAGCTTTGATAGCGCAATAACCGGTTTGAGCGCAAACACCACATATCATGTGAGAGCATATGCCACCAATTCTGTGGGTACTGCCTACGGGAATGATATCAGTTTCAAGACAAGCTCCGGATCAACCCTATATGTAACGACCAACGGAAATTGTGGAGACAAAAGTCCCTGCCATGACTCGATCCAGAGCGCCATCGATGATGCTGCCACAGGGTCCGCAATACTAATTGCGGGAGGAATATACGCTGAAACTATCACACTGAATGAATCCAAGTCACTGAAACTGGAGGGCGGTTGGAATTCATCGTTCTCATCCCAAACGGAAAATACCATCCTGAAACAAGCGCCGAAGGCGCCACGGGGTTCCCTGACCCTGCAGGAGTTGAGCATAAAGCCTTGACAAGATCAAAGAAAATCCCCGGGCCTGGAAATACGGAAACATCACAAATGACCAGTGCGCCGGCTGCGGACGTTGCGTGGAAATCTGTCCCAACGAGGCCGTTGAGCTTCAAGTGAGGGATCAATCCTTTGTTGAACAGACGATTCTGCAAATGGAACAACTCATTGATGTGACCTAAAACCCCAGCCGGTTCAAAAGAAACGTCAATATCAGTGATGTCCATTTTTGTTCGCACGTTCCAAAGGGCAGCGTAAATCAGCCTTTTACATCATCGAGACTCACAGCCTGAAGCCTGCCGGAATTGATCCATAACCTGAAGCAACAGACGCTGCCCGGTTCAACACTGAAAGGGGCTAATGCTTCCCGGTAATGCGCCTCATTAAGGGGCACAATCCCCGCCGCTATCCCTCTCATGGGCATGGTATAGGCTGAACTCCCAATTGCGAGTACTTTCCCGCCATCCGGAAAACGGCTCGCCAGGTTCTGCAGGAAAGCAATCGCTATGGACAAATATTCGTGAACCAAACTGCTGTTGGATCCTTCGGGATATAGTTTCCCTTCTCTGTGATTATCCCTGGGATCGATTCTGGTGTCACAAATCCATCTTTTATAGGTGACATGGTTTTTGATATGATCCATGGTTTGTCTCATACGGGTCAGCGCGCCACGGATCAGTAAGTCAAAGGCCATTCCCTTAAGAAGGGTTCCACCCACATACTCGGCCTGGCGATGCCCTTCATCTGATAAAGGCGCATCTCCGCTTTCCAAAAGCGCGATATCCGTATCATCCGTATTCCCATGTCTCACAAAAACGAGATCAATGTGTTTTTCTTCATTTGCGTTCATGTGGTCTCCACATCATGATGATCAATCCTCCGCCACTATGAATACGGAATGTCCGTCTTCCGGCAAATCTCGACCCAATGCTTTGATCTTGGTTTTGACGTCCCTGGCGGTGTAAAGAATTCTGCTCTTTATGGGTCAGTCGTGGTTGAGGTTTGAGTTTCGGAAGAGATAAATGAACGGTATCCATTTATCTCTTCCGGATTCAGGTTCATGCGCATCGCTTGAAGAAAAGATGCCTTATCACCCGGCTATTTTTTCGGGTCCCTGTCAATCTTGCATCTCACGAAGTTGAATTCACAATACTGGTTGGTCAGACAGAGCTGGGACGGGAAATTGAACACCCATTGATCGAACAGCCCCGCCAGTTTCAGGTAGGTTTCAAAAATGGCATAATTGCAGTCCACCTGGATCTTCTGGTTATAGGTCTCGGCTTCGTCCGGGGGAAGCAGGTTCCAGATGACCTGGGTGGTATAGGGACAATCGTAACAGCGAAGGGCCACCCGGTCTTCCGTGTCCTCAACGATTTCCATTGGATTGCCGAACAATGCAAAACTTTTGACCATGATTTGGGCGATGTCATGGATGGTCCAGTCGGTGTCTTCCGGCTTTTTTCCGATCAGTTCGCAGAGTCCCGGCCATTCCAGCCGCGAACGGATCTCCCACATTCTGGCATAGAGCTGCGGTGCCCGATCGGTCCCCACTTCCTCTTCCATGGCCTTAAAGGCCGCGTAGTCATGAAGGGTCCACAAAACCATGGCGTCATTATAGGCCTTCTCCCAGGTGTATTCGGGGTGGAGTTCCATGATCTGGCGCATGTTTTTGATAAAGCTTTCATTCCTGATGTCTTTGGCGCATTTTGCACAACTCATAGCATACCTCCTCATTCTTCTTGGGTTTGGAATTGTTTGTGAATCAAAGTAGAAGTCAGCGCCCCATCACCTCCTTTCCATTATCCGGTTAGGACAATGACACATAGGGCAATCCAACACTTTCGGCGACGGCCTCATGCACGACTCTTCCCTTTATGATATTCATGCCCCGGGCGATGGCGGAACTCTCTTCCATGGCCTTTTCGTAGCCCAGTTCGGCGATCTTAAGGGCGTAGGGAAGGGTCGCATTGGTGAGGGCCAGGGTGGATGTTCTTGGTACCGCGCCGGGCATGTTATTGACGCAGTAATGAACGATTCCCTCTTCCACATAGGTGGGATCATCATGGGTTGTGGGGCGACTGGTTTCACAGGAACCTCCCTGGTCAATGGCGATATCCACGATGGCCGCCCCCGGTTTCATTTGCCTGAGCATTTCCCTGGTGACCAATTTGGGGGCCGCGGCACCGGGGATGAGTATGGAGGAGACCACCAGATCCGCTTTCATAACCTCTTCCATCACTGTTCCCTCGTTGGAAATGAGGGTCGTGACGCTTCCCCGCATCACGTCGTTGATGTAGTCCAGACGCTCCTGGTTGATATCCAGAATGATGACTCTGGCACCGGTTCCCGCAGCCGCAAAACAGGCGTTCATCCCCGCAAAACCCGCGCCGATAATGACGACGTTGGCTGGCCTTACGCCCGGTACGCCGCTCAGCAGTATTCCCATCCCCCCCCTCCGGGCTTCGAGACAATAGGCGCCCGCTTGAATGGACAAACGGCCCGCCACCGCGCTCATGGGTGCCAGAAGCGGAAGGGCTCCTCTGTCGGTCTGGATTGTTTCGTAGGCAATTCCAACAACTTTTTTCAAAACCATCTCTTCGGCCAACCTGCGATCAGCGGCCAGGTGCAGGTACGTGAATATGATCTGGCCATCCCGCATCAGAGGGTATTCCCGAGGCAGAGGCTCCTTCACTTTTAAGATCATCTCCGCATCGCCCCAAACGCCGGAGCTCATAGACGCCATGTGGGCGCCTGCCTTGACATAGCTTTCATCCGGGAAACCGCTTCCGAGACCCGCACCCGATTGCATGATGACCTTGTGACCCTCTTTTGCGAGAGACCGAACGCCTGACGGGGTCACCGCCACCCTTTTCTCCGCCACTTTTATTTCCGTGGGAATGCCGATAATCATGCTCTTGTCCCCTTTCCATTCATCTTGGGAATGAAATCGACGTGTCTTTGGCCACTCGCCAGGCAGAGACACCGATGACCTGGGCCACGGCCTTGACAGCGTTCCAGTCGATATTGTCCACATGCTCGTTGTCACTGTGGTAGTTGGGATCATCCGCCTTCCAGATGCACATGGCCGGGACCCCGTGTTCGTTGAGATGCCCCTCTTCGGGGGTTCCCCAGGCACCCCAGAGATGTCCCAGGTGGACGCCGATCTCCTTCCCGGTGCGCTCAACAAAGTCATTCAATTCCTTGTTGTGTTTTACCTGATGATCCGGCTGGTCGGGGTAGGTACCGCCGTCCACGATTCGGGGCGGTCCCCCCACGCCCACCATGTCGATGTTGAAGCCGGCCACGGCCTCAAGAAGTCTCCCCTCCCTTTCCCGGTTGGCGATGTATTGTACCATGCCGTCGGAAATCCCTTCTTCCGAGCCCGTTGAGATGAACTCAACGGTTCGGGCGGGCTGGGGAAGCCTGCTCATGATTTCGGCGAGCATCATCACGGCCACCGTGCCCGTGCCGTTATCATTGGCGCCGCTGCAGGCCCCGTCGTCCCGATGGGCGTGAATAAGCACCCGCTCATCCGGTTTTTGGGCGCCGGGGATGAAGGCTCTCACGTTAAACCCGTCTCTCGGTTCGGTTATGCACTTAACCGAAATGGTGGCTTTTACCGGGCCTTTACCCACGGCATGGAGCAGCGCCATGGCATCGGTGCTTCCGATGGTGATGCAGGGGACACTCTCGTCTTCGGAAGGGTATTCAGCCGCCCATCCCCGGCTGTGATCCCACCGCCCAAAGGAGTGGGACGGCGTAAATGCCACCGGGCCGCCGTTACAAACCACGAATGCCACGGCCCCGTGCCGCCTGGCCCTTGTGGAAAAACTTCCCAACCAGAAGAGAGGGTCCGAGGAGCTGGCCTGTGCCATGGCGATCTTTCCTTCCACGGGGACCTGGGCGAATTCTTCCTCCGTTCCCTTTCCCACAAAGACAAGTTCCCCCGTAACACCCCCTTTGGGTGTGGGATAGGAGTAATAGGCGGCCCTGGAAGGGATGGCGGCATTGAAAGGGGCCCCCACGTCGAAGGCTGTTCCCCCGTAGTCCCAGGAAAGAGTGTTGAAAGGATCAAGTTCAGTCTTGAGTCCCAAAGCGGAAAAATGCCTTTCAACCCAGAAAATGGCCTTTTTGTCGCCCTCTGTCCCGGACATTCGACTCCCGATATCCTCCGAGAGGTACCGGTCCATTTCAAGCATCTTCCATGGATCAATGGCATCCAGTATGATTCTCTCTTCTTCCGTTATCATATGCATCTCCCTTAACTCACTGAAGAATTTTTTCAGCTGTCTGGGTGTAGCCTTTTAACAATATCGGCGACATTTTGACCGAATGCCATGCAGACCTTCTTCCGGTCTTCATCAGGTTTTCCGATGGAGAGTGGGCCATAGTGTCCGCCGGAGACAAAACCGGGCACAATCATCCCATGAACCAGAAACGCTCTCAGAATATCCAAAATGGCGGTCTCCCCGCCGCCGCCGATGCCTCCCGCCGAGGCAAAGGCGGCACCCACCTTTCCCTCCAGACGTTTGTAGTGTTTGATACTGTCGTCGATGAGCCTTTTGATTTCGGCGGTGGTTGCCGCGAAATAGGTGGGTGAACCGATGATGATCCCATCGGGTTCCAGGAAATCGTCCACATCCGTTTCCTGGACCCTCTTTATCACCAGTTCCACGCCGGCCTTTTTGACGCCCTCCGCAACGGCTTCCGCCATGGCGGCGGTATTTCCGCTTTGGGAATGATAGACGATCAGAATTTTGGCCATTTCATCTACTCCTCTCTTCTGGTAAATCTGACCCGGCAGACACCGTCGCCGCAACAGATGAATTTGTCCATGGTAAAGGCAAAACGGTCGAAGACACCCAGGGCCTTGAGAATGGATTCGTAATAGTTGGTGCTTACCGCCGCTTCACATTTGAGTGTCATGGATCTGGCCGTCTCCTCGCCCAGCATTTCCCGCATGTTGTCCCAGTACGGGCAGGCCAGAATCTCGCCCTCGTGAACACCGTCATTGTGTTCCGTTACACGATAGGGACATGCAATGGTTTCCCAGTAGAGTTGAGAAAGCTGCCCCAGCTTGTCCATGTCCACGTCCTCCGGGCCTGAAATACCCAGTGCCTTTTTGACTTCTTCAAGTTCCGCCAGGGCGAATTTCTCCCAGAGCCCCATGTAGATGGGGTAACCGTCCTTGGTGCCCAGATGGTGCTCGAGCCGCATGTAGATGTTGAAATCCACCAGCGCAAAGAGCTTGACCCAGTTCAAAATGGATTCATTCACGTCTTCCCCTGACCCCGTGATGGCGGGATGATCCCCGTCTGCTAAAACCGCCATCAGGGTCTCTTTGATGTTTTCAATATTAACGGCCCCCGTAAGCCCAAGCTTTTCTTTTATGGCATCGGGCGCTTTTTCCGCGACCCGGGACCAGATGTCCGTAAGAAGTTTATCCCTTTTGTCCGGATCAACATCGGCCAGGCCATCCAGGAGATTTGAATAATGAAACGCCAATCCCTGGGACCATACCTTCACATCATCCTCGGCCTTGTGACCGGTTTCCGCCAGGCACCCGAGGAGGCTGAGGGACCCCTGTGATCTTTGTACCGCTTCCATGCTTTTCTCCTTTCTCACAATTCCAACTGGCCTTGCTGGACCAGAAGGGTCGCGACATCGTAATATTCGGTGATTCTGGAAATTCTCCCCCCTTTGATGAAAAAAAAGTAGGCAATTCGAATATCCACTTCTTTCCCCGTCGGCTCGGCTCCCCTGAAGAGGCCGCTGTTGGTTGCTTTCCATCTGACCTGGCAGATGATCGTTTCGCCATCGATGTATGTGTCAAGGATATCCGCGTGGCAGTCGGGATAACCGCCAAATACATCCGAATAGGCTTGTTTGAAAGCGTCGACGTTCACGAAAGGCTCGGGTTCGGCCACTTCGTCGGCGATCACATCTTCGGCGCAGTACAGCGCCATTTTCTCCATGTCGTGTTCATTCATGGCGGAGAAAAACCCATCTCGAATATTCAGCAATTCCTCTCTCGTCATCTTTCAACCTCCCTTTTACGGCACCGGTCTCCGGTGCAAAACGGCTTTTATGGTCGTCTTAATACCCGACCCGCTCTCGACAATTTGTTCACGACACCCTTTTCAAGGATCACCTCGCCGTTGATGATCACATATTCCATGCCGCTGGGCGGCCTGGTTGAATCCGTGTAAGTGGCATTGTCGTAGATCTCTTTTTCATCGAAGACGGTGATATCGGCTTTCATCCCTTCTTTGATTAACCCCCGGTCGTGAATACCGAACCGCTGGGCGGTAAGGGATGTCATTTTACGGATGGCCTCCTGCAATGACAGGATCTTCCGCTCCCTCACGTACTGCCCGAGAACCCTCGGAAAAGCGCCAAAGGCCGCCGGATGAGGAACACCGCTTCCCGTCAGGATGGCATCGGTATTGATGGCGCCATTGGGATGAACGAGAAATTTCCTGAGTCCCTCGTCGCTTGTAAGATCCCCGCTTACCCCAAAGTAAAGGGCCATGGCATTGCCGTTTTCCGCCAGAAGAATCTCCACCGCGGCGTCAAAAGGGGTCACATTTTTGTCTTTGGCGATTTCGACCATGCTTCTTCCCACATACTGAGCGTTTTTTTCACCGGGCACCCAGATGAGCCATATGTTCTTCCACCCCGTTGCGCGAACCAGGTTGTGGGGCCATCTCCCAGGCATCCATGTGGGCCACTCGGAAGTCATGTTTTCCACATCGTGTCTGATCTGCTCCCTCTGTTGCGGATCTCTTAACCGCGCCATGAATTTTTCCATGCCGCCCTCAAAGGCGTATGGGGGAAAACATGCCAAAAGGGTCGTGTTGGCCGCCACATAGGGGATCACATCAAAGAGAATATCCACGCCTTCCGCCCGGGCGGATTCATGAAGTTCAATCTCTTTTTCAATATGATGCCAGTATTTATGACCAAATGCCTCCATGTGGGAGTGTTCAACGGGAATGCCGTTGATCCTGCCGATTTCGATAATCTCTTTCGTGGCGTCGAGGCCCGTTTCACTGGACCCCCTCACATGACAGGTAAAAACGCCGCGATGGGGCACGAGCGGCGCGGTCACGTCCACCAGTTCCGATGTGGCGGCAAACATGCCCGGGGCGTAGATCAGCCCGGCGGACAGGCCGAATGCGCCGTCCTCCATGGATTGGGCCACCAGGTCCTGCATTTCTCTGATTTGGGCGCCGTCGGGAGGAGACGCGTCAAAACCCATGACCGCGATTCTTATGGCGCCATGGGAAACCAAGGGCACCACATTATAGGCGACCCCCGAGGTTTCAAGCTGCTTCAAATAGCCGTCCAGGGTCGTCCAGTTCCAACCAATGTCCCCTGCCAGAAGGAATCCGGTGTACCCTTTCAGCAGTTCCAGGTTTTCGGGATTAACCGGTGCGGGGGAGAGCCCGCAATTCCCCACCACCAGGGTGGTGATGCCCTGGGCCATGTAGCTTTCCAGAATATCCATATGGTTCGCCAGGGGTAAGATGAAATCCGCATGGCTGTGGGAGTCGATAAATCCGGGAGCCACCACCAGACCCTCTAAATCAATGGATCTAACGGCCTGCTCTTCCGGGATATTGCCGATTTTGGCGATTTTTTCATCCTTGATGCCGATATCGGCGAGATACCATGGGTTCCCCGTCCCATCCACGATCTTGCCGTTTAATAGAAGCAGCTCATACATATGGATCCTCCTCGGTGGCCATCATCCCTTCTCGGGACGCTTATGGCATGGAAGCTATTCCGTTGCACAAAGATATTTGATCTTCACCCCTTCATTTTCCTTCAGTTCCGCCGGGGAGGATTCATAAACGATCCGGCCTTTGCTGATGATCAACACGTGATCCGAGACCCCCAGTCCCATGGGCAGATGCTGCTCCACCAGCAGGATTGAAAGTCCTTTCCTTTTAAGACCGACGATGATGAAACCGATATCCCGGACCACCAGCGGCGCGAGCCCTTCGGAGGGTTCATCCATCAAAAGGAGTTCCGGATTGGTCATGAGAGCCCTGCCCACCGCCAGCATCTGTTGTTCCCCGCCGCTCAAAAGGTTCCCCTTTAACTTGGCCCTTTTTTCCAGAATGGGAAACTGGCCATACACCCGATGAAGAGACCATTCTCCGTTTTTCGTCCCTTGACGCGCGGCCATGGTCAGATTCTCCCTGACACTCAAGGAGGGGAAGATATTCCTCCCCTGGGGCACCAGACCGATGCCCAGTTTGGCGATATGGTACGGTTTCAGTTTGGTGATCTCCCGGTCCTTGAAACGGATGCCGCCTTTACGGGGAGGCGTAAAGCCGATGATGGACCGGATGGTGGTGGTTTTTCCCATGCCGTTTCGGCCCAGAAGGGCCACCACCGACCCCTGCCCAACGGTCATGGAGACCCCATGAAGCACATGGCTTTCGCCGTAATAGGTATGAATATCAAGCAATTCCAGCATAATCGACGGTGTCTTCCACTCCCATGTAGATTTCCTTGACCTTCTGGTCCTCCTGGATTTGGCTGGGGGCCCCATCGGCGATGAGCTCCCCGTAATGGAGAACGAGAATCCTTTCGGCCACTTCAAAAACCATGTCCATGTCATGGTCTACCACCAGGACCGTGATGTTGGAGCCCAAACCCTTGATGATGGCGGTAATGTCAGCACTCTCTTCCTTGGTGAGCCCGGCGCTGGGCTCGTCCAGGAGGAGCAGCTTGGGATCCATGGAGAGTCCCAGTCCGATTTCCAAACGCCTTTGCTCACCATAGCTGAGGTTCTTCACCGGCTCCTCGCTTTTCTCAAGGAGGTCAAGACCGCTAAGGGTATGGGAGGCCTTCTCCAGAGTCTTTTTAAATGCCGTCACCGGCCGAAACATCTTGAAACGGTGCGGTTGGGTCCCGTTAATGGTCAACAGGGCATTTTGAAGGACCGTCAGTTCCTGCAACAGGCTGATGACCTGAAACGCCCTGGCCTGGCCCAAATGGGCGCGACGATGGGGCGGCAAATGGGTGACGTCCCGTCCAAAGAACCGGATCCGGCCGGCCGTTGGTGACAATTGCCCGTTGATGAGGTTGAACAGCGTGGTTTTGCCCGCACCGTTGGGGCCGATAATGGCCAGCCGCTCACCCACGGTGACCGAAAAAGAGACCCTGTTGACCGCATCCACGCCGCCAAACTGCTTGGTCAGCCCCTCAATTGTTAATGCTTCCATAGCCAGGTCCAAAGCGGATCCAGATCCTCCAGAGATAGACGCCGATCCCCTCCCTTGCAAACATGATGGTCAGTACAAAAAGGGTTCCCAAAACCAGGGGCCACCGTTGCGGGGAGAGGATGCTGGCAAAATTTTCCACGAAGATGAACACGGCGGCACCCACCACCGGACCCAGGAATGTGCCCAGTCCCCCCATGATGGCCATGACCATGGGAAGAAAGGATGTGGCAATGCCCAGATGGTTGGGAGATACAAAAAAATTGTAATAGGCGAACAATACGCCCGCAAGCCCCGCAAAGGCCCCTGAAACCACAAAGGCGGCATATTTGAGATACCAGGTGTTGTACCCCACGGCGTCCATGCGCGCCTCTCCTTCGCGGATGCCCGTAAGCGCCAGTCCGAAGGGCGACCTTACCAGCCGGTAGAGCAATATGCAGCTTAAAACAAAGAAAATGAGAACCATGTAGTAGAAGGTTACGGTGTCCAGATTGAATCCGGGTATTCCCAGGTCGGGCATGCTGATGCCGGTGATTCCCTGCATCCCTTTGGAATTGAGCCATTTCACGTTCCAGGCAAGGCTGTAAAGCATCTGTCCCAATGCAAACGTGACCAGGAGAAAATAGATGCCGGACGCCCGTAGTGCAATGATGCCGAACAAAGCGGCGGTGAACGTGGCCACAATGATGCCGGCCGGTGCGCTGATCCAGAAAAGATCCACATTGTAATGAAGTTTCAAAAGGGCAACGGTGTAGCCGCCGGCCCCGAAGAATGCCGCATGGCCCAGGGACATGAGCCCTGCATAGCCGAAGACAATGTTAAAGCTCATGGCAAAAAGGGCGAAGATGAGAAACCGGGTCATGAGACCCTGGCCGTAGGTGTCCAAGAACAGCGGTATGAGGCCCAACAAAAGGATTCCCAGAAGATAGGGAATGGCATTGCTCCGTTTCCCGATTGCACCGTTTTCCTGACTGAGGGTTGCCATGGATCAGATCTTTCTCCCCAAAAGCCCGGACGGTCGAAGGATGATGACCACGATCATGGTCAGGTACATGGTGAACATTGCCAGTTGGGGAAAGATGGCCTTGCCGAAAATGTCGATGACGCCGATGAGAATCCCCCCCAAAAGGGCCCCCTGAATGGAGCCCACGCCCCCCACGATGATGACAATCAGGGCCAGCAGCAGAATATCCATCCCCAGGGCGTTGTGAACCCCCAGCAATTGAGCCCCGATGACGCCCGCTGATCCGGCAATGAAGGCCGACACGAAGAAGATGAGGGCAAAGGCCCGTTCCAGGTTGATCCCGAGCCCCATGGTGGTCTCCTTGTCATCCATGCCGGCCCGAACAATGGCGCCCATTCTTGTTTTTTCCTGGAGCCACCACAGGGCAATGGCCAGGACAATTCCCACCACAATGACCGCCAGGCGCGCCTTCGGAAAAGCCCTTCCCATGATTTCCACTGAACCGGTCAGGAATTTGGCCGTGAAGGGCATTCTCGGCCACCCTCCCCAGACCCACAGACAGAGATTGGCCAGAATGTAAACAAAGCCGAAGGTCAACAGCACCTGTTCGTTCGGCTTCTTGTACAGGTAGCGGAGCAGCCCCCTCTCTATGGCCATGCCCACCAGGCCCGCACACAGGCCGCCCGCAAGGAGGCCAAGCCAGAAGCTGGCGCCCCATTTGACGGCGACGGTCCAGCCCACGTAGGCGCCCACCATGTAGAGGGCGCCATGCGCCAGATTGGTGATTCCCATGGCACCCAGGACAATGCTCATGCCGGCGGCAATGAGGAAGAGCACCATTCCGTAGGAAATACCGTTCAGCAGGTTGATGACAAACCAGTCCATGTGATTCCGTTAAGGGGTATTTTCGAGGGAAAGGGACACACTCCCTCTCCCTCTTGTTGATTATTTGAGTCTCGGATCGGCGACCGCTTTATAGGTCTTGATGGGATCCCAGTAATACTTCCCGTCCTTCTTCTTGAGTTCAACAATATAGTTGTCCACCAGGGCCACCCCTTCTTTACTGACGGCAAGGGGTCCCTGGGGGGTATCGATGTTTACCTTCAAAAGGGCGGGCCAGAGCTTTTTGTAGGCATCGTCGCCGCCGGTTGCCTTAAGGGCCGCCAGAATCGCCTTGGTAATGGCGTAACTGTTGGCTTCAAGTCCTCCCGGGGCCTGGCCGAACCGTTTTGTCATGGCCGCCACCCAGCTCTTGTTGATGGGCGTATCCATGCCTGCCATGTAGAGGGCCTGTCCTTTAAGGCCTAAAACCCCGTCACCCAACTGGGAGATGATCTGATCCGGCATGTCCGCCGCCAGAGTGGTGCCCAGAAGGGGCGTCTTGACGCCGAATTCCTGATACTGGGAGAGGAAGAGCTGGGCCGCGGAAGGACCTTCCACGAAATATCCGATGGTGTCGGCCTTTTTAAGGGAAGAGAGATACGGGCCGAAATCCTTGTTGCCCACCGGCCACCAGACCTGCTGCACCACTTTTCCGCCCTTTTCTTCAAAGGCGATCTTGATCCCTTTGATGAAGCCGTGCCCCCCCGCATAATCGGTCCCCGCCGTGATCATGGTTTTGTTGCCCAGTTCGGCGGCATAATAGCCCACGGGTGTGGTCAGCCCCACCAGGGTGGTGGGATAGATGAACCAGTTTTTGTATTTGGTCAATTCAATGTCCCCGCAATAGAAGGTGGCGCTGATGACCTTCTTATTGGCCAGGTAGGGGGCGATGGCCATGTGGGCGTCACCCATGAGGGGACCGATGATGATGTTCACTTTGTCCCTTTCCACCAGTTTCTTGGCTTTTTCGAGACACACATTCATATCGGCGGCCGCATCCTCCGGGATGAGTTCTATCTTTCTGCCGCCGACCGTATAATTTACCTCTTCAAGGGCCATGACGATTCCGTTCTTGAACAGGGGCCCGATGAAGGCAATGGGGCCGGTCAGGTTCAGAATCGTACCGATTTTGATGGGCTCAGCGGCCTTCGCCGCCACACCGGTCCCGAAAACCGCCGGGAAAACCAAGAGTCCGATTACGAGAAACAGCACAAGCATTCTTTTCATTTTCTTGTCTCCTCCATAAATTTGGGATGTTCATAAAACCGCTATTTGGCCAACGTTGTTACGTCCCAACCCACCTGGTAATACATGTCCACCAGATTCCAATGGTCTCTCACATATTTGATTTTTCCGTTTTCAATAAAAGCAACCTGGCAGTACTGGCAGTCAAATTTCTTCCCTGTTGCGGGCAGCCCGAAGAACTCCTTTTGGATGGTGCCCCTGATCCTTCCCATGTTGACGACTTTGTTCCCCTGGACGATGAAGGATTCGATGAATGGTTTGAAATCGGGAACCGCATCCACCCAGCCGATACCGAATTCCTGAATTTCTTCATGGCCGGCGGCCGGTTCGCCGGTAATGTCATAATAGACCCCATCCTCGGCCATAACCGAAAGAACCATGTCTACGCTCTGGGTGGCCCAGCCCTTCAATTCGGTCATGACAAGCTTGAGATTTTCTTTTTCCTCCGTGGACAGATCCTCAAAGGTTTCCACGTCTTTCTCCAGAAGGCTTTCCTCTGTCATCAACCAGTCACGCGTCTTCATCTCTTTACCCTCCTTAATCTAGATGGTTCGTTTTATTCCGGAACGGGTCCGGTGTTTCACATCATCATAATCAGACGGCTGGTGCGGCTACTCATACACCCGGGGGACTCTTTTCCCCACATTGCAGACCACTTCATAGGTGATGGTGCCGAGGCGCTCCGCGATGTCGTCTATTGTGGGGGATTCTCCGAACAGCACGGCTTCATCACCGGGCTTTACATCCCCGAGGTTTGTGACATCAAACATGCACCAGTCCATGCAAACCCTGCCGATGAGGGGCGCACGCCCGCCGCCAATGGTGGCGAAACTTCGGTTGGAGAGTCTTCTGTTGTATCCGTCTCCGTATCCGACGGGGATGGAGGCCACCGTGGTGGGTCTGTCGGTGACGTATGTCCTGCCGTAGCTCACGGGGGTTCCGGGCGGCACCTTTTTGACCTGGATGACCCTCGATTTCAATGTCATGGCCGGAACCAGGGAAATGCTTCTTTGCACCTCTTGGGAGGGGTAGAGGCCGTAAATCATGATCCCGGGTCGAACCAGATCGTAGTAAGATGCCGGATGGGCCAAAACACCGCCACTGTTGGCAAGGTGTTTTTGAGGGATACGGATGCCGGACGCCTCAATTGCGCGCACCGCTTCATCGAAAACGGCCATCTGTTGTCTTGTAAAGCCCGCGTCTTCTTCGTCGGCACAGGCAAAATGGCTGAAAATCCCTTTTAATGTCAGGTTCTTAAATTGTCTGATTTTTCGGACGTATTCCAAAAGATCTTTGGGGGGGATCCCGATACGGCCCATGCCCGTGTCCACCTTGATGTGAATATCGATGTTCGTGGACCCACTACGGCCGCACTGATCCAAGGCTTCGGCCAATTCAAGGGAACAGACGGTCTGTTCCAGCTTCAGAGGGACGATTTTCCAGGCCTCATCGGGCTGGATCAGCCCCAGCACCAGAATGGGAACATCGATACCGGCCCTTCTTAAGGGTTCTGCCTCTTCAGGAAACGCAACACCCAGACAGTCGGCACCGTTATTAAGGGCGGTCGTGCTGACCTCCAGGGCCCCGTGTCCATACCCGTCCGCCTTGACAACAGCCATCAGCTTTCGTTTGTTGCCGATTCTTTTGCGAACGGCGGTAATATTTTGGCCCACCGCCGAAAGATTGATAACCGCTTTTGTCGATCTTATGGTTTCTTTACCGCTATTCATCCCTCATTAAACCCGATGGTGGCCCGGTTTTTTGGCTTTGACGCCGTAATGATGTCACGAACCGCACCCAAAGCGGTCTTTGAATCCTCGGACAAAAAGGATTCATCCTCATCGGTGGGTGCGTACCCTTCTGTCGCTCTGATGCAGTTTTCAATGTAGGAGCGGCGGATTTTTTCCATGCGGAAATCCTCCACCGCCAGTTGACGGAGATGCTCCGGAATGACGATGGATTTTCCGGGGATGCTATCCTTTGGATTTCCACGGGCTACCTCAACGCCGTTTTTCCTGGCAAAGGTGAGTTGAGAAGAGGGCATTTTCCCGGCAGCGGTGTACTCGGTTTCCTGCACCACCAGAATGCGGTCCCGGTCCAGTTCCTTGGCCACGGCCAGGGCACCTGCCAGGGAAGTGTTTCCGGCGGGACCTCTCTCCATCCCTTCAAGCTTTGCCAGCAGTTCAGTGGTGTAAAAGACCTCCCCCTGGCTCACCAGTACATATCGGTCCAGATACCTCAAGGCCCTTGCGCAATTCCTGGGCACATCGGTTCTGTCCGGCCAGGTAAGAAAAGGGATTCCGAATCCGCTGTGCCCGGTTGTGAAAGACTTCTTGTTAAAATCCGCGTCGCTTGCCATGTGGAGTCCTCTTAAATCCACGGAAACGCCGATGACACTTGTGTTGGTACACCCTGCCTTAATCAGTCCCCTGGCGGTTCCTGTAACATTTCCGCCGCCGGCATGGGTGATGAGGACGGCATCCGGATAACGGCCCGTTTGTTCCAATGATTGTTTCGCCAGTTCGTATCCAAGGGTTTCGATTCCCAGAATACTCGTGGGTACATAGAGGGAGGCGCTGAAAAAGTGGGTTTCCTCGAGTACCTGTAGCATAATATAGAAAAGCTCCGGCCCCACCGTTAGCTGCCAGACTTCCGCTCCATAGGCTTCACAGGCCCTGGTCTTTTCGAGGATCTCAGGCTGCCCCATTCTTCTGCTATCATAGGTCTCCTGAAGGATGATCGCTTTCAAGCCACGTTTGGCTGCCTGAGATGCCACGGCAGCGCCGAAATTGCCCGAGCTGGCCGCCACGACCCCCTTGTAGCCGGATGCTTTGGCTTGATAGACGGAGAGGGCGGCCCGGCGGTCCTTGAAACTCCCGCTGGGATTGGCTGCCTCGTCTTTCACGAAAATTCTCGCCCCTTTTCCGGCCGGGGCCGCGCTTCGCACCAATTCGGTGATGTTCTTGAGTTCAACAAGCTGGGTCCGGCCAACCCCCGTTTCCTGAAATATCTTTAAAACATCCTTGAGTGAGTAGCTGGAGGAATTCATGAGCCCTTCGTAATCAAAGGAGATGGGGGAGATTTTAAAGGCGTCATAGTCAATGCCCGTCGATCTGAGCAGTATTTCTTTCTTTTGGGACATGACTTTGGCGTAGGCGGTGCCCATCGGTT
The DNA here is from genome assembly GCA_028278625.1 of Thermodesulfobacteriota bacterium. Next base: position 57,925 of record JANQDY010000198.1, read on the forward strand.
CACGCTCCTTTTATCTCATGGGTGTTCTTCAACCGAACCCTTGCCTCAAGGCCGATGGACAGGATTTCGTTCTGAGGTTCGCCGAAATCATGGTCATATGTGGGGGCAACTTCGCAAAGTTCTCCACTAATCTCTCTTCCGATAAGTGTCTTTATTCGGACGATGTTTCCGATACGGGCGGTCTCCTCCATTAGAAAACCCTTTATCCAGCATTCGTAGGGCACCACCGCGGTGGAAGGCGGAAGATCATCGGGTCGCTGCTCGGGCGTCAGGACGACCTTGTGAATCCGTACCAGATCCCCTCTTTTCGCGTCCTCCATGGCTCCTCTCCCAAGTTTTCTAGAATCCCGGTGGCGATATGGCGGAAATGATGACCAGCGGAATACTGCCTGTATTGCTTGTTCTGTGGGGTGTGTTTTCCTTAATGTAAATGGAGTCGCCTTCTTCAAGGTCGTATGCTTCGTTTCCCATTTCAATCCTGCATGCCCCCTGGAGAACAAAGGCTGCTTCGTCCCCTTTATGGGCCATGGGGGTTTTGCTGCTGTTGGCACCCACTTCGAGCCTTGTGAGAAGCAGTTCGACCCGGTGATCAAGGTTTGAAGAGAGCAACTGGTATGTCAGGCGGGAATCGGTGTTGATCAGAATTTTGCGCTGGCTTTTTTTCATGACAGGCCCGTCGTTTGTCGGACCTTCCTCAAAGAAGGAGCCGAGCGGCGTCCCCAGCGCCAGGGCAATCTTGCGAAGGGAGTTGATGGACGGGTTTGTCAAACCCCTCTCCACCTGGCTGATGAAACCGAGGCTCAATTCCGCCTTTTCGGCCAGGCTCACGAGATTCATCCCCTGGGCTTTTCTCAGTCTTCGAATGGTGGCTCCCCGCAATGCGGCATCAGGATCGTTCATAAAAATGAGTTTAGATATGGGTGAAAAAATTGTCAAGAATTTTTTCTCTATTGCATATTTTTTTATTGGAAAACGCCATCCGTTACACTCTAAACAGTGTTTTCGCCCTGTCCTTAAGATACTTCAAAATGAACATGATGTTAAATAACATATTAAAAATAAAAGAATAATTGGATCATTTATTGTGACGGTCATTTTGATTTGCATGAATGCCACCGCAATTGGCCATTCATTTTCAGCGGTCACGTCATTTTTTCACTCACGGTAAAAAATCATCCGGCTTGACATTCCATTGCTCGTGGGGTTTAGTGTGATCCGTATCCCCAAAAAGCATGGTTGCACCGCAAACCCCTCAGAGGAATACTTAGGATATAAGGCGTGAGCGATGATGATTGAAAAGCGCAAAGAGATCTGGAACCCCGGCCCGCTGCAGAAGTGGTATGTACTTGGCGCCTCTTTTTTGATCCTGTTTCTGAATGCCGGTGCCCGGTTTTCAATCGGCGTGATGTTCAAGCCTCTGATTTCCGAGTTCGGGTGGGCCAGGAGTTCTGTTTCCTTTGCCTTTTCACTCAACATGATCATGTTTGCCTTGTCCCTTCTGGTGGTGGGCAGATTTTATGACCGTTTTGGACCAAAGTGGGTGATCGTCATATCGACCGTCCTTCTCTCGGGGGGCTACATCTGTATTTCTTTCACGCGGTCTTTCTGGCAGTTCCTGCTTTTTTACGGAATCCTTTCCGGGCTCGGTCTGGGCGGAACGTCCGTGCCGCTGGTTTCAGCCCTCACAAGCAAATGGTTTGACAAAGGACGGGGACTTGCCGTCAGTCTGGCCCTTTCCGGTAGTTGCCTGGGACATTTTCTGATGATTCCGCTGATTACGACCTTTGTTCTGCGCATTGGCTGGCGGGATTCCTATCTTTATATCGGTTCCATCATGCTCATCATCAATACCATCCTCGCGTTTCTGGTGATCAGGGGGGACCCCAATGAACTGGGATACGAAAATCAAAAAGGAGCGAAGCCGGACAGGGGGAAGAGAGGTGAAAAGGACTCGGCCGTAGATGCGGACCCAAGGGACCTGGGGTTGGCCGATGCAATGAAGACCCGTTCCTTTTGGCTGTTCGTATTTGTCATGTTCGTGTGCGGCAGCGGCGATTTTTTTGTATCAACGCACCTGATACCGTATCTGACGGATCAGGGTGTGAGTACCGCCAAAGCGGGGAACTTGCTTGCCTGGTACGGATTGGTGAGCCTGGGGGGACTTCTTGCCGCCGGACCTGCTTCAGATCGGTTCGGAAACAAGATTCCCATTGTTCTCACATTCGCATTAAGGTTTTTCCTATTCCTTTTGGTGCTGAAATATCAAAATCTCACCGTCTTTTATGTTTTTTCCCTCTCTTTTGGTTTTACCTTTCTGGTCACCGCACCCATTTCAGCCACGTTGACGGGAAAACTCTATGGCCTGTCACATCTAGGGATTCTGACCGGCTTCATTGCAACCATCCATCACTTGGGAGGCGGTTTATGGGCCTATCTCGGCGGTTTGGTCTATGACAGGACCGGGAGTTATCGGCTGATGTTCATTTTGTCTGCGGTTATGGCGTTGATGGCGGTCCTTGGTGGCCTGTTGATCAGGGAAAAAAGACATCAAATAGAGACCGCTATTAAGGGGTGAGTGCAAAAGGAAAGCTATTCTTCGTCCAATGCTTGTCGAATCGTATGGGCAAGCTCGCCTCTGATAAAAGGCTTCATGACAAATCTTTTGATACCCAGTTCTTTAGCCTTTTTTTCATCCATTTCATGGCTGAAACCTGTGCAAAGCACGATTGGAATATCCGTCCTTATGGCCATAAATTCTTTGGCGAGAATTTCACCGGTCATATTGGGCATTGTCATATCTGATACGACAATATCAAATTTGGCCGGTTCTTTTCTAAAAATTTGGAGGGCCTCCAAAGCGCTGGTTTTTGCTTCCACCTTGTAGCCCAAGCTTTCTAACATCTGAGCACCAATGTCTGTTAAAGCTGCTTCATCATCCACAAGGAGAATACTCTCATTACCCGTAGGGAGTTCTTCAGACGTCACGGTTTCTTCATTGTGGTCTTTTTCCAGTTCAGGTAGGAACACATGAAAAGTCGTCCCTTTGTCCTCCTCGCTGTATACTCTTATTGTCCCGCCGTGATCTTTCACAATCCCATGAACAACGGAAAGTCCCATGCCAGTACCTGTGCCAACTTCCTTTGTCGTGAAATAAGGGTCAAATACTTTGCCCAGTATATCAGCCCCGATTCCGTGGCCATTGTCGCTGACGGTTAACCGGATGTATTTGCCTGTAGCCAGTTCCGGCATCTCTTTTGCGCAGTCCGTATCAATATGGACACTTGCAAGACCCAACTGTAACAGGCTTCCCATCTTTTCCATGGCTTGAGCTGCATTGGTGCAAAGGTTGATCAATATTTGATGAATCTGAGTTGGATCACCAAGAATCATGGCCTTTTCAATGGTAATGCTTTGCTGAATATTGATGGTCGTGGGAATAGACGCTCTGATCAACTTAATGACTTCCTTTAAGATTGGTTTGATATCGATGGGTTTCAATTGGTTTTCTTCCTGCCGGCTGAAAGCCAGAATCTGGTTTACCATATCCTTTGCGCGCATACACGCCTGCAAGGCTTTGTCTAAGTTGGAATGAGCAGCGTTTTTCCGCTCTAAAAGAAATGTTGCAAGCTCCAAATTACCTATAATAATTCCTAATATATTATTGAAATCATGGGCTATGCCGCCGGCGAGGACGCCAATGGCTTCCATTTTGTGGGCTTGTCGAAGTTGCGATTCCAATTCGTTTTTTACGAGTTCAGCCTGTTTTCGTTCGGTGATGTTCCTTGAAATTGCCCGAACCCCAACAATGGTCCCATCAGATACTCGAGGTACGGCGTTTACCTCTATGTCAATTCTTCCTCCATGCTTCGTTACCATGGCGGTCTCATGTCCTTCAACAATACGGCCGCTGAGGACTTTTTTGATCGTTTCACTTGCCACGGATCGATAATCAGGATAAATCATTTCAATCAGAGGCTTTCCCAAGTACTCCTCCCTTGTATATCCCATGGTTGTCAACTCTATGGGATTGGCATCAATGATTATCCCTTTTGAATCGATAATATGGATCATATCCAAGGCATCATCGAAGAGACTTCGATATTTTGTCTCGCTTCGCTCGAGCGTCTCATTTGCACGTTTACGCTCCAAAGTGCTGGAGAAAATTTCTCCCAATAGACGAAGAAGAAGAATATCTTCCTTGGACCATGATCTCTTTTGCCGGACCGCGTCAAATCCCACAAATCCGCATAGGTTCCGTCCGTAGACCATTGGAAAACAAACCAGCGACTGAATGCCCTCCTCCTGCCATTCCTTTTTCTCCGCCCGAGCCTCCTGCGGCAAATTCGCCACGCTTGGAACATGAACGGTCTTAAGCTGACTCATCTGTTCCGTAAACCAAGGCAGGGAGTCAACAGGCAATTTCTGAAGCCTGGCCATCTGAGGCTCAATTCCTTTGTCGCACCACTCATGGGAATTGCTCATGACCCTCTTTTCCTCGGAATACTGAAACACATAGCTTCGATCCGCACCTACAAAACTGCCCACTCTGGCCAAGGCCCGATGAATGGCCTCGTCGGTTGATTCGAAACCAAGCTCAATAAACTCGCGGGATATATCAGCCACAATCATATCCATTTCTATCCGATGCTTTAGCCTGGCGGTCATGGTATTGAAAGCGGTGGCCAGAGCCCCTATTTCATCACGGCCGAACCCTTCCGCGTTTCTCGAAAGATTTCCCTCACTGATTGCCCGGACGTTTGACACGAGTGCATTGATGGGCCTGATAATACTGACGACGGTCAGAAATGCCGCCAATGGACCCAAGCATAGGGAAGCCAGGGCGGTGAGGATCCAATATGTACGAAGAAGACGTTGAGACCTGATGGAATCGGCCACGGATTGATCCACGTGGTTTCTGATGTCGGCGCCCAGTTCGAACGTCTTCTCCATGAATCGACGTTCCAAAGAAGCAAGATCGTTGTGTCTCAGAAACTGTGCATGTGCCCATCGCCCCTTTTTGACAATCGCCATCAGTTTATCGACAATCCTCTCTAACTCGGCGCCCAGGGACAGCAAGCCCAGTTCCAGCCCCCCGTTTTTTGACATTGCAGGTAGGCTGTCGTCTTCGTACCGAACCCGGAAGGCTGTCAATTGCTGGTTGAAATAGATCAAATCACCCTTCAATCGTCGCTCGATGAGCCCCATTTGACGCGTTAAAAGCATATTGTCAATGGTGGCAACCACCGCCCGAGAACCATCTTTTAGGTTTTCGATAAGTTCTATCTGCTCGGCACCCCTGTGCATGTCACCAACAGTCCTTTCGACGGATCTCGTAAATAGCAGACCCGTGCCACTGCCGCCCAATACCAGCAGGACCATCAAGGTAAAACCCAGCACGGTGCGTTGTTTAATGGACAGGCGTTGTAGAAACATCCATCTCACTGGGCGATTCCTTTGATTGAAAACTTCATTTGGTAATCAGTGCAAGGTCAACGGACACGGACTTGGGAACGGATGCACCATTCAGGTACTTGACAGCCAATTCTACCCCCAAACGACCCATTTCCCCGGGGCGCTGCGCAACGGTGGCCAGGAGATCACCACTTTCCAACGCCTTAATCGCGTCTTCAATTGCGTCAAAACCGACAAACTTGATCTCTTTGGCACGCCCGGCTTCTTTGGCGGCTTGGATTGCTCCAAGGATCATATCGTCGTTATGAGCGAACACACCGTCAATCTCGGAGTTTTGGGCCAAGATTCGAGAAAAAGCGGTCTTCGCTTCAGTTCTATTGAAATTGGCAGTTTCCCGAGCTACGACTTCAATATCGGGAAATTGAGCCATCGCTTGGTTAAATCCCGCCCCCCGATTGCGAGCGGCCGAGGAACCGGGAGTGCCCATCAGTTCCACAATTTCCCCTTTTCTTTGAAGCGCTTCCCCAAGATACTCTCCTGCCATTTTGCCACCCGCAAGATTGTCAGATGCGATATGGGAAACGATTGAATCACCGGGCGCACTTCTGTCAATGGTGAACACGGGAATGCCTGCGGTCTTTGCGGCTTCAAGCTCAGACATAACAGCGTCGCTGACAGGGTTTAACAGCAGTGCGCTCACCCGCCCATCGATCAAAGAACGGATTTGCCGAACCTGTGTTTCGACATCGTCATGGGCGTACCGTATAACCACCTCCGCGTTCAAGCTTTTGGCGGCTTCTCTGGCTCCCTTCACCAGCGAAATGAAGAACGGCGTGTCCTCTGCCATACAAAGTAGCATGCCAATCACAACACTGAGTGGTTTTTGAGGTTCGGATTTCCGTGGCGTTTCATTACAGCCATCCAGCACCAGGCCAAGGAACAAAAACATGATCAGGAGAAATGTAAGCTTCCGTAGATTAACGATGTTGCTGCTCGGTATCTTTTTCAGCATTTTCTCTCCATGGCCTATCCTCAGCCTTTTTGCTCACTTCGATCGGAAACGCTGACGGGTAGGGCAACATGCTAAAAGGTGGGATACATCTTATTTTCCATTTTTTTCAAAACTTTTTGAAGAATTGGATGTCTAACGAAAAAGGGGACGCCACGCGTGACGTTCCATGGTTTTCCAGCGATTGGCCGTCTCAATTAATACAAGAGAAAATGAAGGATTTTTTGTGGTAATTTCTTACTCTGGATTTTTAGCCATTGGGTACAATCGAATGCCTATACTGGCAATATACATTCTAAGAAAATTCGATGTCAATGCGTAAAAGTCAGATGAGAACTTACCGAACTGCAGATTCAGGGGAGCAATGGGCCTCGAACAAAGTCGATTATTGCACCCGTTAATCCAGATCAAGCACCCAGCATTCTTCGGTGAGACGCCGCCCCCACACCCGGCTGGCCTTTGTCTGTTCCAGCCGGAATCCGGCGCTCTGGTAGATTTGGCGGGCAGCCTGGAGGAAATCAATGGTCCAAAGCATCACGGACCGGTATCCTTTCTCCTTTGAAAACCTCACGGCTTCGGCCACCAGCTGTTTTCCGATTCCCATTTTCCGGTGCCGGGGCTCAACAATAAGCCATCGCAGCTGGGCGGTGAGATCATTGTGTCGCACGATTCCCACGGATCCGGCAAAGCCGCCCTGTATTTCGGCAATCCATAAGTGCTCCCTGTCTGATATGGTTTGGATGAAGTTGGCCATTCCCAGGGCCACATAGGCATCAAATTCGTGATTAAACCCGTATTCATGTGAATAAATCACCCCATGGCGGTGGATGACATAACCGATGTCTCCGGGCCGGTGGGATCTGATGGTCACCAGGTTTGCCCCTTTTTTTTCGGGCTCCAGAACCTGTTCAATGGCATCCATGGCGGCTATCAGTTCATTGATCTCTTCCGACTTTAACCCCCGGACCATTTCTTCAATCCGGGCGTTCGATTTTTTTCTCAGTTCCTCATAGGCCGCTTTTCCCAAAGAGGTGAGATGCACAAACTGCTTTCTGCCATCTTGGGGCGAAGGCGTTCGGCGGATCAACCCCATGGTTTTAAACTTGCTGATGACTTTACTCACATAATCAGGTGTCAGTCCCAGTTTCCGGCCAAGATCGGCGGCGTAGAGTGGCGCACAATGGTTGAGTTCAAACAGAAATCTGGCCTGAACCAGGGAATATTCACTGCCCAGAAAACGGTTGGTGATCAATCCTATTTTGTGGGTGTAAAACCGGTTGAATGCTCTGATGCGGTTTGTGGCCATTCTGTTGCCCCCCTGAATTTAGGCGTTGATCAATGCTAGCAGTATTTTAGTGAAAATGTCAACTATATACTTGAAAACTTCAACTAATTTGATTGAAATAATCAGTATACCAAGGACCATGAGGAAGCAAGCCAAAAAAAAACGTCGATTTCTTCCCGGCACGACCCGTCGGGGCGATTAACTATCGGCCGGTCGGGGAGAACAGAGGATGTGCCCGTGCATTTCCCCGATCATGTGCGGTTCAATCCATTTTCCGGCTTCAACGTGGTAAATACGATAGCCGCGATCGGTCAAAAAGCCATAGATGCGGTGAAGATCGTTGGTATAATGAACTTCTATGAACAATTCGGGCCGGCTTTCCAGAAGTACTCTTTTCATCCCTTTGAGTACATTATACTCAAACCCTTCAACGTCCATTTTCACAAAATCGGGCAAGGGAATTCCCCTCTGGTCCACGAAGTCGTCCAAAGAATAGACCCGTGCCCGGACCGTATGGGTCTCCATGTGGTTCAGGCGGGCGACAACCTGGGGTGAAAATGTTCCCATGCCCAATTGTTGGTAAGAAAAGGTAAGAATGCGCTCTTCCGTTTGGGCGCCGATCCCCACATTGTGGGGAAATAGATTGGAAAATCCGTTTAACTTTCTGTTTTTTAAGACAAACTTATAAAGATAAGGGTTCGGTTCAAAGGTGTGTACGCTACCGCCGGGTCCTGAGGCATGGGCAAAAAATACGGAGAAAAGGCCCAAATGTCCACCGATGTCATAGATGGTTTTGCCGGTAAAATCCTTCCTTTTCAAGAATATCTCTTCCCGGGTATCAGGAAAGAAAAGGTTCCTATAAGTGAGTGCCCCCTTTGCCTTTAAGCCTGCGGCGATGCCGTTCCACAGTTTTACGGGAATTCTGGTGCTGATCGGTTCAAAGAGCCGGCGAATGCTCATTTCGACGGACTTAAGAAACGTGGCTGCCATGGAAAACATCCTCGCTTTTGTCTGAACCGAGCATGGAAGGGGCGGCGGTTCGTTTATGAGCAACCATGTCACGCCATACCGGAACCGGCCCGTTTAAACTGAAAATGGCCGGTGAGTGCAGATTCACCCACCGCCGCGGTGAAGGGAAAAGATGGTGATGGTATCCCCCATCCCATTGTCCGGAATCAGGCTAAAGGTGTTTTTCCACCCAGTTCAGTATCCTCTCCCCGGAGATCATAACCGCTCCCATCTGACAGTGCTGATCGGCCCCTTCCTCGGCCCTGAACAGCATGTATTCCTTCGGGCACTTTAGGGCATCGTACAGTTTTTTCGCCTGCCCGGGCAACTCAACATCATTTTCGGAATCGCAGATCAGCATTTTGCAGTCTATTTTGACGGCATGCTCTTTCAAGGAGTAGGCCTTCAACAAGTGAATGAATTTGCTGGGCGATCCCGCCTTGAATGTGAACATGCCATTGTTGAAAAACCATCCATTGATACGGCCTGCTTCTATCTCTTTTTGAACATTGTCATCAAAAATCCTTGCAGCGTTTTCGTCATTGATCATCTTCTCTGTTCCGGGCGGACACTTCTTGAGGGTATTTTCATACATGTCATAGATCCCTCCGTTGGCAACACAGACCTTGATCCGTTTCTCAAAAGCGACGGCCCGGGGTGCCAAATATCCCCCAAAACTGATCCCGATCAATCCGATTCTACCCGTATCCGTTGTGGGTAGTTGAAGCGCGTAATCGACCACAGGGGTGATAACCGTTTCCCAGTCAGGACGAAAGGGTATGCCCTGTTTCCGGATCATTTCTCCCTGCCCTGGGCCTTCGAAGAGCAGGCAGTTGAAACCTCTTTTAAGGGCAAGTTTGCCGATTTCAAAATAGAGCTCTTCAGCGGTTCCGTCGAATCCGGTGTGAATGATCAGTAACGGCCTATTCACCTCCGATTCATCCACAAGGCACAGGTAGGCGGGTAATGTGGTGTTCAGAAACGGTATCCTCAGGTATTTGATGGGATGGCTGCAATAGGGGATTGCCTTTTGAAAACATGAGCGGCTTTTTGCCCAGGTTTTCAGGATTCTGCTGTCCTTCGGGTTTCCGTGCAAGAAGAATTCGGCTGTTCTGTAGTAGCCTGATGCCCTGAAGTAGGCCTCTCTGGCACTGATCTTGTGGCCGGCCACAAGAAAACGATCCCCAAGGGTTTCAAGACCCATGGCGGTTTTATGCCACTCCCTGAACCAGCTGTCCTTGTTGCCGTCTTCGATCCTGTAGGCGGTTATCAAACATTCGTTGATATCGGCACCACCGGTACTGCTGTAACCGAGGGTTCTGATAAACTCGAATGAGAATTGATGGTCTTCAAAACGGCAGAATTGTGCTTGGGCATGGAAGCATGGGGTAAACACAGCAAGCAACCCGATTATTGCGGAAAGTCTGATCTTCATATGCCACAAGGTCCTGTGGGAAATGAATCGGTTGGCGGCATCATCCGCCACAGTGAAGGGTAAAGATGGTAACCGCGTCACCTTCTTCCAGGTGCGTGTCGAGCCATTTTAGATGGATGATGAAGCGGCCGTTCTTGGTGACGGCCACATTCGGTTTTAAACGGAGATCTTTGTTAAAAAAAGTGTCCTCCGGGCACCCCGTATCCCGGCAGAGGCGGTAGAGCAGTTCCCGGACATTGGTCTCTTCAGATACTTCCAAAGGATGAGGGTCCGGGAGCTTGAGGGCCTCCTTGAATCTTCCTTTTAGGTGTACGTCTATTTTCAATGGAATGGTTCCTCATCAAACGTCGGTGCATAAACCCTGAACAAAAAGTACGACTGGACAGGCGGAAACCATTCCGCAGGTCCAGTCGCCTTAATCTATAAAAAAGACCTAAGAACAGGCCAGAATGGCGTTTTTCACCAGTGCACGGGCCGCCTCCACAATGTAGGCATTATCCGCCAGCGGTTTGGCGCCTTTAACCGCTGCGCTCCCCGCGGCTTCCGCAACTTCCCCGTTGATCTCCTTGCCCATGATCGTTTCTTCGGCGCCCAGGGCCCTGTACGGTTTCACCCAGACGGCATTTAAGCAGATCCTGGCGGCGGAGACCTTTCCATCGGTGGTGGTGATCATGGCGGCGCAGTTGACAATGGGAAAGTCGATCGATTTTCTCAAGGCAAACTTCAAGAAGGCGCTTTTGGTACCCTCCGCCGGCGCGGGTATCCGGATCTCGCTGACGACTTCATCTCGTGCCAACACCGTGGTTTTAGAGACCTCCACCTGAAAGAAATCCTCGGCCTTTACGGTCCGTTTGGAGGTCCTGATGTGAGCGTCCATGGCGATGAGCGCGGGGGCCGTGTCGCTGGGGTGCACGGCAATGCACCCTTCTTCCACGCTCCCGCCGAAGATGGAGTGATATCTGGTGTCCCCTTTGAGGGCATAGCAGCGGCCGCCCCCTTTCCTTAAGCAAGGGAAACGGTTTTCCGGATTCCGGTAATACCAGCAGCGAATGTCCTGGCAGATGTTTCCGCCGATGGTTCCCATCTCCCGAAGATGGGGAGAGGCGGTCCGTCGGGCCGCTTCCGCAAGGGCCGGGTACCTGGATCCCACAATATCATTGTGCGCAATGTCTTCCAGGATGGCCAGCGGCCCCAGTCTCAAGAACCCGCCTTCTTCCCTGATCTCGTCGAGGCCGGGGACGGTTTTGAGGTTAATCAGCGCCTCGGGATAGGTGGGCAGTATCCGGTCCTTCATTTTGCCCAAGATATCGGTTCCGCCGGCGATGAGGGCGGCCTTGCCCTGATACCGCTCAAGAAGTGAAACGGCCTCCTCTATGGTCGATGCATTGAAATGCGTAAATGTTTTCATGCTGTCCCCCCTATATTTTTCCCAGCGCTTTTAAGATCTTTTGCGGTGTGATGGGAAACTCGTAGATCCATTTGCCGATGGCGTTGTAAACCGCCGGGACCAGCAGTGCCGGAATCACCGTGGCGATGTCTTCTCCGATGCCTGTGGCACCGTAAGGCCCATACCCCTGCTGGGTTTCCACCAGGTGGGTGTCGATGGTTCCACAATCTTCGATGGTGGCGATTTTGTAGTCCAGCAGGTCACCGTTGAGCATAACACCGGTTACCGGGTCATGAACCACTTCTTCAAAAAGGGCCCGACCAACGCCCATGTATGTGCCGCCGTACTGCTGGCCGGCGCACGATTCAGGACTGATCACCTTCCCCACGTCATTGACGTTTACCACATTGGTAACTTCAATCTCTCCCGTTTCCGTGTCCACTTCAACTTCCATGAAATGCACCTGACGACAGAACTTGGGCCGGAATCCCTTGTAACAACCGATCTGAGCCTGATAGGCATGGGCGAAAATGGGAACACTGAAGGGGTGTCTTTCAGCACCGTACAACTCATGAAAGGAGAGGGGGCCCGCCTCCGCGGACGGACCGACCAGTTCGGCAACGGACATTTTTTTGGAAGGATCGGCCTTTACAAAGATAACACTGTCCTTGATGTCCAGATCATCCGGTTTCAGTCCCGGAAAGAGGGGCGGGTAGTCACCGCGCTGGGTGACGGCTCTGGGGCTCGTGGCCGCTTCCAGAATTTTGGCTCTCAATAGTCTTGCGCAGTGCCTCACGGCCCAACCGTTCACCCCGGTGTTGGTTGATGAGTCGGGGCACATGGGAAAAAAGCCGGTATCCGTATGGGGCCGGTAAAAAACATCCTCGATGCGCATCCCCAGTTCATTGGCGGCAATCTGGCAATAACCGGTTTCCGCGTTCACACCGTTATCGCACCGCATCCCCAGGATACTGACGGAACCGTCATTCCTTTCAAGGCGCATGGCGATTTCACCGGATCCGCAGGAATCGTCCCACTCGTGGGTCCAGGTAAAACCGATGCCGTGCATCTTGCCGTTTGGGAGTTTCTTGGCACCCGGCGGATGCCATTTTTCATCCCATTGTGCAGCGGCTTTCCCCTTTTCAAGACACACTTTCAAACTGTCGATGGGTGTAAAGCCCACCTCTTTTTTGCGCTCGGTGAGCCATTCCATGTCATGCCCTTTGGCGCCGTCATTGATAATGGCCACATCGATGGGATCCATGTTCAGTTCAGCCGCCACCCGGTCCATGACCAGAGTGAAGCTCATAGTGTTGGGCAACTGTTCGCAACGCACCGCCGTGTTGGGTCCCTTGTTGACCTTTATGACTTTCCTGGGCGCGTGAAGGTTGGGAATCTGGGTGTTGTCTTCAAAATGGGTGCCGGGTCCGAATCCTTCCCACTGAGGGTTGGAAAAATGTCCTTTGGCTTCCACGGCCAGAATGCGGCCGTCATTGTTGAAACCCACTTTGTAGTAGTAATTTCCTTCGTCCATGGATCCGCCGTAAAAATCTCCGCGGCGGTCAAAGACGTACTTGACGGGATGCCCGGTCCGTTTGGCCATGACCGCGGCGCAATACATGGGACCCTGGTTCCAATAGAACTGGGTCCACCCGCCGAAGGTAGCGCCCTGGTAGAGCATGTGCATTTCGATGCGGTTCATGGGAATATGATCGAACCAGGAGGAGATGGCCCGTTTGTTTTCATGGGGTCTCTGGTGTTTGAGCCAGAACTCGGGATAGTCACCGTTCCAGCGGACCACCCCGCAGGGCCGCTCGGGAGAGACATAGGTGTGAAGGGTTCGGCTGGCCTGGAACTCCAGCACCCGGTCGGCTTCCTTGAAGCCCGCCGCCACATCCCCATGCTCTTCCACATGCTCCACTTCCAGATTCCCTTCGGGAAAGTCCTCCGGGTGGGCCAGGGGGGCCTCCGGCTTCAAGGCTTCTTCCACATCCAGAAGAAAAGGGCGCTGTTCCCATTCCACCTTTATGAGCCGCACGCCCTCTTCGGCGATGGCTTCCGTATCGGCGACCACCGCCGCGCCCACCGGTTCACCTTCAAAGTGGGCCACGTGGGGAATCGGTGCGATGGCCGTGGGCCCATGTCCCCCAAGATCAACAACTTCCGGAAACTCAGGGTCATCATATCTCAAAACGCCCCTCACGCCCGGCAGTGCCAGAGCTCTCGTGACATCCATGCCTTTGATTTCCGCGTGGGGATAAGGGGAGGTGAGGAATTTCAGATGCAGCATTCCCGGCAGTTGAACATCAATGGTATACTCCGCCCTGCCGGAAGCCTTTTCCTTGCCGTCCAGCCGTCGGACGTTTTCTTTGCCGATGTGATCGAATTCCTTCAGCGGGTATTTGTCGAACCCGATGTTGTCCTCCATTTCGATCATTCGGTCGTATTCTCTTTGGACACTCATGCTCATTTCCCTCCCTTGTTTTGGAGTATCTGTGCGGCTTCCATGATGGCCTTGGGGTGCTGGGGGTAGGTGCCGCACCGGCACAGGTTGCCTCCCAGGGCTTCCCGGATTTCCGCCTCT